>CAZFWR010000045.1:0-1521 GCA_964522615.1 uncultured Candidatus Saccharibacteria bacterium | reverse complement strand
GTTTCTTTTTCGGTTACCTTCTGCGGAAGGCTATTGGCCGCCGGAGGCAGGGAACGATTGAAGAAGATTTGAACCGAAAACTAGAGCAGGGAAAAAAAGAGAAAGAAAGAATACTAGTCAGAGCCCAGCAGCAAGCTCAAAAGATTGTCCAGGAGGCGGAAAAGATTAAGAAGCAGGAAGAAATCAAAGCTACCCAAGAAAGAGAATATTTTCTCCGCCACACTCAAGATTTGAATGAGAAAGACACTCTTCTTACCAAAAAAGAGCAGCAACTAGTTGGTCAAGAAGAAGAGTACCGTCAATGGGAAGAAAAACTAAAGAGTGGAAAAGAAAAGATTCTCCAGAAACTAGAAGAAGTTTCGGGCTTGACAGAGAAAGAGGCGAAAGAAGAATTGTTAAGAAGAGTTGAAGAGGAATCAAAGCAAGAACTTCTGACCCGCTTCCGGAAACTGGAAGCGGAGGGAAAGGAACGCTACCGAGAAAAAGCGATGGGGATTGCCTCCTTGGCTATTCAGAAGTATGCTCCTAGCCAGGTAGAAGATTTAACGACGACGACCATTAGTTTGCCCAACGAAGAAATCAAAGGAAGAATTATCGGAAGAAGTGGAAGGAATATCCGAGCCTTTGAACAAGCTTCCGGAGTGGAATTAATTATTGATGAAGCTCCGCAGACAGTGGTTATTTCCGCCTTTAATCCTCTCCGCCGGAGAATTGCCCAAGTGGCTCTAGAAAAGTTAATTGACGACGGACGGATTCAACCAGCGAGAATTGAGAGAGTCCTGGAGAAGGCGAAAGAAGAAGTCAGAGAACAGGTGCGGCAAGCCGGAGAAGCGGCTGTCTATAAAGTCGGCTTAGTCGATCTTCCCCCGAAATTGGTGGAACTTCTCGGCCGCCTCCGTTTTCGGACCAGTTACGGCCAAAATGTTCTTCTCCATTCGATTGAAGTGGCTATATTAGCTAAGACGATGGCGGAAGAAATAGGGGCGGATAGTTTTGTCGCCAAGAAAGCCGGCTTATTGCACGATATTGGGAAAGCGGTAGATGAGCAAATTGAAGGCTCTCACGTGGAGATCGGGATAAAGATTTTAGAGAAATTCAATGTCGAGCCGGAGATAATTACCGCTATGAAATCCCATCACGAAGATTATCCCTATGAGTCGGTGGAAGCCATTCTCGTTCAGACGGCTGACGCCCTTTCCAGCTCTCGTCCCGGGGCCAGGAGAGAAAGCTCAGAAGAATTCCTGAAGAGATTAAAAGACTTGGAAAACATTGCCAAATCTATTAAGGGAGTAAAAGATTGCTACGCTATTGAAGCCGGTCGGGAGATTAGAGTTCTAGTTAAGCCGGAAGCGGTGGACGATTTCCAAGCCCGAAAGATTGCCAAAGAAATCGTTGACCGGGTGCAATCTGACCTTACTTATCCGGGAGAGATTAAAGTTAATGTTATTCGGGAATCCCGGATAGTAGAATATGCCCGCTAAATGTGCTAAATTATTAACAAAGGTCGAATTAAATCAAAAT
>CAZFWR010000044.1:0-1617 GCA_964522615.1 uncultured Candidatus Saccharibacteria bacterium | reverse complement strand
TGACTATTACCGAAGCTCTCTTTCAAGATAAAACCGGAACCCTGAAAGTAGTTTGGTTCAATCAACCTTATCTGGCCGAAGAACTTTTAAACCAAGAAGTCTATCTGGCCGGCCGTATTAAGAGAGGGAAAGGGGGCATTTATCTTAGCAGTCCGGTTCAAGAAAGAATCAAAAAAGGAGAGAATCCTCTCCATCTAGCCCGCCTGGTACCTATTTACCCGGAAACGAAAGGTTTAACCTCCCGTTGGCTCCGCTATATTCTTTATTCCCTTCTCCCGAGCCGGAAAAACTTAACTGATTCGCTTCCCCAAGAGCTGAAGAAAAAACATTATCTTTTGAACCTCCCTACCGCCATCGCTGATATTCACTTTCCCCCAACACTGGAAAAAGCCGAGCAGGCTCGTTTCCGTTTTGCTTTTGAAGAACTTTTCCTCCTTCAGCTTCAAGCGCTTCAGTCAAAAATGGAAAACGCCTCTCAACCCGCTTCGGCTATTTCCATTGATATTCCTTTAGTCCAAAAATTTGTCCAATCTTTAGATTTTCAATTAACGCCTTCTCAAAAGAAAGCTTCTTGGCAAATTTTGAAGGATTTGGCCCAACCCCAGCCTATGTCCCGATTATTAGAAGGCGATGTTGCTTCCGGTAAAACGGTGGTAGCCGCTATTACTATTCTAAATACCGTTAAGGCAAAACATCAAGCCGCTCTTATGGCTCCTACTTCTGTTTTAGCCCATCAGCATTTTCAAACTTTTACTAAATTTTTTAAGGGCTTTAGAGTAAAGACGGGTTTGCTCACCAATGAAGTTAGCCGCCTTAATAGCCGCTCTCTCCCTCCCGAAGAATTATTAGAAAAATTAGCTACTGGGAAAGTTGATTTCTTAATCGGCACTCATTCCCTGATTCAGAACCGAGTCCAATTTTCCAACCTCGCTCTGGTCATTATTGACGAACAACATCGCTTTGGCGTTCGCCAAAGGGCAAGGTTAAAAAAGGTCAGCGGGCAGAAAACCGTCCCCCATTTTCTTTCTCTGACAGCTACCCCTATTCCGCGCACCCTCGCTCTTACCTTGTATGGAGACCTAGATATTTCTTTATTGGCTGAAGTTCCGGCTAATCGCCTACCTGTCCAGACAAGAATTATTGGTCCCGGAGAAAAATCGGCTACCTATCAATTTATCCGGCAAGAAGCAAAGGCCGGGCACCAGGCCTTTGTGGTCTGCCCCCGCATTGAATCGGAAGAAGAAGCGGTAAAAACAGTCAAGGTGGAATACAAAAAACTTTCCCGGGAAATTTTCCCGGAGTTGAAAATCGGCTTGCTGCACGGCCGATTAAAACCGACCGAAAAAGAAAAAGTAATCCGGGATTTTCAGGCCCATCGTCTGCAGATTCTTGTTTCCACCTCCGTCATTGAAGTAGGAATAGATATTCCTCAAGCCACGGTGATGATGATTGAAGGAGCAGAAAGATTTGGTTTAGCCCAACTACACCAATTAAGAGGCAGGGTAGGCCGCTCCTCTCATCAATCATTCTGCTTCCTGGCAACCGAATCCGCAACCGCTAATCGCCGCCTCCGGGCTTTGGTTAACTGCCAAGATGGTTTTGAATTAGCAGAAAAAG
>CAZFWR010000043.1:0-1882 GCA_964522615.1 uncultured Candidatus Saccharibacteria bacterium | reverse complement strand
TCTTGATCCGGCCGAGATTATCAGAAAGTCCTCCCAGGATTGGAAAAAGGCGATTGAAAAATCTCAGTCTATTTTTGACTTCTATTTCCAGCGAGCTTTTGCCGGTTATTCTAAAGAAGAGCCGGAAGGAAGAAAAGAAATTTTAGCTATGCTCCTTCCTCTCTTAACCAGAATTTCCAATCGGATTGAGCAGGCTCATTGGATTCAGAAATTGGCCCAAGCTTTGAAAGTGAATGAAGAAAGCATTATCGACGAATTGGCAAAAAGGGAAAAAAAGGAGACCCGCTCTCCAAAAGGAGAGGGAGCGGAGCCTGAGGAAGTGGTTCGTTCTTCTCCGGTTCAACTTTCTCGAAAGCAGAAGCTGGAAAAAAGAATCCTCGGCTTGGTTAGCGCTCAAGATTTACCTTTAACTTCCGTCTCTCTCCAACAAATAGCCCTTTTTTCTTCTCCTTCGCAGAAAATTATCCAGCAATGGAAAAAGGGAAAACTTCAGCGGGCGAGGGAAAAATCTCGGGAGCTAGATAATTTCCTTAGTGTTCTTGCCCTGGAAATAGATCAGGAGGAAATAGAAGGAGGGGAAGAATTAAGAATCTGTCTGGCAGAATTGGAGCAGTTAGAACTCAAAGAGAAGTTGGAAAAACTGGCTCAAGATATTGAAGAGGCAGAAAAAGGGAAAAATGAATCACTTTTAGGAAAATTAACTCAAGAATTTCAAAAACTTAGCCGACAATTAACTCATTATGGTAAAAGCCATCATTCCCAAGAGCAAAAATAATCAAAAGAAAAAGACTCGGGAGCCTCGCTGGGAGAAAAAGCTAGTTTCCTTAATTGCGAAAGGAAATACGCGAGGATTTGTGACCGAAGACGAAATCGCTTATGCTTTTCCCCGCCTGAAAAACAATGTTCAGAAAATGGCTAGGGTTTATAATGCCCTGGAAGACAGCCATTTAGAAATTAATCCCCGGAAGAATTTTTTGGAACCTTTAGCTCAAGAGTCAAAAAAAACTTCTAAGCGGATTGACCCGGTTCAGGCTTACCTTCAAGAGATTGGGGAAGAGCCTTTAATCGACGCTAAAGAGGAACAAAGACTTTCCAAGCTGATTCAAAAAGGGGACGGGGAAGCGAAGAAAAAATTAATCCGGGCTAATTTAAGATTAGTGGTTTCTATTGCCAAGAAATATATTTATCGGACTTCAAAACTGGATTTATTGGATTTAATTGAAGAGGGGAATTTAGGATTATTCCGAGCGGCGGAGAAATTTGATTGGAGGAAAGGTTATAAGTTTTCGACTTACGCTACTTGGTGGATTCGCCAAGCGATTACCCGAGCTTTGGCTAACTATGCCCGGACTATCCGGGTGCCCGTTCATATGATTGAAAAAATCTCTCGTTATACTAAAATAAAAAAGGGTCTTCAGGTAACCCTTGGTCGTTTGCCGGTGGTGGAAGAAGTAGCAGCGGAAATGGGTATCCCAGTAGAGAAAGCTCACCAGATTATGGAAATTTCCAATGAAGTTATCTCTTTAGAGAAACCGGTCGGAAAGGAAGATGAAGATGCTATCCTGTTAGAGTTCATTGAGAGTAAAGAAGCCCTGCCTCCTTCCGATCCAGCTGCTTGCCGTCTGTTGCGAGAGAGGATAGAAGAAATACTTACTAATTTAATAGAGAGGGAAAAGAAGATTCTGATAATGCGTTTTGGCTTAGAAGACGGCCAACCCAAAACTTTAGAAGAAGTGGGAGAAGCTTTCGGGGTAACCCGAGAACGGATTCGTCAGATTCAAGTAAAGGCCTTAGAGAAAATTAGAGAGCAAGAGAACTTGAAAAAGTTGGAAGACTATTGATCCGGGGTAGTTCAAAGGTAGAACAGATGCCTGTTAAGCAT
>CAZFWR010000042.1:0-1941 GCA_964522615.1 uncultured Candidatus Saccharibacteria bacterium | reverse complement strand
AACTATTATACCATATTCTTTAGGGTTAAGTTCTTCAAGAGTTTTCACTGGCTGGAGAGAGTTTAATAAGGAAACAGTATAGTGGAGAGAGGGAAGTTCTCTAGCCTGAAGGCGAGGAAAGCGAGAATCAGTCGTAGCAGTAATAGCAGAATGAATAATTTCCTGGGCAATATTCTTCTGAGTAGGCAAGTAGGTTCCGACGCAACCCCGTAATTGCTCATCTTGTTCTATGGTAACAAAAACTCCAGATTTTCGGGAAAGTAATTTTGAAGGGCAATCAACTGGAGAATCTATTACTTCTCCTGTTTTGACAAAAGTCTCTGCGGCCAAGCGAGCAAGAAAAGGGCAGTAATTCATAAAGGATTAGCTGAAAAATTAACGACGGCGTAACCAACGCCGAAAGGGGCTTCATAAGAAAGTATTTCCGGGGTCCATTTTTCTAATCCCCATTCCCGAAGCAGTCCCAGAAGAATAAGGATAGAGTGATAACCGCATTCTCCAGCTTCTTTTATTAATTCGGAATCCATATTCAAGACAGAAGAAACGTCTTTTTGTTTTAAAAGCTTAAGAATTTTCTCGTCAAAAATTTTCCCCCGAGGAGAATAACCAGCAGGAGCATCTTTAGTCAGGCGATGAGAAAGATCTCCGGAAGCAATAAAAGCAATGCGCTCCGGGCTTTCCTGAATAACTTGATAGAGAACCTGACCCAGCTTCAAATGAGTGGCGGAGTCAAGGGCAGAGTAAACCAATTCCACTAGGGAGGGGCTTTTTTCTTGGTTTCGGGCAAGAAAGTAGAGGGGAACAAAAGCTCCATTATCTAATTCTTCGGGCATAACAACCCTTAGGGGAACAGATTCTTGTTCTGCCCTCTGGATCAGGTCACGGCTTAATTCTAAGTTCCCTGGAAAAGATAAATTAGTTTCTGGAAGATTAAAATTCTGCTGATTTTCCTTTATTTTGGGAGAAAAGAGAAGAGTCATCCGCTGAGGGTCAAAAGCTCCATGCGGAGAAACCAGGACAACACTTTGGATATCCGCTTGTTGGAAAAGCCGACCTAACTTTTCCATTGCCTGAATAGTAGAAGTAGCTTTTTGGCGTTCTGCTTCTGGAGCTACTCCGGGAAGAATAATCGGGGGATGGGGGCAAAGAGAAACGAAAGAAAGCATTTTTGTCTTATTCAATAATATTTAAATCGGTACCACAATAAGGGCACTTTCCATTTTTATCGTGGCGTTCAACTTGATAATCATGACGCTCAATAACTTTATGATGGCAATGGGGGCAATCGGTATTTTCTTTGTCCAAGTCAGGGACATTACCGATATAAATATATTTCAAGCCAGCTTCTTGGCCAATTTCGTAAGCCTTTTCTAGTGTTTTTAGGGGAGTGGGGGGCAAATGCTGAAGTTTCCAGGAAAAGTCACCAAAAAACCTAGAGAGATGCCAAGGGGTTTCCGCTCCTAACTGTTTATAGATAAACTGGGCGATCTTTTTCAATTCTTTTTCCGAATCATTAACTCCGGGAATAATTAAAGTGGTTACTTCCAGCCAAATCTTTTGCTTTTTGACAGCTTGAAGAATTTCTAAAATCGGAGCTAGACGGCCACCACAATATTTTTGATAGAAGTCTTCGGAAAATCCCTTGAGGTCAATATTAGCTGCATCTAGATAAGGAGAAACAATCTCCAGGGCTTGGGGAGTTAAAAAACCGCTGGTAACCCAGATATTTTTCAAATTCTTCTGGTGGGCCAGCTTCATTATATCCAATGCATATTCCAGAAAAACAATCGGATCGTTGTAAGTATAAGAAAGACTGGGAAGGCGAAAACGTTCAGCCAAAGCCACGACTTCTTCGGGGCTCATCTTTTCTCCTTTGATTTCTTGATTCAATTTAGGAGATTGGGAAAGCTCCCAATTTTGACAGTTAAGACAGCGAAATTG
>CAZFWR010000041.1:0-2000 GCA_964522615.1 uncultured Candidatus Saccharibacteria bacterium | reverse complement strand
ACGCTTCTTTAACCGGCCATTTAGTTCTTTCTACTTTACATACCAATGATGCCATCGGAGCCATTCCCCGTTTAATTGATATGGGCTTGCCCGCTTTTTTGATTGGCCCTTCCCTGAAAGTAATCATTGCTCAAAGACTGGTAAGAAAACTTTGTCCTCATTGCCGGAAAAAAGTGAAAGTTAGCCCGGAGGAGAAGAAGTTAATTTTAGAACAGATTGATTCTTTGCCTCCCAAGGCGCGGGGAAAAATTACTCCTCCCTCTCCCCTCTTTATTTGGGAACCGGTTGGCTGTCCAAAGTGCGGGTCGTCTGGTTATAAGGGACGAGTAGGACTCTTTGAGGTCTTGGAAATGACTGATCGTTTAGCCAGTCTCATTATTTCCCGGCCGACAGAAGAAAAATTAAGAGAAGAAAGCCAAAAACAGGAAATGGTTACCATGGCTCAGGCGGGAATGCTGAAGGTAATCCAAGGGGAAACTTCTCTGGCGGAAGTTTTAAGAGTAACCGATATTCATTTGTAACCAGAAGGGTTAAATTAGTCCTCTATGATAGAAATTGTCAGCCGTTTTGAAAAATTAGTGAAGCAAGCCAAAATATCAGAGGCTTCCGATATTCATCTTGGCGTGGGGCGCCCTCCGATTTTTCGTGTTACTGGCCAAATTGTTCCTTTGGAGGATGAAGAAAAGCTTTCCGAAAAAGATACTCAAGAATTACTTCACTATTTAGCCGGAGAAGAAAGATACCAGCTCTTTTTAAAGAAGAAAGATATTGACCTTTCATTTGAGGTGGAGGGGATAAGATTGAGAGTCAACGCCTATTTTCAAAAGAGGACAATTAGTATGGCTTTTCGCCTTATTCCCCAGAGTATTCGCAGTATTGAAGAGCTTAATCTTCCTCCGATTCTGAAAGAATTTACTCATCATGCTCAAGGATTTGTTTTGGTGACTGGAGCTTCCAGCCAAGGGAAATCAACCACTCTTGCTTCTTTAGTTGATGAAATCAACAGCCAGCAAAGGAAGATGATTATTACTTTGGAAGACCCTATTGAATATGTTTTTGAAGACAAAAAAGCGGTGATTTCCCAGCGAGAAGTTTACGCTGATGCCCTTAATTTTCCCCGAGCTCTGCGGGCAACCTTGAGAGAAGACCCAGATGTCATTGTCGTCGGAGAAATGCGGGATTTAGAAACCATTTCAACGGCTATCATTGCCGCCGAGACAGGACATTTGGTCTTTGCCACTCTGCATACTAATAGCGCGGCGGAAAGCATTCATCGCCTAGTAGATGTCTTCTCGGCTGAAGAACAGAATCAGATCCGGATGCAATTAGCCAGCTCCTTGCTGGGAATTGCTTCTCAAAGATTAATTCCAACTATTGAGGGGAAATTTATTCCTGCTTGCGAGGTGCTGATCTCAACTCCGGCAATTGCCAATCTTGTTAGAAGGAATGATATCGACCAAATTCCTTTGGTTGTCCAAACCTCTTCTAACGTCGGAATGATTTCTATGAACCAGTCTTTGGCTCAACTGGTCCGGTCAGGGAAGATTACTGTCCAAAAGGCCTTAGCTTACTCTCTGGACTCAAATGAATTAAGGCAACTTTTGCGGGCTTGATTAATTTTTATTAAACTATGGAATTTAAATATCGCGCTCGAACTCAAAAGGGGGAGGCAAAAGAGGGGGTTGTCCAAGCCGGCTCTAAAGCGGCGGCTATTTCCGCTTTACAAAAAGAAGGCCTTTTTGTTACCAATCTTCAACGAGCAAGGGCAGAATCCATCTGGCAGAAAAACCTCTTTGGTTCCGGGGTTCCCGTTAAATCGGTCGCCGCTTTTGCTCGGCAGGCCGCAGTTCTCTTGAAGTCGGGAACACCGGTAGTCAGCACTTTGGAAGCTTTGGCGACCCAAGAAACCAACCGTTATTTTAAAACCATTATCCTGGGGGCCGCCAATAAAGTAAAAGAAGGAGGCACTTTTTCCAAGGCTCTGGAGGGGCATCCAAAGA
>CAZFWR010000040.1:0-2129 GCA_964522615.1 uncultured Candidatus Saccharibacteria bacterium | reverse complement strand
TCCGTCAAAATGGATTCAAGGTTTTAAATACTGGTTATTTTGTTTTTGCTAACGCTAGCAAAAATCGTCCAAAATTTGACGGTAAATTGGAATTTGAAGTTACTCTCGTTTCTTATGATGGTGATGATGATTGGGTGGAACCAACGCTTTTTGAAATTAAAGAATGTTTGGATTCAGATCAGATTCCGGCTTCCGGAGAAGATTGTGAATATTGCCGATACAGAGAATTAATTAGTCAGCAATTGAAAGAATCGTAAAAAAGCACTTGCTAAAAAAGGTCAAAAATAAAAAAACTATATATTTTTATGGACAATAAAGATTTAAACAATCTAAGAGAGGATCTAATCGGAGAATTGGGAGCCATTAATCAGTACCAAGAGCATATTGATGAGTCTGGGGACGAGGAAATTAAGAAAGTCTTAGGCCATATTCGAGATGACGAAAAAGAACATTTTGCCGAATTAACAAAACTGATTAGAAAGTTAGATTCTACTCAAGAAGAGAAATTCCAGAAAGAAGGGCTGTAAATTCTAAAGAAGAAGGTTTATAATGCTTCCTCAATAGTTCTTTAGCTATGTTTTCGAGAGGAGGTGATTTAATTGGTTGGCAAGAAGAAACTGATGCAGGAAATCATTAAAAAGCAACTGGCTTACCATTCTTCGTCTTTGCCCTTCGGCGAGAGAGCGAGGCTCAGCCAAGAGCTTCGAGAGAAGATAAATAAGCTGAATTCGAAAGAACATCGGCTGATAGAGGAAGAAATTGAAAGAATTAAGTTCTTGCGAGTCAAGAACTTGTTCGAGAGCTTTTACCGTTAAAGGAAAGAGAGAAACATTTCTCTCTCCTTTTTTTAAGAAAAGAGAAAATAACTAATAATTCTAATAATTTGTTTTTCAATCTATGATTAATTTTCGAGATTTCCAAAAACTTGATTTAAGAGTAGCAAAAATTATTCAGGCAGAAAAAATAGAAGAATCTTCAAAGTTGGTAAAGCTACAACTTGATTTGGGAAAAGAGTTTCGTCTAAGGAAGAGGCAAATTATTGCTGGTATTGGCAAAATCTATCAGCCCGAAGATTTAATAGGAAAGGAAATAATTATTATAGTCAATTTGGAGCCCAAAATTATTTTTGGTTTAGAGAGCCAGGGGATGCTTTTAGCAGCGGAAGATGAAGAATTCCAGCAACCCGCTCTTCTTATTCCTGACAGGCCGGTTTCACCTGGGAGCAAAATTCATTGAAAAAGAGAAGAGGGATCTGGCTTTGCGCCAGTCCCTCTTATTCATCGGCCAATCCTAAAAGAGCGAGAGTTATTGTTTGGGTTATTTCTTGACGGGAAATGTCGTCTGGAAAAGACAAAGAATGACCGATTTTGACCACGATTTTTCCTTTCCAGAATCTAGGAAAAGGGAATTTTCCGTTTGGAAGAACCGTTTCCGAACCATCAATCCACATCGGGACAACGGCGGCTCCGGTTTGCTTTACCAGCCAAGCTGCTCCTTCCTTTAATTTTCTGATTCTCTTGCCGGCCTGGCTAAAAGATAACTCCTTCCCCTTAAAAGTTCTTCCTCCTTCCGGGAATAAAATTAGCACTTGACGGGCTTTGAGAATTTCTTTTATCTTTCTAACTGATTCTCTGCTGAGGGAAATCTGGCCTTGTTGTCGATCAACAGGAACAGAACGACTCCGGAAACACCAACACCACCACGGCTCGTAAAAGTTTTTCTTATCTGGGGTATTCCAGGGAATCAGTCGCGGGTGGAATACATACTTCGTAAAGAAAGCGAAGTTAGTTATAACTGGCTCCAGTAGAGTAGGGTGATTAGCTACCAAGATAAGGTTTCCCTGACGATAGGGAATTTCTTCTTGATAACTAATTTTAATCCGTCCGGCTTTTTTTAAGACCTGCAAGATAATTCCCAGCCCGAGATGAAAAAGGTAAAAAAGAATGAACTGCACTCCTTCAAGCAACCTTTTCATGCTAACCTCCTTGACGGTTGATGGAACGAACTGCTCTAATTTTAACAGTTAGGGGGCGTTTTGAAAAGGGGGAGACGATAGATTTAATCACCTCTTTGTTCCGGGGTTTCTTTTGCGGGAATTTCTGTGATAGAATATTAGCAAAATGGACATC
>CAZFWR010000039.1:0-2145 GCA_964522615.1 uncultured Candidatus Saccharibacteria bacterium | reverse complement strand
GAATGCGGATATAAACTTCTAAAATAAATCTTAAATTTTTCTTTCTACTTCCGCAATAGTTTTTTTCGTTCCAAAACGAATAGCGTCTTCTGTGGAAGCAAACCAGACATCGACATGGTAGTCACTTTGGCGGGGATGCATTCGGTCTTCAACGATGAAAACCTCATCGCCGAAAAGCTGAGGAAGGCGGATGATGGTGCCGAAGGGAAAAAGATTATTAGCAACAATCCCTTGGCGAACTGTCTGCCCGCTAGCGGTGATAAAAGGATCATCGTCTGTTTCTTCCGGTCGGGAGGAATAGGCAGTAACAATAACCTGGAGGGAATGAAGAGTTGCTTCGCCAATAGCCGGGGGGCTAGCAACAGCAAGAAAACTACTCTTCCGGATGGAAGGGGTAGAATTTTTCACCGCTATTTGGCTGGTCGAGTTAATTCTTTCTAGGCTTATAATATGGGGTGGAGCTAAGGCCCCAATAGTAATGATAAGGAGAAGAGTGGCGAGGAATCGCCAACTTTCCTTCCCTGTTAACATGGTCTGGAGCGGGAGACGGGATTCGAACCCGCGATCTTCGGCATGGCAAGCCGATGTAATAAACCAACTATACTACTCCCGCGGAAAAGTGCCGAGGCTCGGAGTCGAACCGAGATCCCATCTTTTTCAGAGATGTGCCGTGACCACCTTGGCTACCTCGGCCTCTAGCTTAGTGGGCGCTAAGGGATTCGGACCCCTGACCTCCGGAATGTAAATCCGATGCTCTAGCCGCTGAGCTAAGCGCCCGGCTCCGGTTCTATTCTATCCTACTTTCTTATGCTTTTTTAAGCAAGAGGAGCTGGTGCCCAGAGCGGGACTCGAACCCGCACGCCGAAAACTCGGCACAGAGCCTCAGTCTGTCGCGTGTACCAATTTCGCCATCTGGGCTTTTTTCTTAATAAAAGAGTCTAATCCTTGCTCCCGAATTCTATTATTATGAACTTCTTTTAACGAGCTTTCAAGCCTCTTTTTCTCCTTCTGGAACGGAAGAAGGTTTTTTCTTTTCAACCTGGGCTTTGACTCTTTTTTTCTTTCCCTTAGCCTCTCGTAAGTAATAGAGTTTAGCTCTCCGAACTTTTCCTCTCTTGACAATTTCAATCTTTTCTACTAAAGGAGAGTGGAGAGGAAAAATTCTCTCGACCCCGATTCCCTTAATTTCCTTGCGGACGGTAATGGTCGCTGTTAATCCTTGGCCGTGCTTTCTGGCTAAGACCAGTCCCTCAAATACTTGAGGTTTTCCTCCTTCTTTGTCCAGGTTTTTCTGATAAACCTTGACCAAGTCTCCCGCTTCAAGGCGGGGGTTATCTTTTTTCAAATAGTTTTTTTCGAAGGTGTCGATATCAGACATGTTAAAACTTTCTTAAGACTGCTGGGGAGGGGGAGGGAAAATTCTTTTTCCTCCCCGTTCATTAACTGGATTTTGAGGTAAAAAGCGTGGAGGAATTGATGCTCTAGATATTTTACACTAGATTGCTGTTTAAAGCCATACCTTTTGTCGCCAACAAGAGGGTGATGCTTCCAGGCAAGGTGCACTCTTAATTGATGCCGCCGGCCGGTTTTCGGAGAGAGTTCCAAAAGACTAAAGCGGGGAAATTCCTGGAGGACTTTGTAATAAGTGATGGCTTCCCGGGCAGAAGAAGATTGAGGGTCGGCTGGGAGGAAGACCTTCTGCCGGCGGAAATCTTTTTTCGAGCGGCCGATTAAGGTCTGGATAATCCCTTCTTGGGACCGAAGATGGCCAACGACTAAAGCTAAATATTTTTTCTTCGCTTTCCTTTCCCTAAATTGCTTTTGAAAAAAAGAAAGAGCTTGATTATTTCTAGCTACTAAAATCAGTCCGGAGGTTTCTTTGTCCAAGCGGTGAATTAGACCGTAACGCGGAGGAGAGCCGGCTTGCTTTAAACTAGGGAATTCTTCGGTTAACTTCCGAAGAAGGCTTTCTCCTTCCGTTTGGTAAACAGGCAAACCGGCTGGCTTTTCAACCACGAGGAGATTTTTGTTTTTGTAGACGAGGTTAATTTCTTCCATTCTTACTCTAAGCAGCTTTTTAAATTTGCCTCGTATTCTCTAGTGGGCGACACAGGACTCGAACCTGTAACCTTTTCTACGTCAAAG
>CAZFWR010000038.1:0-2155 GCA_964522615.1 uncultured Candidatus Saccharibacteria bacterium | reverse complement strand
TCCGTTCTCGCTCTTCTTAAAGCCGAGGCGATATTCTGAATCGCTTCTTCTTGGTTAATAATACTTTGGTGAAGAAGGGTTTCCAAATTCACCAAGGTTTCCCTTTCTGAAGCTATTATTTCCCCTACCGGAATTTGAGTTTTTTGAGTAATCACTTGGTCAACATACAGCGGCCAAATAACTTCTTCTTTTGGGAAAGAATGATGAACATAGATAACAATTTCATCCAGTAAGTCGAGAGCTTTCTGGGGAAAAGGTTTTTCTTGCAGATAGCGGGCGCTATGGCTAACTATCTTTTTTAAAGTCGGATAGGGAATAAATTGCCGATAACGAGCTTCAAATTGAGGCAGATAAAATTCTAGGAGCTTCAGTGTTTGATTAGCCGTTGGCGGCTCCACTTCTACCTTGCTAAAAAGATTAAGCATGCTTGGTTTTTGCTCCACTTTCTGGTGCAATCCCCGATAGGAAGCGAGAGCAATCACTTGAAATCTCGAAGAATGCAAGTAACGGGCAAGAGTGCTGGAAATATCAATTGCCCCAGCTGTTTCTCCCCCCAGATAATTTTCTAAATTATTAATAACTAAAATAACATTACCAGCAGTTATTGCTTCTTTGAAACATTGCTCTAAGGTCAATTCTAATTTCTCTAGAGAGGAAATTTCATTTACCATCGCTCCAATATCAAGCTCCAAGATTCTTTTCTTGCTAAGAGAAGGAATAGTTGTCCCCCAAAAGCTTTTAGAGGCTAAAGCAAGAGTGATATCCCTTCGGCCACTCCCCGGCTCTCCAACTAATAAGACGTTGTTCGTTCCCGACTTAGCTAGAATATTCTCAATCTGAGTTAGTTCTTTTTGGTGGCCGAGGGCTTCCAAATGCTGCCCCTGCAGTTGAGCCTCCCTTGTCCAGTTAGTTGAATACCGATCAATAGTCAAAGTATAAGCCGCCGCCCAATTAGTGGCTAAGCTTCCCTTTCTCATCAAATTATCCAGCTTCCAGAATTTCCTTTGGCTTTTTCTTGCCTGATGAAGACGCTCATACCATTCCAGAACCTCAATCCAGTCTTCGCTTTCCAGGCCGTGTTCTATCAGAACTTGTGAGAAAAAAGGATCAAAACGGGCAACCGCCGCCAGTAAATCTGAAAGACGAATCCGCGGTTGTTCTTTTTTAATAGCTCTTCTAGCCGCTGCCTGAATAATGCTTTCCAGATTTGGAATTAATTCTTCTTTCCCTCTTCCCTCTTTCTCCCATTCGGCAGCAAAATATTGAGGGTTAAGGCCCAAGCGATAAAAAGCAAAATCAATTATTGGAATCTTTTTTAAAAAAAGAAGGTTCAAAACGGCAGCCGGAATATTTTCTGCTTTCCCCGGCGTCTGTCGAAAGATTTGCCAAAGCAACCTAGCAGTTTCATAGTCTAAGAAAGAAGCCAAATTCCCAGAAGAAGCAGCTCGTTCTAAGGGAATTTTGAGCCGGGGATAAATGAGACGAACCCCAAAGAAAAGGGAAGCTTTATAGGAAAAAAACCCAAACATCAGCAAGATTAAAACCACTCCACCCAGCCAGGGCTTAAATTCTAAACCCTGAATAGTAACCTGATAGCCGATGAAAAAACTTGCCAGAAAGGCCAAGAGAAGAAAAAAATGGCCCAGTTTTCTTCCCGATTTCATAACCCGGGCTAGCGGAGAACGGACAATTTTAAAGATAAGAGCTTCTTGAGGTTTAAAAAAAGAAGTAGTCATTATAGGGATTGAAAAATAGAATAAAATCCTAAGATTAACCCGGCAAAAATTAAGACCGGGGAAAGAATCCAAAAAATAAAAGCAACTAGTCCCAAAAGAAGCAAAAGGAGGGTACTCACCCCGCCAATGGTGATTACTAAAATCCGGACTATTGCCCCCAAGACTCGAGAAATAGCATTAAAAGAAAGAGCGGAAAAAAATTTCTTAGGATCAAAACCCCGACCATAAGACTCCTGATACTTTCGCCAAGGATGAAACAGGGTTTTCAATAATAAAGAGAAAGAAAAAAAACTTAGATTAAAGCGTAAAAAATTACTGATAATTTTAATTAAAGCGCGAGGGCTTTCGATGTATTGCCATCGCAACCAAGTTAAGACAAAATTTCTGTCCTTATCGCAAGAATAACTTTTGGAAAACAT
>CAZFWR010000037.1:0-2277 GCA_964522615.1 uncultured Candidatus Saccharibacteria bacterium | reverse complement strand
GGTTTATCTTCAGCGATAATGGAAGACCAATTTAACCTTCTGGTTATAAAAGATGGTTTATCTTCACCGAACTAAAAGAAAGAAAAAAAAGAATTATTCAATCTGGCTTTGGCTGGGAGTTATAGTCGCTTTTCTTTTAGTGGTTTTTTTAGGAAAAGCCGGCTGGCAGGCTTGGGAAAAAGAAAAACAATTAGGGCAGGCATTGGAAGCTCTAAAAAGCCAGCGGGAAGAATTAGAGGCGGAGAAAGAGGGGTTGGAAAAAGCAATAGCGGCTGTTGGCCAACTTGATTACCTGGAAGAAGTAGGGCGGGAGGAGCTCAACTTAAGAAAACCCGGAGAAAAAGTAGTTGCTTTGGTCCAGCCTCCCTTAGAGCCGGAGAAGGAAGAAGAACCTTCCCTCCGCTGGTGGGAGAAAGTCGGAGCGATATTTAAGGAATGGTTTGCTTTTAAGCGGTAGTAGTTCAGCTGGTAGAACGTCTGCTTCCCAAGCAGAAGATCGCGGGTTCGAATCCCGTCTACCGCTCCTACAAAATGCGATTTTTACTTGAAAATATATGCTAAAAATTACTGGTCTCCGGGTGAAGGCCGAAGGGAAAGAAATTCTTCGGGGGATTGACTTGGAAATTAAGAAAGGAGAAATACACGCTTTATTGGGGCCGAATGCTTCTGGGAAAACCACTCTCGGTTTAGCCATCGCTGGTTGGCCGCCGTACAAGATAATAGCTGGAGAGGTCTTTTTTGAGGATAAAAAAATTACTTCTCTTCCTCCCGAAGAGCGCGCCAAGCTGGGTTTGGCTCTTTGCTTTCAGTATCCGCCGGTGGTCAGGGGACTCCCGCTTCGCCGTTTGTTGGAGAAAATTTCTCCTGGAAAAGAGATGACGATAGGGAAAGAGCTTTTAGATCGGGAAGTGAACCTTGATTTTTCCGGGGGAGAAAGAAAACTTTCCGAAATTGCCCAAATTATTGCCCTGGAACCGAAATTCGTTATCTTTGACGAACTGGATTCTGGCTTGGATTTGGAGAATTTGGAAAAACTAACCCGTTTGATTAAGGAAAGATTGCTGGAAAATGGCCGGTCGGTGCTCTTGATTTCCCATCAGGCGGAAATTTTCCGTTTTCTCCAGCCGGATTTTGTTCATGTTATGCTCCAAGGGAAAATTATTCATACTTCTTCAGACTTTAAAACAACTTGGGAAACAATTGAGAAATATGGTTATGAAAAATGTAAAAACTGCCCACTTCGAGCAAAATAATAACCAGATAAGGGAAATCGTTTCGGAAGAGGGGTCTATTATTCTCCCTTCAGCGGAAGCTTGGAAAGAATTTCCCTGGGTTAAAAAATATTTTCAGCAAAAACCGAAGGAGGGATTCTTTCTTTGGGTAAAAGAATCAATTTCTTCTCCTCTTCTTACCCGAATTTGTATTTCTTCGGAGAAGATTTTTCAAAATCCCACTAATCTTATTTTTCTGGCCAAGAATGCTCAAGCGGAAATTAGCAGCGCCTGTTGGGCGACGAAGGAGAATCTGATTGGGAAACATCAAGCGGTCGGTAAAGTTGTTTTAGAGGAAAACTCTAAATTATTAATAAAAGAAGAGCAACGCTGGGGGGAAGAAGATGTGGTTAGCATTCGGAGGAATTTTTGGATAGGCAGGGGAGCTAAACTTTCTTACTTTTTTAGGTGCCTGGAGACTCCCGGAAAACTCCGCACTCAAAATTATTTCCTTCTTCTAGCCGGTGCAGCTGTTATTTTAATCTCGACAGTTTTTGCTAGTCGGGGAGAGACCAAGATGAATGTTGTTATCCTTTTGAACGGAGAAGGAGCTAAGGGGATTTGGAGAAGCAGAATGGTGAGCGATCAAAAAGCTAAAATCTCCGCCCGCAGCCGGATGACCGCCAATCAAGCCGGGACCGGGCATGTTGATTGTTCCGGCCTTTTATTGTCTGACCAATCAGCTATTCAGGTGATTCCCGAGCTTCTTAATAAAAATAAGAACGCTTCTTTGACCCACGAGGCCTCGGTGGGCAGAATTTCAGAAGAAGTGCTTAATTATCTGCGTACCCGGGGATTAACCAAAGATGAAGCGACCGATTTGATTATTACCAGTTTTTTGGGAGAAGAAGAGCCGATTATAATAAAGAATCGGAAGCTAAAATTAGAATCTTTGATGTAACGCTTGGAAACAGGTTTCGGAAAAGAAATAGACAACTAGCTTTTTTTTTGGAGAAATTTTGATAGAATAAGACTAAGTTGAGAAGGGAGAATTCTAAGCCGAGAT
>CAZFWR010000036.1:0-2354 GCA_964522615.1 uncultured Candidatus Saccharibacteria bacterium | reverse complement strand
TGCCGATACAGAGAATTAATTGGTCAACAATTAAAGGAATAATAAAAGAGGCACTTGCTAAAAAGGTCGAAAACAAAAAGACTATTATTTTTATGGACAATAAAGATTTAAACAATCTAAGAGAGGATTTAATTGGAGAATTAGTGGCCATCAATCAATATCAAGACCATATTGATGAGGCTGGAGACGAGGAAGTCAAAAAAGTTATGGGCCATATTCGAGACGACGAAAAAGAACATTTTGCTGAACTGACAAAACTGATTAGAAAGTTAGATTCTACCCAAGAAGAGAAATTCCAGAAAGAAGGGCTGTAAATTCTGAAGAAGAAGGTTTATAATATTTCCTTAACAGTTCTTTAGTTACGCTTTCGAGAGGAGGTGATTTAATTGGTTGGCAAGAAGAAACTGATGCAAGAAATCATTGAAGAGCAGCTGGCTTGCCATCCTCCGTCTTCGCCTTTCGGCGAGGGAATGAATGTTAGCCGAAAGCTCAAGGAGAAAATGGATAAGCTGGACTCAAAAGAACGCCGGTCAGTGAAGAAAGAAATTGAAAGAATTAAGTTTTTGAGAGTCCAAAAGTTGTTCGAAAGCTTTTATCGTTAAGGGGAGGAGAGAGTAAAACTTTCTCTTCCTCTCTCTTTTTATTGAGAAAAGGGATTTCTGTGATAGAATATTAGCAAAATGGACATCTTAACCTTAACCATTCTTGTTTTTCTCTTAATGTTCCTTGGTTTCGTGGGCATTATCTTACCCGTCTTACCCGGCTTGATCTTGAGCTGGGCCGGTTTCTTTTTGTATGCCTGGATGTATCAATTTCAAAGAATTTCTCTAGTTGTTACCCTTGTTTTTTTAGGATTTTCTCTGCTCTTGTCTCTTTTTGACTATTTATTGCCGATGCTCAATGCTAAAAAATATCAGGTTAGCAAACGGGGACTATGGGGATCAGGATTAGGCCTACTTTTAGGGGGATTATTCTTCGGACCAGTTGGGGTTTTTCTTGGGCCTTTTTTGGGAACTTTATTAGGGGAAATCTACGATAAAAAGGATATGGTAGCAGCGGTAAAATCAGCCCGAGCTTCAGTCGTTGGTATCCTAATCAGCACTTCAGCAAAAATAGTCTTGGCCTTAGTGATGCTCGGCTGGGTGGTTATTTCTTTAGTCAAGTAAGCCTGTGAATTTTTCTATACCTTCTTTCAGTCGTCGGCTTTTCTCCTCTTATCCGTTCTGGAGTCTCTTTTTCTTTTTTATTTTTAATCCTTTTGGAATTTATCTTTTTGTAGGCTCTTGTCTTCCGAGTCAGGACCAGATAATAACGGCCGGGATTCAGGATTGGAGAAATTCGCTGGCAACGAAGATCTTTTCGGTTTTTAATTATTTTGGCCACTGGTCGATTATTCTTTTGCTTTCTCTTTTTTTACTAATCGTCGGAGAAATTCTTCGTCAGAGAAGAAAGGCCTCCCTTTTTTTATTAGCAATAGTCTTGACTTTAGGAGTAAGCGAAATAGCGAAATATTTATTTCAGCGAAGCCGGCCTAATTTAAATCTGGCTTTAGTTTCGGCCCAAGGCTATTCTTTCCCTAGCAATCATGCGGTCATCGCTGTCGTTTTTTACGGCTTATTCAGTTATTTCCTTTTTCAATTTTTGAAGAGAGAGTGGTTGAAAAAGATATTGGTTCTCTCCTTAGCTGTTCTTGTCTTTCTTATCGGCGGAGCTAGAATCTATTTAGGGGTTCATTGGTTTTTTGATGTTATCGGGGGCTGGAGTCTAGGGCTGTCTCTCCTTATTCTTTTTCTGGGGTTATATCAGCGTTGGAAAAAGCCAGTTTTAAAATTTTAGTTTTAGTTATTAAAATTTATGTCCTTATCTATTGGTATTGTCGGTTTGCCTAATGTGGGAAAGTCTACTCTCTTTCAGGCGATTACTAAAAAACAAGTGGCTCGGGAGAATTATCCTTTCTGCACCATTGATTCTAATGTCGGGGTGGTAGCGGTTCCCGATGAGCGGGTTGACCAATTAAGCCAATTGCATCATTCAGCCCAAAAAATTTATTCCACGGTTCAATTTACTGATATTGCCGGCCTGGTGAAGGGAGCCCATCAAGGGGAGGGACTCGGCAACCAATTTTTAGCCCAGATTCGGGAAGTTGACGCCATTGTTTATATTCTCCGCGTTTTTCAGAATAACAAAATTATCAATACTTATCAAACGGTTGATGTTTTGAGAGACAAAGAAATTTTGGAAACAGAACTGATCCTTAAAGATCTAGAGACGGTTGAAAAAAGATGGGAAAGCCTGGTTAAATCACTTAAAGCCGGGAAAGAGGAGAATCAAAAGGAAAGACTGGTTTTAGAAAA
>CAZFWR010000035.1:0-2917 GCA_964522615.1 uncultured Candidatus Saccharibacteria bacterium | reverse complement strand
TCGGGAAGTTACTAAAGCCTGGATGGATTCCGGCGCTCACCGCCAAAATATTCTCGACTCCAATTACGAAGACATGGGATTGGCAGTAGTGCAAGGAGAATTTCAGGGGCAAGAAACGACTTTAGTTGTTCAACTTTTCGGAACGAGGACTTCGGCGGAATATGCTATGGCGGAAGAAGAAATTTCTCCTCTTACTACCCCAGTGACTATAGAAGAAGAATCATCTGTGAAGGGAGTGGCGGAAATCAATGGTGAAGAATTGACCGGGGGAGAAGTTACTGATACAGAACCGGCTTCAGAAGCTGAACCGGGGGAGAGAGAAGAGGTTTATTTAGCCACTTCTCTTCAGGGGGAGCCTTTTTCGGGGAGCCAATCTCCTTCGCCTTGGTTCCCTTTCTTAAACTTTTTGAACCAGCGCTATGAAGCTATTACCTGGGGAATCGCTTTCGCTTTCTTTATCTTAGTTGGTTTGGCTATCTTTCTCCTTATTGTTATTAGGATTGACCAACAAGCTCCGGATTTGATTCTTAGAGGAAGCGCCGCCTTTGCTTTGTTAATCATTTTTCTCCTTTTTGAGGGGGAAATTCTTCTTGAACTCTTTCCCCACCATTTTCTTATCGGTTAATTCGCTATGTCCGGAAAAGAAATTATTCGTAATTTTGGACTGCCTTTTCTCTTTCTTTTTCTCTTCAGTCTTTTTCTTCTGAATTGGGAGGAGATAGGGTGGGTTTTCAATTTTCGAGCTTTAAAAAGAACCGGGGAGGAAATAGTAAGCCAACTTCCTCCTTTTTCCGAAGAAGAACCTCAATACGAATATATAGAGGAAGACAATCAGATTGAAATTTCCCGCCTTGAACTTCAGGCCCCCATTATTTCTCTGGCAGAAAAAGACAAAGAAAGCCTGGAAGAAGCTTTGGACCGGGGAGTAATCCATTATCCCGGCTCGGCTTTACCCGGAGAAAAGGGGATTGTTGTTTTAATGGGGCATAGCGCTCCTTCTGGCTGGCCGAATATCAAATATGATCGCATCTTTAGTGAAATTGTTAATCTAGAAGAAGGAGATAAAATTAAGATTTCCTTTAATCATTTTTTGTATCCTTATCAAGTAATAGAAAAACATATCTTTAGTCGAGAGGAGGAAGAAGAATTCTTGGCTCGAGAAAGAGACCAAAAATGGCTTGCCCTTTCTACTTGTTATCCGCCGGGCAAGGATCTCCAAAGATTAGTGATTGTAGCTATTTTAGAAGAGTAGTCTTTTTTCGCTTTACCTCTTGACAAAATAATATAGGGGTGTTATTGTTCTAGGGCAAGATCGTTACAAAAGAAAAATCCAAAATCGTACGAGGGAGGTTGTCATGAAAAGAATTACAGTTTTGGCAGTCCTGCTGGTTTTGTCGTTGGGTTTGGTGGGTTGCGGGGACGCAACTCTAGGAATTCTACCGGGTCCGGGTCCGGGTCCAGTTCCCCCCACAGGGTGGATCTCTAGCTCGACCCTATGGGCGGAGGTCAATGCTCGCATCACCAACCAGTATGCGATCATCGCCCTCGAGAAGCCAGGCTACAACACTGTCCCTCTGGAACGGATCAACAACGCGGCGGCGGAGTTAGTCTTGGATCCTGATTGGGGACCCTTAACAGCTTGCGAAGCGTTCATTGTAACACTTCGGCGAGCGGATCCTCGGGCAGCTGTTGGCTTGGCTCTTGTCGGGCCGCCAGAAGCGGCATACTACCGGGTGATCACGGCTGATCTGGTCAACGGTCAGATGGTGATCCGTCTGGTTGATCCGCTAGGTCAGCGGATCGAGGATTGGGCTGGTTGTATGTCGGCCGGTTTTGTAGCGATATAGATCTTTCCTCCTGGGGTGTTTCTGAAACATCTAGAAACACCCTGGGAAATCTTCTTCAAAGAAATTATGTTATCTAAAAATTTAAAAAATAAAATAAAGGACAAGAGTTTAGCAAAAAGGTTTTTTACTTTTTTGCTGGTTTTGATTTTTTCCTTTAGTTTTTTACAGGTGTTTACTTCTTTAGCAGGAGCAACCACCTATTCTTATTCGGGTGGTTCTACCTCTTCTACGCCGTCTAGCTCTTATTCCTACTCTGGTGGTTCTACTTCTTCTACGCCGGCCAACTCTTATTCTTACTCTAGCGGCAGCCCTGCTACTACTCCCTCTAGTTCTTATTCCTACTCTAGTGGCAGTTCAACGCCGTCTAGCTCTTATTCCTACTCCAGTGGCAGCTCAACGCCGTCTAGCTCTTATTCCTACTCTAGCGGCAGCTCAACGCCTTCTACTTCTTATTCCTACTCTAGCGGCAGCTCAACGCCTTCTACTTCTTATTCCTACTCTAGTGGCAGTTCTACCCCCTCCACTTCTTATTCTTACTCTAGCGGCAGTTCTACCCCCTCTACTTCCTATTCCTACTCTAGCGGCAGTTCTACTCCCTCCACTTCTTATTCTTACTCTACAGGAGGGTGTACTTCACCTTCTACAACCTATACTTACTCAACCGGAGGATGTACTCCACCCTGTACTGGCTATAGTTATACGCCAGTCAGTACTTGTACATATGAATGTAGTTTTACTGGCCAACACCAGTGTTCAGGCACTTATGGCCGCACTTGCGGTAATTACGACAGCGACTATTGTCTAGAATGGTCTGGCTGGCAGAATTGCGATAACCAATGTTTCTCTTGCGGTGACGGCACCTGTAACTCTGCTTGTGGAGAAAATTCATCTAATTGTTCCCAGGATTGTGGAGTCAGCTGTACTAATGAATGTACTTCTGGCCAACATCAATGTTCGGGAACTTCAGGCCGCACTTGCGGTAACTATGACTCTGACTCTTGCCTAGAATGGTCCAGCTGGCAGAATTGCGATAACCAATGTTTCTCTTGCGGTGACGGCACCTGTAACTC
>CAZFWR010000034.1:0-3056 GCA_964522615.1 uncultured Candidatus Saccharibacteria bacterium | reverse complement strand
ATAGAAATTCAGTCATAGGCTAGCCGAATTTTTAAAGATTTTAACTAATGAAAAAAGGAATTTTTATTGTTTTTGAGGGAATAGATCAATCGGGCAAAAAAACGCAAAGTGAGCTTTTAGCTCAGCATTTAAAAAGAATTAAGCGCCAAGCAGTTCTTCTGCATTTCCCCCAGTATGGCCGGAAGTCAGCCGGACTGGTGGAAAATTATTTAGAGGGAAAATACGGAACGGCGGAAGAAGTAGGCCCTTACCGGGCTTCTGTTTTTTATGCGGCTGACCGTTATGATAAAAGCTTTACTATCCGGGAAGAATTAGGGAAAGGAAAGATAATTATTGCCGACCGTTATTGGGCTTCTAATCTTGGCCATCAAGGCGGGGAGATTAGAAATTCAGAAGAGAGGCGGAAGTTTACAGACTGGCTTTACCGTTTGGAATTTAACATTTTTTCCATTCCTAAACCAGATATTACTTTCTTTTTAAAGATTTCTCCAGAAATAATTCAGTCTTTAGGCGGAGAAGGGAGAGATATTCTCGAAAAAGACCCAGAGCATGAAAAACGGGCTTTTCAAGCTTATTTAGAAGCGGCCCGAATATTTCCTCAAGACTTTTCAGTTATTGAATGCCTAAAAAATAATCAATTTTTAGAAGCGCCCATTATCCATCAAAAGATATGGACCGAGGTAGAAAATTTAATATTGACAGATAAAAATTAACAAGTAGGATAAAAGAAGTAGTTATGTTTCTGATTCCTCCGGTATTGATGGGGACGGATGCCAGAAAGGTCGAGCTACTTTCAACGATTAATGATTAATTGATTGATTTTTCATGGCTGAAGCAGACGATCAAAAATTTCTAGAGTTTGTTGTTAAAAGCTTAGTTGACCATCCTGAAGAAGTAAGTATCAGCCGGAAGGTTGACGAAATGGGTGTTCTTTTAACCCTTAAAGTGAATTCCGAGGACATGGGTCAAGTCATTGGCCGTAATGGTTCAACGGCTCGAGCTATTCGCACCTTGGTCCGAATTTTGGGGTTAAAGCATCACGCCCGAGTCAATCTAAAGATTGAAGAGCCAGAAGGTGGTCGAGTTAGAGAACCGAGAATGGAGCATTCTTCTGTTGAGGAAAAAGAAACAAAAACAGAAGAAGTAGAAAAGAAAAGCTCTGGCTTGGATGATTTGGACTTGTCTTGAACAAGACATTCATTTTATTTAGAAACAGTGCTATCTTACAGGTAGCGCTGTTTTTGAATTATGAGTCTTTGGAAAGCCTCTTAATAGTGATTATGAGTCTTAAGAAAGCCTCTTAATAGTGATTATGAGTCTTAAGAAAGCCTCTTAATAGTAATTATGAGTCTTAAGAAAGCCTCTTAATAGTAATTATGAGTCTTAGTAAATCCTCTTAACAGTAGTTATGATAAGGTTTGACATTCTTACTTTATTTCCTCAAGGAATAGCTCCTTATTTCCAGGAGGGGATTATTAAACGCGCTCAAGAAGAGAGATTAATTAAAATTGGTCTTTGGAATTTGAGGGATTGGGCTGAAGATAAGCATCAAACGGTAGACGATACTCCTTTTGGCGGGGGAGGAGGAATGGTGCTGAAAGTAGAGCCTATTTTTAAGGCGGTTAAAGATTTACGCTTGAAGAAAGGGAAGACAGGAGTCGTTTTGTTTTCTCCTCGAGGGAAGAAATTTAATCAAAAAAAAGCGGCGGAATATGCTTCTTGGAATCAGTTGATTCTAATTTGCGGGCGTTATGAGGGGGTTGATGAAAGAGTGGCCAAATATATTGCCGATGAAAGCTTATCAATCGGCAATTATGTCTTAATGGGAGGAGATTTACCGGCCATGGTCGTTATTGAAACAGTGGCGCGTTTGAAAGCCGGGGTCGTTGGGGAAGAACAATGGCTCCAAGGAAGGATAACGCCGGAAGGCGGTTTTCGAGAATATGCGCAATACACGCGGCCAGAGATTTTTTCTTCTGGAAAGGGAAGAAATTGGAAAGTGCCCAAAGTTCTTGTTTCCGGTGATCACCGGAAGATAGAAGAGTGGAAGAAAAAGCACGGGAAAATTATTGGAAAATAAATGTTTTTCTGATAGAATGACAGAAACGGGCGTGTAGTCCCGTACGGCGCGGGAACTGTCTGTAAAACAGTCGTCCTTGTGGCCCAGCTGGTTCGACTCCAGTCACGCCCAATGTTATCCAGAAGAAGATTAAAGCCGAGATAGCTCAGCCGGTAGAGCATACGCATGGTAAGCGTAAGGTCCCGGGTTCAATTCCCGGTCTCGGCTCCGGGGACGTGGTGAAATGGCTATCATGGGAATCTCCAAAATTTCTGTTCCAGGTTCGAATCCTGGCGTCCCTGCTGAAGGTTATGACAAGTTACGATCAACTGATTCTTTATTGTCTTTATTGCCTTTCTCAAAAAAGGGAAGAGGTCGAGTTTGAAGATTTACTGGAAGAATGTTTTCAACAGTTTTCCTCAAGATTTGCTTTTCTTCGGCACTCATGGCCGGATGCCCGGAAATTAGATCGTCCTCTTCGCCATCTGCAGGAAAAAGGATTGCTTTTTCAAAACGATTCCCGATTCCGTTTAACCAGGTCGGGTAAAGTTCTGGGGCGAAAGCTGGCGGAAAAATTGCATCAGGAAAAATTATTTTAACCACCAATGTTCCAAAAATTCAATGAGTTAAAAAAAGCCAAGAAACTCCAGGAAGCCTTTTCTTCGGAAAAAGTGAAATTAGAAAGAGAAGGAATAGAGGTAACGGTTAGCGGGCAAATGAAGATAGAAAAGATTCACCTTAATCCTCAATTAGCAGCAGAAGAACAGGGAGAAGCGCTTGTTGATCTGCTCAACGAGGCTTTTTCCATTCTTCAGAAGAAGGTGGCCGCCAAAATTTTAAAAGAGAAACTTTTTTAAAAACTTTTTCATGTTTTACGCTTTTCTAGATTTGCTTTTAGTGGGAGTGGCCGTTGCTATTACTTTGAGAATTATTATTTTAGGCTTTTCCCTTTTACTTTCCTAAAATGACTCGGGAAGAAGCTTTGAGCTTACTAAAA
>CAZFWR010000033.1:0-3198 GCA_964522615.1 uncultured Candidatus Saccharibacteria bacterium | reverse complement strand
AGGAGAAATTAGATCTGGATATCGTTTTTCTAAAAGCCAAAGCCGATGCTTTAAAGAATCAAGGGCATCGCCGGAAATCAAAGACTTATCCAGAACATGGTAAGTATAACGATAGTAACGGATAGTTTCCCGGAGTTTGCTAACTTCTTTTCGAGCCTTCTCTTTAGTTGTCTTCTCCTCGGGATTCATTCTCTCCTAATTATTAGTAGGAGATTTCTATCGCTCTTCTTGTTTGACGATAAAGGCCAAGACCGCGAAGTTTTGTCTGGCTGTCTATCTCTTGGACATAAGTTTCGTAAACAACGCCGTTTGTCAGAACCGGGTCCGTCACTTGGGGATAAGGAGTTTTACAGGGAGTAGGCGAACAACTGGCCGTATCATAACTTTCTTTTCTTACCGCGTAGAGAATTCTTTCTATCCCGCTATCCGCCCCGCAAAAAGCTAAGACAGATTCATTTAATTGGCGAACAATCACTTGCTGTCTAACGAGTAGAGAAATCAAACCGAGAACCACCGCCAGAATCACTGACCCCAGCATAATGACTAGAAATAAAGAAGCTCCTTTCTTGGTTTGAATGGCCATTTTTACAGGTTAAGGTTTCTTTGAGAAATAGTCGTTTCCACCGTCATAGAAACTTCCGTCAGGTTCTTATCTTGAAGGGAAAAATTAACCGTTACCCGGGGCTGATGGTCAATACTGTCTCCGCTAACGGTAAAAGAAAGAGAATTAATTTCTGCGTCCGGAGCAGTAATACCCACGGCTGTTCCCAAATTTGCCGCCGTGTCATCAGTGGAAACTTTTTCTTTAATTTCTTGGCTGTCTAAAAGAAATTCTCGGCAATGATTTTCATAATCCAAGAATCGAATACTAGAAAGACCCGATGCGTCGTAATTTGTCCCAGCCGTAATACAGTCCCCATCGTCCTCTTGAGCCATCCGCAGAAAACGTCCTCCATATTCCAGAAAATAAGAACTGTTATCAATAAGCCCTTGAGTAGCCAACGACCTTTTCTCTTGATTAATAAGAGAAACGGCTAAGCTCGTCGTCGCTCCAATAGTAAGCAAAAAGAGAATAATAGCTACCATCAATTCCACTAGAGTAAAACCTTTCTGCATCATTTTAATACCAATTATATAAAAATTCTTCTGCCTTCAGCGGTGAATTTTGGCCTGGCCAGCTTACTTCCGCGGTCACTTTCAAAATATCAGCAGCCGGGACGCTCAAAGTAATTTTTCGGTGAAACTGGGTATCTGTCCCCGGATCATAACCATAAAGATGATTAACATCTATCTCCAAAGGGACATCTTGAAAAGCTAAAAGAGAAGAACTATTGTATTGCGCCCGGTAAGTACCCGCTCCCAGCCCCTCTTGCCAATCAGCCGCCCCGCTTACCCAATTAGTATCCCGAAGATTTCTGACCACCTCAATCCCCTCTTGGGCAAGATAAGAAGCAACAAATTCTGTTTTTTCTTCTTGGGCTTGAGAAAGAATGCGGGCCGTTGCCCCGTAAACCATCAAGGTGCCAATAATCAAAACCCCTATGGCAATAACTGTTTCTAAAAGAGTAAAGCCTTTTTTCATTATATCATTTATATATTATTATAGATTGTTCTTTACTCTAATTTTATTCGGCCGCTGTTATTAACCTTGACTACCGCTGTTAACGAACCATTGGTTAAAGTTATTTCCGCCTCTTGTCCGCTAGACAGGTCGTTGATATAGGTATCCGGGTCAGGGGGAACAAAGAAAATACTTAAGGCCCCGCCGCTGCTAGGGGTAAAGCTTTGGATGGTTACCCCGGAAGGAAAATTGAGCGTTTCTATTTCTTCTCCGCTGTCCCAAGAATAATTAACATCATTACAATTTTCAAAAACTTGATAAGAATCAGAATCGCCGCTATTCAGATAAAGGCCGAAGCCAGTGTGGCCTTCTGCTGGCAAGGGATTACAAGAGAATTCTTGAGTAGAAAGGGATAATTGCTGAACTCTTCTTAAATCTCCCATCAATTGAAAAGTCGCCTGGCGAAGAGCAAAAGTTTCCTGGGCTGGCCGCCAGTTTAAAAACAAGGCGCTTGACATAATGGCAATCACCACAACGGAAACTACTAATTCAATTAAAGTAAAGCCCTTTTCCATAACTTTTTCATAATATCCACTTCAGCCAAGCCTCTAATTGGCTTCCTCCAGCTAGAGCTATTCCTGAACCAAGAATTAAAAAGACGCCAAAGGGAATTTCACTTTTCCAACCCTTCTTCTTAAAGACAACCAAGCTTAATCCCAGAATAGCTCCAATCCAAAAACTAAAAAAGAGAGCCGGAACAGCTAATGGCCAACCAAGAATTGCTCCCAAGAGAGCTCCCAGTTCCACGTCGCCAAGACCTATTCCCTTTCCGCGAGTAAGAAGATACAATCCTCCCAAGAATCCGCCCATAACCACCAAGCCAAGAAAAGCCGAAAAGAGATAACTGGAAGAAAAACTAATTTCACTCCGCTGATTGAAATCCTTTCCTCCCCAGAAAAGAAAAGTGAAGGCTAAAGCCGGATAGACAAATTGGCTTGGAATTAGAGAATATTCCAGGTCAAAAAGGAAAACAATCCCCAGGGGAACAGAAACGAGCATTAAGAACCCGGCCCAAAAAGGATTTCCTATTCCTAAAAAAATGAAAAGAAACAAAAGACCGGTCCCGAGTTCTACCAGGGGATTCTCCCAAAAAATCTTTTGCCGACAATAACGGCACCGGCCTCCTAACCGAAGAAAACTAAAAAGAGGAATAAGGTCAAACCAAGCCAAAGAATGATGACAACGAGGACAAGAAGAGCGCGTCCAGAGAAAATCCTTTTCATTAGCTAGTCGGTCAACGACACAATCAATAAAACTGCCGCTCACCGTTCCCAGAAGAAAAACCCCCACTGCTATTATTATGCCGGTCATTCCCTATTTCCTTGGTTACATCCCGTCACCGTCGCAATCAGTCGCCGCGGCACAGCTAGAAGCATCTTGTTGTCCACTAAAATAGTGGCTATCAACACACCAATCCTTACCCGAGTTCAGCTCAATGACGGCACAGTAGCCGGTAAAGTCAGCATCCGGAAAAGCAAAAGCAAAATCGGCGTCGGTGGCTCCATTTCGGCTATCAGCGTCGGCAACCAAAGCCGCCACGTCAGTATCATCCGCTAACCCGCTATAGCTTCCATTTA
>CAZFWR010000032.1:0-3223 GCA_964522615.1 uncultured Candidatus Saccharibacteria bacterium | reverse complement strand
GATTTTTGTAAACCGGAGAAGGATTCAAATCCAGAGTTATATTAGTGTAAGGAGTATTCCCAGTAATAAAAACCTGGCCGTTTCTCCGGGCAACAACCGTTTCATTTTCTGTATGAACACTCCAAATGACACCCTCGTAATCTACTTCTCGAATCTTTTGTATATAATCGTGTTTGGCTTCTGTCAAAGTTAAAACATATTGGGGTTTTCTAGAAATATCGCTGCCGAGTTTTCTCTCCCTAACTCCAAAATTATAACCGGCTAAAACTGCTATCGCTTCTAAGCCTTCTAAAATTTCTTTGCTAGTAGTAACAATTCTTTTCCTGTATTTTTCTTCCCAGCCATCGCCTTTGACGTATGTTTCTAGAAAAATCCGGGCTTGTCTTTTGCTTAAACTAAAAAGAAACGAGGGAATTTTTTTAGAGGTTGCTCCCAGCCATTGATGAATGATTTTACTGGAAGCGGGTAGGGCTCTCACTTGAGTGCAGGTCCCAAGACTCGTTTGAGAATTTTCCGTATATTGAAAATCAAAGTAGTCAAATAACTCGATGATTTCTTTATAATTTTCCGGATGAGCTTTTGGTGATTGATAAATACTTACCCGGTGGCTTCCATCCTTTTCTATCGTCCCTTCAGACAATGTCCAGGCAAGAAACATTAATTGGTGGTCGTCTATCGGGAAATCGGAATTCGCATTTTCTCCTCTAACGGGAATAGAAATTGGAGATTTAAGCTTTAAGATATCTTCAATCGGTTCTAGTTTATACTTATCAATATTAAAAACTTGCCTCACTACTCGATGGCGGGGGGAAATTAACTGGTCCTGATTCCTATTGCGGAGATTAAACATCTTGCCCTGATATTTCCTTCTAAAAATACTATCCGTTGCTTTCTTTTCTAATTGCCCAGTTTCCGTATTAAAGGTATAGATAATATCCCCCTCTTGAAGCTCGTCATAAGATTTCCACCCTTCGGCGCTTAAAATCTTTGTGTCTTCAGAAAGACACTGAAATCCGACCCTCGTCGGGACGTTCATATTAAAAGTAAATTCCTGAAGAGCCTGCTTTACTTCTTTATAACTTAAATGGTCGTAGTGAATGAAGGGAGCTAAAAGAGTGTCAAAATTAGAAAAGGCGACCGCCCCGGCTGTCTCTCCCTGAAGAGTATAGAAGAAATTAACTACTTGGCCCAAAGCCGATTTAAAATGTTTAGGCGGGGTGCTTTCTGCTTTTCCTGACACTCCCCGAAAACCCTGAAGAAGCAAGTCCTGGAGATCCCACCCGACGCAGTAGTTAGCTAAGAGGCCTAGGTCGTGAATATGGAAGTTTCCTTTTTCATAGGCTTCCCGAATTTCCGGAGAATAAATTTTCCGCAACCAGTAAATCTTACTCACCTCCGAGGCTAGATAGTTATTCAACCCCTGGAGGGAAAAAGTCATATTGCTGTTCTCCTTCACTTGCCAATCACGGCGACTAAGATACTGGTCAACCAAATCCACCGACATCTTGTCTCTCGTTTCTCTCAAGCGAGCATGCTGTTCCCGATAGAGAATATAGGCCTTAGCCGTTTTTTGATAAGGAGAGGAAAGAAGAACTTGTTCTACCGTGTCTTGAATTTCTTCCACTGTCGGAATCTGGTGGTTTAAAGCCTGCTGAGCTAAATCTAAAACCCGGAGAGTTAATTTCTGAGCCGCTTCCGAGTTAAACTCTCCGGTCGCTGTCCCCGCGCCAGCGATGGCTTTAGTAATCTTATCAGAGTCAAACTTAACTATTCTTCCGCCCCTTTTTCTTATCTTTTGGAACATTATCAAAAAAAGATTAAAATATTAAAAATTAATGAAAAAAGAAAAACCTAGAATCCATTCCGAGATTCCAGGAATTTAAGATCGAAGACTTAAAAGAAAAACAGAGAAAATCATAATTGATGATAAAGAAAAAATTTACCCAGCAAGAGATTTTCTCTCCCGCCGAGAAGGAGTTAAAAGAATTTTAACAAAGGGTTTTTTCAAGTCAAATTTTCTCCCCCTGAAGCTTATTAATCCAAGAAAAAAGAAAAAGGGCTTTTTCTTTCTTTTCCCTAAAACAAAAAATTTAAAACAACTGGCTTACCTTCCCAATAAATAAAAGATAGAGGCTTAAATAGATTACCCCTTCCCAAAAATAAATTTTCTTAAAAGCGCAGGAAAAAGCAAAAAGCCCAGTCGCCACTATCAGAAAAGGAAGCCCGATTTTCAACATCAATGGATCGAGAGATAAAGGGTGAATCGTCGCTGACAAGCCACCAACCAGCAGTAAATTAAAGATATTAGAACCAAAGATATTTCCTAGACTGATAGCCGGCTGTTTTGCCAGAACCGCTCTAACGGAAACAGCTAATTCCGGCAAAGAGGTGCCGACAGCTAGAGCGGTAATAGCAATCAAGGATTCGGGAACCTTAAGAAAAAGGGCCAGATGGGATAAAGAGAAAATAAGATAATGAGCGGCCAAGACTAATCCCCCCAGACCAAGAACTAATTGGCTAAGACTCTTAATGCCTAGTTTCTTTTTCCCTTCTTTAGAAAATTCTTTTTTCTCCTTCCGGGACAGAGAATAGAAGAGATAAACCACAGCTAAAAGAAACAAGATAGCGCCTTCCATTAGAGAAATGCGGCCGTTAGCGGCCATAATGAGAAAAACCGCTGTTCCGCCAAGCAGAAAAGGAACATCAACATTGAGAACGCTTTTTTTAACAAACAAATAGCGACTTAACAAAGCCGCTAAGCCAACTACTAGAAAAATATTAGCGATATTAGAACCAACAATATTAGCCACCACCACTTCCCCTTTCCCCTGGGCCACAGCCGCTAAAGAAGAAGCTAGTTCCGGCAAAGAGGTCCCCAATCCCACTAAAATCGCCCCGGTTATAAAGGGAGGTAAATGAAAATAAGCACCGATTTCTTTTGCTCCATTCAATATCCAATTTGACGCTTTTACCAAGAGAACCAGGGAGATTAGAAAAACCAATAACCAAAGTAGGGGGCTCATCATTGTTTAGTACCAAACCCCGTTAGAAGTTAAAGCTTTAGTAATTTTCGATTGCTTGAGCATCATCTTTTGACCAATTTCGTCTTCTTTCTCTACATGTTCAACCAACTCATCCCGATGATAGGGTCGGGAGTTAATGATAATCTCTTTATCAAGAGGCATTTCTTCCAGTCGCTGAAGGGTTATTTTTTTTATTTCTT
>CAZFWR010000031.1:0-3427 GCA_964522615.1 uncultured Candidatus Saccharibacteria bacterium | reverse complement strand
ATGTCCTCCAGCCAGGTTTTTTTGAAAGATGAGAGGCTAGCTCCGGATAATGGTAGCAACAGGAGTGGATTCCCGGACCGATTAAAACCAGCAACTGTTCCGGTCTTAAGTCTAAGGCTTTCTTAACGAGACGGATGGCCTTACCCAGAATCCGCTGGTTTGTTCCTGACCAACTAGCGTGAATCAAGGAAACAAACTCTAGTTGTTGGCTTGTCTGGGTGATGACAATTGGCAGGCAATCCTCCGAATAGAGAGACAGAGTTAATCCGGGAACGGTGGTTATTAAACCGTCTTTCCAGATAACTTGTCCTTTATTCTCTTTCCCAACCCGAATAATCCCTGCCTCGTGTTCCGGGTGGAGATGCACCCGATCTTGGCTAAAACCAGCCCGTTGGTAAAACTGGCGAGCATTTTCTTCTGCTTCTCGCTCCGGCCCCCAGTTAGCTGACATATTGCCAGCAGCCAGGGTAGAAAAAGCGCAGTTAAATCTGCGCTGATTTGATCCAGGAAACCGCGCTACCCCATTACCCACCATCAACTTCGCTGTTGATCGTAGCATTTTATACCTCCTTGTAAGTAACGAACATTTAGACAAAATATTCTACTACAAGACTAGAATTTTGTAAAGGGAAACTAGAAACAGCTCACTCCCCCTCCTTTAAGGAGGGGGAGTTTTAAACAGCTTCTATCAATATAATAAGTTTTTTCCAGTCTTTACCGAGGCAAGTCTTTCCTTTCTCCTTCTGCCTGATAACCTTCTGTTTTTTGAGGAGAAGAACCTTCGGGAGCAGAAAAAGGAGCTTTGGGAGAAACCTTATCCTCTTTCTTCTTGTTAGAAGAAAAGAAATACCAAAGGATAAGCGCCAAAATAGCGACGATGGCGATAATCCAGATAACAAGAGTAGTGCTCATAAATTAAAAAGTGATTAATAAACTGATTTAGTTTAACAGAAGCTCATTTTTTTTCAAGGGTAGTTTTCCCCCACTCGTAAATATCACCGGCTCCGATGACAGCGACTACTTCCCCTCCTTCTAATTCTTTCTGAAGATAGGAACTTAATTTTTCCGGAGATTGGAAGACAACCGAAGGAGATTGGGCTGCCTGAACCAAAGTTTCTGCTTTTATTTTTTTCTCTCCTTTTTTTTCTCGACCAGCTACTTGATAAATATCAGTTATGATTAATTGATCTACCCAAGCGTCCGCTTCCTTTAAAACTTGGACAAACTGGCTAAAGAGTTTTGCTGTGCGTTCGTATTGATGCGGTTGGAAAACAGCTAAAATCTTCCTTTGGGGAAATTTTTCTCTCAAAGCTTGGAGAAAAGATTTCAAAGCGGTCGGATGATGGGCATAATCATAAACAAGAGTAAAGTCTTTTTCTTCTAATTTTCCCAGCCGTTGGTCAAATCGGCGCCAGCACCCTTCATATTTCTCTAATCCCCGAATAATCATTTCCCGGTCAAGCTTTAAAGCTCGGCCAACATTGAAACTAGTTAGAGCGTTAGAGAGATTATATTTTCCCGGCACTTTCAAAATCTTTCCCAGTAGCGAAGCTAAAGGATCAGCTAATGAATAGTGGAAAACTTGAAGATCGGGACGAATGGTTAAGCGATGAGTAGCTGGGCTGTCATCATTGATAATCAGAATTCCTCCTAAGGGTAAATGCTGAATCAGCTTTTGATAAGTCTGAAGAATGTCTTCCAGGCCGTGATAAAAATCTAGGTGTTCTTCTTCAATGCTGGTAATAACTAATACTTGCGGATAGTAATTTAAAAAAGAGGCTTGCCATTCATCAGCTTCTAAAACAAGGTACCGGCTTTTCCCAGCTCTAAAGTTTTTTTCCGGAAGTTCTTTCATCTTCGTCCCGATAGCAATAGTCGGATCCAAACCAGCTTCTATTAACATCCGGCTGATCATTGCCGCGGTGGTGCTTTTGCCATGAACGCCACTAACGGCTATTGTAAAATAAGAGCGGCTGATTTTTCCTAAAGCTTGGGGATAACTTAAGATTTCCAGTTTTGGGTTTTCTTTTTGCAATTGAAGAGCTCTTTTTCTTTCCGGATTGTCTTCAGAGGTAGCGGCAGTGTAGACCACCAAGTCAATATCATCAGGCAGATGTTCTGGTTGATGAGGCCCAATAAAAATTTGAATTCCTTCCTGGATTAATTCTTCTGTTGTTTCATTGGAGGCTAAATCAGAGCCCATGATCTTAGCTCCTTTGCTTAAATAATATCGAGCTAAAGCCGAAATCCCAATTCCTCCAATGCCAATCAAATAAACTTTCATTCTGAATCAAGAATAGCGGTTTCCAGGATAATATATTCCGGTCCCTGGCGGCGTAATTTACTTTCGACTAAAGTAATTTCCTTAACGGGAATTTTTAAAGAAAAGGTTTCCTCAATTTCAGGCCTTTCTTCTAGTTCCAATTGGCTCCACTGCCAACGGCGAACTCTGCCTAAGGTAATATGAGGCACTTGTTTCTTGGCAGAAGAGCCTGTAGAAAAATAAAGCCTCTCTTCTTTAAGACTTGTTTCTAAGTCCTGGACAAGCTTAGAAAAAACAGAATTTTCTTCTCCCCGAACCCAAAGCGTCGTTGGCCGGTTAGCATTCGGTTGTAGCTGTACTTGCTTGAAGGTCAAAAAGAAAGAAGAGTGGCGGTGGGCAACTTGATGAATTAATTCGCTGATTCTCGCTATCTCTCCAATCTTTTTTTGGCCAAGAAAAAGCAAAGTGATATGAAAATTTCCCTTTGCTACCCAACGAATAGGCAGATTTAACCATCGGTACTGGAAAGAGGCAAGTTGCTCCTTGATTTGAGGGCTGATTTGAACAGCGAAAAAAACTTTTTTATCCATCGGAGTTTATTTTATCACAAAATTCGTTTTTGCTGAACAAAGATTAAATTTAGCCTAATAGTTTTTTTATGCTTTGATCGAAGAGCTATTGACAAAATATTATTGGCTGTTATTCTTTAACATGTTCATACACGAGAACCCCCTCGTGAGGAGGGAGAAAGTACTTGCTTTTGTTCTTTTGTACTTTCTCCCTCGGCCCTATTTTTCTTGACTCTATTCCTACACCTCAAAGTGTAGTTTTCTTTTTTCAAAAACGTTCTATGATGATAATGAATGAAAGAAGCTCTGTTGTATCAAAAACTTTCTCAACAACGAGTGAGATGCTTTAACTGCCCTCATCGTTGTATTTTGGCTCCCGGCCAGCAGGGAATCTGCGGAGTCAAAAAGAACATTCAAGGAAAACTTTACTCTCTAGTTTACGGAAAAGTTGCCGCCTTGAATATTGATCCTATTGAAAAGAAACCCCTCTTTCATTTTCTTCCCGGGACTCGTTCTCTTTCTTTAGGAACCGTCGGCTGCCAATTTCGCTGTCTTAACTGTCAAAATTGGGAGCTTTCCCAATCTCCTAAATTGA
>CAZFWR010000030.1:0-3543 GCA_964522615.1 uncultured Candidatus Saccharibacteria bacterium | reverse complement strand
TCTCAATAGATTTTCTCCCCTCTTTTGTAAATTATTTTTACCAAGGAGGAAAGGTATGCACCTTCGCAGTAAAAGCTAGAGAGAAGAGGTCGCCTTACAAACAAAAATTCAGCAATATTCTAATGAGCAAGAAGTTATACGTAGGAGGTCTTTCCTACGACACAACGGAAGACGCCTTAAAAGACGCCTTCGCGAAAGAAGGAACTGTTGAGTCAGCTGCTATCATTACTGATAAAATGTCTGGTCGCTCAAGAGGTTTCGGTTTCGTAGAAATGTCTTCTGACGAAGAAGCCCAGGCCGCCATTAAGGCCCTGGACGGAAAAGAGCTAGACGGTCGAACATTGACCGTTAACGAAGCTCGTCCGATGTCAGAAGGTCCTCGACGCTAAAGTTGCTACCAGCAAGCATCAAAAAGCTGGCAGCAAAAAACGAAGACAGGGTTACTAGCCCTGTTTTTGTTTTTTTAAAACTAGTGAAAAAGTACTAGTGAAAAAGTTGAGCGGTTAAATATTCTACCGGGGCAAAATCGTCGGTGAGGATAAAAGCCGAGTCGAGATTAATATCCCGAGGATTAACAGGCTTTTTCTGCTCCCCGCTCCAATCAATAACCGGAGAACCATTCTTTAATCCCAAAAGGATATAATTTTGTAGCGCTTGCTTGTTGGAAGAAGCCACGGGAAATAAATAACTATTTTCAAAAACCGAATGAAAAGTTTTAATTCCTGAAAGAAGTAAATCCTTCCCCCCTCCCTCTAAGCAGCCAATGATATTCATTAAAAAAAGGCCGTTCTCAGCCAGTCTGCTTTCCGCTAAAGCAAAGAACTCCTGGGTAGTAAAATGGATGGGAATGGAATAAAGAGAAGAATAGACGTCAGCGAAAATAATATCATAGCGCTGATTTGTCTCTTGAAGATATCTTCGGCCGTCAGTAAGGTGATTAAATAATCTTGTCTCAACCGGCAGTTTAAAATATTGCCGGGCTAAAGAATAAAGAACTGGCTCAATTTCCACTACATCCACTCTTTGAACATCATTCTTCTCTAGAAGAATTTTCCGGGGATTAGAATAAGCCCCGCCTCCTAAGAAGAGAGCTTTCTCGGCTTGGGGATTCACTATTTTATACAAGCTATAATACTGGGTATAGGCAAAGGGTAACTCATCCGACTCCAAGAAGATGCCCCCCTCCGCCGATCGATCAAGGTATAAAAATCGAGCTTCCTCCCCTTGCCATTGAATATTCTCAATAGTTATCTGGCTATAAAGTCCATCTTTCTGATAAAGAATAGATTTCGGCAAAGGGCGGAAAAGGGTCGCTAAGCTAAAAGCAAAAACAATTATTATTATCAAAAAAAGAGGGAAAATTTGAAAGCGATTTTTAGCAGGATTCTTTCTAGTTAACCAGCCCCCAAAAAGCCCGATGATAATCAGTAAAATCCCAGTACAAAAAATGATTCTGCTTACTCCCCAGTGAGGAATAAGAAAAAAGCCGGTTAAGAAACTTCCGGCAATACTGCCTAGGGTAGACCAAAAGAAAACGCTGCCTGAAACTTTTCCTATTTTTTTTAACTCCCGAGCCTTTAATTTAATAACAAAAGGAGACATCATCCCGAGAAGAAGGCTGGGAACAAAAAATAAAATCAAGCTTGCTACCGGCGGACCCACTTTCATCCCGAGCATTCCCCCTAAAAGCGGAAGGAAAGTTTCTGAAAAGAGTTGGATTAAAAGAGAAAAAAGTCCGGCCGCCAAGATAAGAAGGAAAAAGACAGAAAGCCGAGGATGCCTATCGGCCAAAACACCTCCTAGATAATAACCAAGACTTAAAGCTCCCAAGATAACGCCGATAATGCTGGAAATCGTAAAGAGAGTATTCCCAAAATAGGGCGCTAGAATTCTGGTGGCGGTTACCTCAATCACTAAAACCGCCGCTCCAGTAATAAAAACAATAAAAAGAAGAAAATTTTCCCTTAGAAAATTCATTAAAGATTCCCGATGGCTTTTTGGGCTCATTAGACTTTTTTACAATTTAAATAACTTTCTAATCAACAAGATAATGGAAAATCTTCACTGGGATTTCTTTCTTTTGAGCTTTTCTAATGGTGTCCCTCGTTCCCAATCCTTTGCTTTCCGGCGTTTGGATGTGAAAAGCGATTAGCGCTTCTGAAGCCTCAACAACTCTCGCATCTCTCTCGTAGTACATTCTCTTTTTGGTGGACTCGGTAAAATGAGAGTCCGGGTGTTCAATCAGGGCTCTAGAATTAATTTGCTTCAACCGGCTAAGTTGAGCCGCAAGGTTCTTGGCTTGCGATCGAGTAATTCTTCCCAAACGGGCTTGCTTTTGATAATGCTGAATGTATTTTTCTAAGGTTGTCGGCAGAAAAATTTTAATTCTTTCTGCCTCTGGATTATATTTTAATGCTTCGTCAAGAGCAATAGAATCAACTCCTAAAGCTCCCCCGGAGACCAGCCCATTGCCCTCTTGAATAATTTCTTGAACTGTTTGACGCACTTGATTTTCAATTTTTCGGGTGGTCTTCCGCCAACCACCGCTAATCGCTATCCATCGCATATTTGTATTCTACCATAACTTCAAAAGAATTAACCTCTTTCCTCCCCTTCCCCCTTGACGATAATAAGTAAACATGTTATGAATAAAGCACCGTACTTTAAACTGGGCAGAAAAAACAGAAAGGAGGAAAGACAATGGAAGAGAAAGCAAGAGAAAAGGTTCTCCGTCAACTCTCTCTCAGAGAGAAGGAGAAGTTGACGAACGATGATAAAATCACCGGAGACAAGAGTCAAATCTGGGGCGACGCTTCTAAAATTACGGGCGACGCCTCCGGAATCTGGGGCGACGTCTCTGGAATCTGGGGCGACATCTCTGGAATCCAGGGCGACATCTCCGGAATCTGGGGCGACGTCTCTGGAATCCAGGGCGACATCCCTGGAATCCAGGGCGACGTCTCTGGAATCTGGGGCGACGTCTCCGGAATCCAGGGCGACGTCTCCGGAATCTGGGGCGACATCTCTGGAATCCAGGGCGACATCTCTGGAATCCAGGGCGACGTCTCTGGAATCCAGGGCGACGTCTCCGAGATTCTGGAAATTCTACAAGCGAACTAACTGCCATAGGCAGAGAAGCCGAGGTGCCTGCCCTCCTCGGCTTTTTCCATAACTCAAAAAGGGAATTAACCCCTCTCTCCCCCTTCTAGGTTTTGAACAATCGGGGCATATTCTTAATCCAGGCCCAATGAAAAATCAAATGTGTCAAAATTAGAGCTAGAAAAATTAAACTAGCATAAATATGAAGCGTGTTCCACTGATGATGCAATAATCCCAAAAAGATATTTTCTCCTGTCAAAAATCCCCCGCCTCGAAATCTCCCGCCAGTTGGGAAAACTCTCCATAAAACAACGCCCGTCGAGCTGGACATCAAAAAAGCGGCAAAAGCGACAATATCAATTATTAAATTTATCTTATTTTTCACAGCAACTTCTCCCCCTCCTTCACTCTAGAAAAAGGCGAAAACTAACGAATAAAATAAAG
>CAZFWR010000029.1:0-3612 GCA_964522615.1 uncultured Candidatus Saccharibacteria bacterium | reverse complement strand
CAATGCTTCTCTTGCGGCGACGGTACCTGTGACTCTGCTTGTGGAGAAAACTCTACCAATTGTTCCCAGGATTGTGGACTGAGTTGTACTAACGAATGTTCAACTGGCCAACACCAGTGTTCAGGCACTTCAGGTAAAACCTGCGGCAACTATGACACCGATCCTTGCCTAGAATGGTCTAGCTGGCAGAATTGCGACACCCAATGTTTTTACTGCGGCGACGGAACCTGTGACTCCATTTGCGGAGAAAACTCTACCAATTGTTCCCAGGATTGTGGAGTTAGTTGTACTACCCATAGTACCAAACAATGCTACCTCAATGATAGTTACTGGTATAATTCTTGCGGAGCTCGGGAAAGCAAATATGAGGAATGCGGTGATGACTCTTGCTTGAGTTGGAGTGGAAATTATTGTTATCTCGGAGATGTTTATCGACAAAGAACGTGTTATGACCGGGGTTGTGCCGGTGGTTTTTGTTATTCTGACTCTTATAGCGACCGTGAATTAGTAGAAAGATGTGATAGCGGTGAAACCTGCCAGAATGGAGATTGTATAATTATTGCTGGTGATACGCGCTTACAGGTAGAGAAAACGGCGAGAAATTTAACGAAAGGAGAACAAACCTGGAAAGAAACCGTTTTTGCTAGTCCTTTAGACCAAGTGCAATTCCGAATTGTCATTACCTCTTTGGGAGCCGATTCTTTAGAAAATTTGATACTGATTGATAACTTGCCAGCTCAACTGGATCTGGTTGAGAATTCGGTTAGGATTAATGGCATTCCTACTTCCAAAAATATTTTGACGGGTGCTTCCTTAAAAGATATTGATACTGGCGAATATTGTCGAGTTGAGTTTACAACCGTGGTTGCCTCTGTTTCTAATTTTAACTACGGCTTAACTTCCTTGACTAATACAGGTCATGTTTCTAACAGCCAAGTTACTGATGGTGATACGGCGACTGTTAAGGTAGCCAGAAGCCAAGTAGCTGGAGTTTCTACTGTAGCTACGGGAACAGGCAATAAATGGCTTGATTATTTTGTTCTTCCTCTAATAATTTCTTTGGCGGGCGTGTTCCTATTAAGAAAACAGTTTATTCTTCTAAGAAAATGGTTAAATCAGCGGAAGAAACAAGCTCTTGATTATCGCGCTCAACAAGCGTTAAGAAAACTTTCTTCTCGGGCAAGATAAAAAGGAAAGCGGGGAAAAACAATTAAAAAAAAGACTACCAAACCTGTTTCTTCGGAGGCAGGTTTGTTCTTGGGGATAAAAGGTGGATAAAGCTATTCTTTTCTCCCATTTTTCGCTTTTTTAGGATAGAAAATTAGAGATTGACAGAGGGAAGCAATGGGAGTAGAGTGAAGGTTAGTGAGCTTGTGTGGGGAAATATGGGGATAACTTCATCATTTAGGGGATAACTTATGTTCATCGGCGAATATCATTATACTATTGACTCTAAAAAACGCCTTGCTATTCCTGTCAAGTTTCGGCTCGAGTTGGGAAAGAAAGCATTTATTACCCGAGGGTTAGAACAATCCCTTTTTTTATATACCCAAAAAGATTGGAAGAAACTAGCAGCCAAATTAAGTCGGCTGCCTTTTTCAAAATCTGACGCTCGGGGCTTTAGCCGTTTAATGCTAGCTGGAGCAATGGAAGTGGAATTAGATAAAGCGGGAAGAATTTTAATCCCTGATTACTTAAAAGATTATGCCTCTCTGCAAAAATCAATCACCATGGTAGGAGTTTTTGACCGAGTGGAAATTTGGAACGAGGAAAAATGGAGTAAATACAAAGGGCAAATGGAAAAAGAAGTAGGGGATATGGCTGAAAGATTAGGAGAATTGGGCGTTTAAGATGCATCTTTCTGTTCTTCAAGAAGAGCTTTTAGATTATTTACATCCTCAAGCTAATGAAAATTTTGTAGATGGGACGGTTGATGGAGGAGGAGACGCTTTAGCTATTCTTCAGAAAACAAAACCAAGGGGGCAAGTGCTAGGAATTGATTGGACGCCGGAAGTAGTCGAGAAATTGAGAATGAAAATCAGAGGAACAGCGGAAGAACCAAGATTGCGGTTGATTAATGATAATTTTGTTCATTTAAAGAAAATTGTCCAAGAAGAGAATTTCCAGAATATAGCTGGAGTTGTTCTAGACCTGGGCTTATCAAGTTGGCATCTAGAAGCTCTTCCTCGGGGTTTTAGCTTTCGGCAAAAAGGGGAGTTAGATATGCGTTATCATCCCGGGGAGAAATTAACGGCTAAGGAGATTATTAACTACTGGTCAAAAGAGGAAATAGAGAGAATTCTTAAAGACTACGGAGAGGAAAGATTCCATCGCCGCTTAGCGGAAGAGATAATCAGAGCAAGGAAGGTAAGACTTATTGAGAAAGTGCCGGAGTTGGTAGCCTTGATAGAAAAGGTTATCCCCCGAAGAGGGAAAATTCATCCGGCGACGAAAACTTTTCAAGCTTTAAGAATTGCGGTTAACCGAGAATTAGAAAACCTGGAAAAAGTTCTACCCCAAGCTCTAGATATTTTAAAGCCCGGGGGGAAATTGGCTCTCATTACCTTTCAAAGTTTAGAAGACAGAATCGTTAAACAGTTTTTCCGTTTAGTTCAGGACCAAGGTCGGGGGGTAGTTTTAACCAAAAAACCGGTAACTCCTTCTTTCCTGGAAAAAAAGAGAAATCCTCGGTCAAGGTCAGCAAAATTAAGAGTTATACAAAAATTAAATTAATTTAAAATGGCTTATATTCACTCCACTCTCTTTCCAAAAGTTATCTTGTTTGCTTCAGTCTTTGCTCTAGTGTTTTTAATCGGTTTCTATATGGTTCAGGTGCAAGGCATCACTTATCATTCTTACCAAGTAGCATCTTATCAGTTGGAGATCGGGGAGTTAGAACAATTTATCCAGGGTTTGGACAATCATTTCCAGTCTTTAACAACCCTGGAGACACTTTCACCGAAGATTGAAGTCTTAGGTCTAGTGCCAGTAAGCAGTTTAGCTTATCTAGATTTAAACACCCAGCAAATGGCTGCTAAATAGCAAATGGCTGCTAAATAGCAAATGGTTGCTAAATAAGATATAAGATATAAGATATAAGATGTCCGAAAAAAGAATCTGGGTACTTTTAAGCTTTATTTTTCTTATTAGCTTCGTTTTTACGGGGCGTCTTTTTTTTCTTCAAATTATTAAAGGGGGATTTTATCGGGCTTTAGCCCAAGGGCAATCTGAATCTCTCCAGGCTGGGGAAGGTTCACGCGGGGAGATTTTTTTTTCTAACGGGAAAAAACTAGCTGCCAATAAAGAAGAAATCTTGGTCCGTTTTTCTCTGTCAGCTGTTTCTGTCGAGGAAGAATTGAAACAATCCTTAGAAGAAATACTCCAAACTGATTTTGGAGAATTTTCAGAAGAAAAAACTTTTCGGAGAGAAATTACGGAACAGCAAGAAGGAGCCTTAAAACTATTAGATTCTCCCCTCTTACAGATAGAAAAAGGAGAGGGACGGTTTTATCCCCAAGGAGAACTGGCGGCTCAAGTGGTAGGTTTTGTTGGAGGGAATAACCAAGGGCAGTATGGATTAGAAGAAAAATATGAAGCCGAACTCCGAGGCCA
>CAZFWR010000028.1:0-3741 GCA_964522615.1 uncultured Candidatus Saccharibacteria bacterium | reverse complement strand
AGTCTAATAATAAGAATCTTTTGAAGTTCACTACTTTTTGTAAAAGGTTTTTTGAAGGAGACGAAAAAACTGCTCGCGAGATTGTCAAAAGTTATAACCACAAAATCAGAAAAATAGTAAAACTGAAGAAGAAAATTGATGTTTACGATTTAGAAGTTGAAAGAACTCATAATTTTGCTCTCGCCGCCGGTGTTTTTGTCCACAATAGTGCGAAGCAGGCTCGCAATAGAGCTTTCCAGGCTATCTTGCCTCTGCGGGGAAAGATTTTGAATGTGGAGAAAGCCCATCTCCCTCGAATTCTGGGATCAAAGGAAATTAAAGCTCTGATTATTGCTCTCGGAACGTCTATTGCGGAAAGCTTTAATCTATCAAAGTTGAGATATCATAAAGTAATAATCATGACTGACGCCGACAGCGTGACTTACGACACTCCTCTTTTGGTTTTTGACGAAAGAGACAATCTCCTAAAGAAAATGCAAATTGGTGATTTTGTAGAGAAGGAATGCGAGGATACTAATCACTATAAAGTATTTGCTTGCGCCCTTGATGCCAAAACTTTTAGCTTACGGAAGGTAGAAAAGACAATTCGTCATCCAGTTCGGAGTGATATTTTTGAGGTAAGGACTCGTTATGGTTATAGGGTGAAGGTGACAGCTGGCCACAATGTTTTTGTTTATCGGGAGGGGAAATTTACAACTCTTCCTACTAGTAAGCTGAAAAAGGGAGATGAATTAATAGTGCCAGAAGCTATGCCTCGTGTGGATAAAGAGGTAAAAATAGATCTTCGGGAGACGATCAAGAATTCTAAAGAAGCAGAGCAGATTCAAGTAAGGGTGGCAGCGGAAAACTTTTCGGAGATTCCGAAAGACGCTTGGATAGAATTAGGAATCAAAACTTGGGATTCTATTAAAGAAACAAGGATGAGAGCCGGGAAGTCGAGAAAAATGGTGGGAGAGGCAATCGGAGTATATGATAAAGTCCTTCAACAATGGGAATCAAAGATTGATAATGTTATGCCTCGATATGATAAATTCCAGGATTACCTGACCGTAGTAGGAGAAAAAACAGAACCATTTCTGGGAGAGGCCTCGATCTACATTCCCCTCCATTCTTGGAAGGGTGATATTCCGCTTGGGACTAAGCTCTATTTCAATAATCACTCAAGAGAGATCCCAGATTCAATAAAACTAGATCGAGATATCGCTTATTTTTTGGGCTGGTATCTAGGGGAAGGCTGTTTTTCTTTTCAGTAGAATAATCCCAACCGGTTTATAATCTCCCTGGGAAATGATAAGCAGAACTATGTTGAAGGATTGAAGAGAATAATTAAAGACAGGTTGGGGGCTAAGGCCTTTTTAAGCCGAGGGGGAGAAAATTCGGAGGACTTAGTTTTCCATTCTTATCCCTGGAGGCTTCTTTTAGAGAAATTGGGACTTTTAGGTAAAAAATCATATCAGAAATTTATTCCGTCGGTCTTATTTAATACTACTCGGGAAGTCCAAAAATCATTTTTGCGAGGATACTTAGAAAGTGACGGCAGTATTATCGTAAAGAATTACAAGGGAAAAAGCACAGTTCGTCTTTCTTTTACTACTGCCTCGGAATTACTTCGGGAAGATGTAGTAATTCTTCTGCGCCAGTTGGGAATTTTCCCTTCTGTTACTTCGCGATTTTCTCAAGACCATCGATTAAAAACTGGAAAAATAATTTCTAGTAAAAGACGAGGTTATGTAATCAATATTAATGGACGAGACCAGTTAGAGAAACTTCGGGAAGTATGGCAGTTTCATAAAAACGCAGAAAAATTAGCTTCGGAACTTAAGGAGAGAAAAGAGAAAAATCGGGTGAAGACTCCTTATCGAAAGAAAAAATTAGGGGAAGGGGTTCTTCTTCCTATCACCCAAATTAAAAAAGTGAAGCCGGGTCGCCCTTTTGTCTATGATATTGCTGTGGCGAAAGATGAAAATTTTGTAGCTGGTGACGGAGGAATATTATTACATAATACTGATGGCGCTCATATTCGAACTCTGCTTTTAACTCTTTTCTATCGTTATTTCCGGTCGTTGATTGAAGGAGGTTATATCTATATTGCCCAGCCGCCTTTATACCAAGTGAGGAAAGGGAAAAAAGAATGGTATGTTTACAATGACAAAGAGCAAGAAACGCTTTTAAAGAAGTTGGAAAAACCTTATAATATTCAGCGCTACAAAGGGTTAGGAGAAATGAACCCCGAACAGTTATGGGAGACAACTATGAATCCGGAAAAAAGAACGCTGAGAAGAGTTACCATTGACGACGCTGCTCAAGCAGACCATATCTTTGATAGTTTGATGGGGAAAGAAGTTTTGCCAAGAAAGAAGTTTATCCGTTCCCACGCTAAATTAGTACAGAATTTAGATATTTAATTTTGACAATTAGAATAATTTCGCTATAGTTTTACTATTATGTGGAAAAAGATAACTACCTTTCTTGAAGATGTTAAAGAAGAGATGCGCCACGTAAGCTGGTTAAATCGCCGTGACCTTGGCCGCTATACGTTGATTGTTGTTGCCGCTTCGATAGTTGTTGCCCTCTATTTGTGGGCTTTCGATTTGGTTTTTGCTAGCTTTTTAAGTTTTATTATCCGTTCGTTTTAAAATGCCTTCTGAAAAGGAAAAAACAAATCTAGAAAATAATTGGTATGTTATCCATACTTACTCCGGCTACGAAAGCCGGGTGGCGGAAAATCTAAAAAAGAGAGTCCAAGATTTAAAAATGGAGGACCAAATTTTAGAAGTTTTAGTCCCCGAAGAGAAAAAAGTAAAAGTTCAAAATGGGAAAAGGCGGACAACAACGGAAAGAATTTATCCCAGCTATATCTTGGTGCAAATGATTGTTAATAATCGTTCCTGGTACGTGGTGCGGAACACTCCGGGAGTGACTGGTTTTTTGGGAACGGGAACTACTCCGGTTCCAGTTTCTCTTCAAGAAATGAAAACCTTAAGAGAAAAAATGGCTCGCCAGGAACCACAGATGAAAATCGATTTTGAATTAGGAACCCTGGTAGAAATTTCTGATGGGCCTTTTAAGGGTTTTTCTGGAAAAGTGATTGAGATTAATCCGGAAAAAGGGAAAATTAAAGTGGCGGTCGACGCTTTCGGCCGTGAAACGCCGGTTGAGTTAGATTCTCTCCAAGTTAAAAAAGTTTAATTATGGCCAAGGCTTGATAATTTAAGAAAATTATAGCCAAAGCTTGATAATTTAAGAAAATTATAGCCAAAGCTTGATAATTTAAGAAAATTATGAAGAAAGTAAAGAAAGTTCTGAAGTTTCATATTAAGGCTGGACAAGCTTCTCCCGCTCCTCCCTTAGGCCCGACCTTGGCGGGGGAGGGTATCAATATCAATGATTTTTGCCAAAAATTTAATGAAGCGACGAAAGAAATGAAACAATACACTCTTCCGGTAGTGGTCCAGGTTTACGAAGGAGGAAGCTATAATTTTCAGCTAAAACAGCCCGTGACCTCGGAGCTATTGAAAGAAGTGGCGGGGATAGAGAAAGGGTCTGGTGAGCCCAATAAACGAAAGGTGGCAAAAATTACTCAAGATCAGTTGAAGGAAGTGGCCAAGAGAAAAATGGCCGATCTCAATGCCCAAGATATGGCCCAAGCAATGAAAATTGTTGAGGGAACAGCGAAAGCGATGGGAATAGAAATTCAGTCATAGGCTAGCCGAATTTTTAAAGATTTTAACTAATGAAAAA
>CAZFWR010000027.1:0-3809 GCA_964522615.1 uncultured Candidatus Saccharibacteria bacterium | reverse complement strand
ACTTGGAAAAAACTTGGTCTTCGCACCGATGCTTCTTGGAGGTTTGAAAATGGCTTAGACCTAAACTTGGTTAAAAAAGCTCAAGACCGGTTTGCTTATTTAATTTCGCATTTCTATGAAGGGAAACCGGCCGCAAAAATTATTGACTTCTATCCTTGTCCGGTTCTTTCCAAAAAAGTAAATTTTTCTCCCCAAGCTTTAGAGAAGTTGGTAGGAACAAAAATCAACCAGCGTCAAGCTTCTTCTATTTTAAAAAGATTGGGATTCAAAATTACCCAGAAAGGGAAAAAGACTTGGAAAGTGACTGTCCCCAGTTGGCGTTTGGACGTTTCTTCTCAAGCCGATCTAAATGAGGAAATACTCCGAATTGATGGTTACGATAAAATTCCCGCCCAAGCTTCTGTCGCTAATCTTGTTCTTCCAACTCCAAACTGGAATCGTTATTGGGAAAAAAGAGTAAAAACTTTATTGGCGCGATTGGGTTTTAATGAAGCTTACAGTTATTCTTTTATCGATGATGAGCAAAGAAAACTCTTTGGTTATTCGCTAAAGGATTTGATAGAAGTCGATAATCCGGTGAGCCTAAGACAACGTTATCTCCGTCCTCATTTGATTCCTAACTTATTAAAGGCAGCTGGAGAAAATAGAAGATATTATAAAGAAATCAAATTATTTGAGATAGGGAAGGTTTTCCTTCGGAAAAGCAATAAGTTTCTCGAAAGAACAAGTCTGGCGGGAATGTTTTTGGCCCCGGACGGGGAAAGAGGATTCCTTGAGCTCAAAGGAGTAATAGAATATCTGGCCGGAAACTTGATGATTAGCGATATTTGGTGGGATGACCACCAGGCGACATCGGAAGATTCTTTCAGACAGATTTGGCATCCGACTCGAGTAGCAGAAATCAAAGTCGGAGACCAAAAGATTGGATTTCTAGGAGAGATCCATCCTCTTTTAGAAGAAGAGGTAAAAATTCCGGAAGCGGTGATTGCTTTTGAGATTAACTTTTCGGATTTAGCAAAATTAGCTTCAGAAGAACAGGAATATCGGCCAATTTCTTCTCAACCAATAGCCAAAAGGGACTTGTCAGTCATCGTTCCTCTGGCGATATCGGTAGAGGAGGTTATTAGAAAAGCGCATCAAGCCGGCGGGATTCTTGTTAGAGATGTTGACTTGGTGGAGATATATCAGGGAACATCTGTTGCCCAAGGGAAGAAAAGCCTTACCTTAAGAATTTATTTTCAGGCTCTGGACCGAACTTTACAAACAGCGGAAATTGATAGTCGGCAAAAACGAATTATTCTTGCCTGGAGAAAAGAAAGCTGGAAACTTAGAAATTGAAAAACCATGGTAAAAAAAATTGCTAAAAAAGATAGCTATAGCGCTAAAGATATTGATGTTCTCAAGGGACTGGAGCCAGTGCGGAGGCGCCCGGGAATGTATATTGGCTCGACGGGGAAAGAAGGCCTTCATCACCTAGTTTGGGAATGTCTGGATAATTCCATTGACGAAGCTTTAGCCGGCTACGCTGACAGAGTTGAAATTACCCTTCTCCCAGAGCATAAAGTACGGGTGACAGATAATGGCCGGGGAGTGCCGGTTGACAAACATCCTCAAACTGGGAAATCAGCTCTAGAGGTGGTGATGACTACTCTTCATGCTGGGGCAAAATTAGGCAGTAAAGCCTATCAAGTATCGGGGGGATTGCATGGGGTTGGAGTGTCTGTCGTTTGCGCTTTATCCGAGCATCTACGGGCAGAAGTTTGTCGGGAAGGAGTAAAATATTTTCAGGAATATTCCCAGGGAAAGGCGATTACAAAACTAGAAAAAGCTGGTTCTTGCTCGGAAAATGGAACTTCAGTCATTTTTTCTCCCGACCCGGAAATTTTTTCGGACCTCCAATTCAGCTGGACAACAATTATTCATCATCTACGCCAACAAGCTTATCTGACACCAGGAGTAAAGGTGATTATTATTGACCAAAGAAAGAAGGGGGAAGAAAAGGATTATACTTTTTATTTTGGAGGAGGAATTAAATCCTATGTTCGCTACTTAATCGGCCAGACGGCTGTTCGCCACCCTAATCCTTTTTATGGCCGGGGGGAAGAAGATGATGTTCTAGTAGAGATTGCTCTCCAATATACGGAAGATATAGAAATTACAGAAGAGGGTTTTGCCAATAATATTTTTACACCCGAGGGAGGAAGCCATTTGACAGGCTTCCGTTCGGCTTTGACGAGAGTTATTAATAACTATGCTCGGAAGAATGATTTTTTGAAAGAAAGCGAAGAGAACCTTGGAGGGAATGCGGTTCGTGAAGGGATGACGGCAGTGGTTTCCGTTAAACTTCGGGAACCGGAATTTGAAGGGCAGACAAAGGCTAAATTGGGAAATCCAAAGGTGAAGAACGCGGTGGAAAAAGTTTTTAGTCTTCATTTTAATGATTATCTAGAAAGGAATCCTCAAGAAGCGAAAGTGATTCTTGAAGGCTGTCTAAAAGCGGCGCGAGCCCAACGAGCAGCAAAAGCGGCCCGGGCGACCGTTCTAGAAAAGCATCTTAAGGGAATGACTCTTCCCGGAAAATTAGCTGATTGCAGTTCTCGTAAGCCTCAAGAATCAGAAATCTATATTGTGGAAGGAGAATCAGCCGGAGGATGTTTTTCTGGGGATACAAAAGTAGCTTTGGCTGATGGGCGGAACCTTTCTTTCAGGGGACTAGTAGAAGAAGACCGACAGGGGAAAAAGAATTTCTGTTATACAGTAAAGGACGATGGCCACTTAGGGATTGCTCCTATTCTGAATCCTCGATTAACGAAGAGGAAAGTAGAGGTGACAAAAATCGTTCTGGATAATGGAGAAGAACTCTTATCTACTCCTGACCACAAATTTATGTTGAGGGGTGGTCGTTATAAGAAAGCAGAAGATTTAACGCCAGATGATTCCCTAATGCCTCTTTATAGGAAATATTCTAAGAGGGAAGGAAGGATTACGATTGAGGGATACGAAATGATTTTGGACCCCAAACCAAAAATCGGGAAGGAGAGCTGGGTTTTTACTCATCTTTTGGCCGATGAGTATAATTTGGAAAATCATGTTTATTCGAAGCAGGAGGGTTTTTACCGGCACCATATTGATTTTAATAAGCTAAACAATAATCCGAACAATATTATTCGAATGACTAAGGAAAACCACAGAATACTTCATTCTAAGCAAGCGGAGATGACTCTTCAGCGTCCTGATGTGAAAAGAAAACTAGCGGCCTTGAGGAAAACAGATGCGTTTAGGCAAAAGATGAGAAAGAAAATGACTACTCCAAAGATGATAAAGATGCTTAGTCAAAGAGCTAAGAAACAATGGAAGAATCAAGAATATAAAGAATACATGGCTAGAAAATTTTTGGAGTTTTGGGAGAATTCTCCTAAATATAGAAGGGAGAACAAGGTTTTATTAAATAAAGCTCAAAAAGAGTATTGGTCTAGCGAGAAAAATAGAAGAAAACAGTCTAAGAGAGTAAGTAAATATTTTGAATTACATCCGGAAAGAAAGAAAGAGCTTTCCTTAAAAGCGAAGCGGCAGTGGCAGGATAGCAAATTGCTGGATTGGCGCAGTCGGAAGACAAAAGAACAGTGGACGATTGAGTTCCGAAAAGGGAGAAAAGAGGCTTATGACAAAACATATTACCGTGAAACGATAAAGTTTTTGAGCAAGGTTTATAACCAATATGGTAGCTTAGATAAATATTCCGAAGAGAGAGTGAAGTCTAATAATAAGAATCTTTTGAAGTTCACTACTTTTTGTAAAAGGTTTTTTGA
>CAZFWR010000026.1:0-3987 GCA_964522615.1 uncultured Candidatus Saccharibacteria bacterium | reverse complement strand
AATCACTTAAAGCCGGGAAAGAGGAGAATCAAAAGGAAAGACTGGTTTTAGAAAAGGCAAAGGCTTTTTTAGCCGAAGGGAAGATACTCCAGTCTCAATCTTGGGACGAAGAGGAAGAAAAAGTCCTTTGCTCTTATCAGTTTTTGACCCTCAAACCAAGGATCTATCTTCTTAATGGTTATCCTCAAGAAGTGCCCCCGGCTATTCTTGATGATTTTCAGCGGCAGGGCTACTCTTTTTTGGTAATGGATCTTTTAAACCAATTTGAACTTTCTGGGCTCACTCTGGAGGAGAAAAAAGAATTAGGCGCGCCCTTAGAAATGGAATTAGACGCCTTAATTCGAAAAAGCTATCAGTTGTTAGACCAAATTACTTTTTTCACTACTGGTTCTGATGAGACTAGAGCTTGGACAGTGAAGAGAGGAGCGACCGCTCCCCAAGCGGGAGGAGTCATTCATGGCGATTTTGAGAAGTACTTTATTCGGGCGGAGGTGATTAACTGCAAAAAGCTTTTAACCATTGGAGGCTGGGCTCGGGCTAAAGAGCAAGGACGGGTAAGAACAGAAGGGAAAGATTATTTGGTTCAAGACGGAGATGTCATCGTTATTCTTAGCGGGGCTTAAGAAAGAAAGGATATTGACAAGAATTAGTTATGGGTGTATATTCATAACAAGAGTAATTTAATTTAAAACTATGTCTGAAGTAAACAATCCAAATACTAATTTTCCTCCCGGAAGGGGAGGAGGTCGGGGTCGAAATCGTCGGCCAGGTGGCTTCGGTTTGGGTCCAGCTGGAGAATGCGTCTGCCCCCAGTGCGGAGCAAAAGTTCCTCATCAGTTAGGAGTCCCTTGCTACCAGCAAAAATGCCCCAAGTGCGGAGCAACAATGACCCGGACTAATTAATACCCCTTCTTATGAAAATTGCTATTTGTACTACCGGGAAAACCGCCGATTCTTTTGTTTCCCCGTTTTTAGGGCGTTGTCCCCACTTTCTTTTTGTTGATGAAAGCAGTAAAAAAAGAAAATGGGAAGTAGTTGATAATCCGGCGGCAGGAGCGAGGGGAGGAGCCGGAGTAGCCGTCGCTCAAATGATTGCTTCTCAAAAAGCAGAGGCGGTTATCTGCGGCGGGGTGGGTCCTAATGCTTTTGCCGTTTTACAAGGAGCGGGGATTACTCCTTATTTGGCAGGAGCTAATTTAAAGGCAGAAGAAGCTCTTGGCCAGTTTCAGCAAGGGCAGCTTTCTAAGGTTGATATTCCGACTTCGGCTCAAAGGTTTGGTTTTGGTCCAGGCCGGGGTCGAGGAAGAAATAGATTTTATCAATAAACTATGAAAGAAAATTTTCTTAAACAAGGGCGGGGTGTCGCCCTCAAAGTAGTTTTTGTTGTTGCCTTTTTTTCTTTGGCTAAGGGCCTAGCGGGATTCTTCTCGGGAAGCGTTGTTCTTCTAGCGGATGCTGTTCATAGCGCTGCCGATGCTTTATCAACGGTTCTAGTTTGGATTGGCCTGAAGATTTCTCAAAGAAAGCCCAATCAGCAATTTCCTTATGGTTATTACAAGGCAGAAAATCTCGCTACTTTATTAATAGCGGGCTCAATTTTTTATGCCGGTTTTGGGTTTATTCGAGAAAGCATTCTGAAATTAACTACAGTTTACGAACTGCAGATTCCTTGGATAGCCATTGGTGTCGCTTTTTTTGATGCCATAGTAATGTTTTTAGTAGGCAGTTATGAAGTAAAACTAGGGAAGAAGATTAATGCCCAAAGCCTTATCGCCGATGGGTCGGAATCAAAAATGCATCTTTTTTCCTCTTCCGTTGTTCTTTTTGGCTTGCTCGCTTCCTGGTTTCATATCCCTTATGTTGAAGGGATAGCGGGAATTATTATTTCCCTCTTTATTTTTTCTATTGGTGTTACTTCGGCCAAGGATTCTATCTTGTCTTTGATGGATGTTTCTCCCGATCCGGAGACGGAAAAAAAGATTAAAAAGATTATCAAGGGAACTCACGGAGTTCAGGATTTTGGAGGTCTGCGGCTTCGTAAATCAGGACTCTTTATTTTTGGTGAAGCAAAGGTTCTAATGCAACCTGGTGTTCAAATTACTCGAGCCCATCAACTTTCGGAGGAGATAGAAGGAAATATTAAACTCCAAATTCCTCAAGTGGATTCTTTTCTGATTCATATTGAGCCGCTAGCTGTAAAGAAAGTAAAAGTAGCCGTTGCTTTAGAGGAAGACCGGGGGCTAAAATCTAAGCTCAATTCTTCTTTGAGCCATAGTCCGTTTTTTGCTTTTGCCGATATTCAGAAAGAAAAGATTTCTTCTTTAGTCATTAAGGAAAATCCCTACCAAAAGAAAGAATTAAGAGCTGGTCTAAGCGTTGGCCGCTATTTGGTGAATAATCGGGCTAATGTTCTACTGACCCAAAAAATAGGGCCAATTAGCTTTCATGTTCTTGATGATAGTTTGGTGAAAGTTTATCAGGGGCAATCAGGAAATTTAGGAGAAACCATTCAAGATTTTCTGGAAAATAAATTATCCCGGATTTATAAGCCAACAACGGAAAAGAAATAAGAAATAATAATGGCAAAAAAACCTCAACAAATTGCTATTACCGGGGGCAAGGGCGGGACCGGTAAAAGTACTTTTTCTCTCTTGCTGTTGCGGGAATTGCTGCAGCAAGGGAAAAAGGTTATTTTAAGCGACGCTGATGTTGAATGCCCGGATGATTATTTGTTGTTAGGGAAGCCCTTGGGAAAAATACAGCAAAAAGTGTGGGCGGATTTTCCCAGATTAATCAAAAAGAAATGCCAGAAATGCGGACAGTGCGTAGAAGCTTGCCGCAGTCACGCTATTTTCCAAGCTCCTGGACAATACCCGGTTTTTGTGAAAGACCTTTGCTCGGGATGCGGCGCTTGCCAATTGGCTTGCCCTTTTGGGGCTATCAAGATGGAAAAGGAAGAGACGGGAAAAATTTATCTTCAGGAAATAAAATTTCCTTCCCGACCGGCAAAAAAAGATAATTCTTCTTTTTTCTTGATAACGGGATTGGCTAAAACAGGTTTGGAGGAAGTTGGTCCGGTGGTGGAAGAATTAAAAAAATTTACCCGGCAATTCGCCCGAAAGAATAAAGTGGATGTTATTCTTATTGATACAGCGGCCGGAACTCATTGTCCTGTCCTTCACGCCTTGATGGGGGCAGATGAGGTTTATGTGGTAACAGAACCGACTCCGATGGGAGCTCATGATTTAGACTTGATTCTTCAGATTAATCGAAAATTGAAGCTGAAACCAAAAGTGGTTATTAACCAAGCGGATTTAGGCAGTAAAAGGCAAGTGGAAAAGGTGCTAGAGAAATACCAATTGTCGGTGAAGAAAGAAATTCCTTTTTTGGGGGATTTGCGGAAAGCCTACAGCCAAGGAAAACTTCGGCAGGCTAATTTTGCTCTCTCGGATTTTTAATAAATTTACTTTCAAAATAATTTTAATTAAACTTAATGATGTTAAAAAAGAAATTTTCTCTACTTTTTGTATTAAGTCTGCTTCTTCTTTCTTTTGGGTTTTGGCTTCCTTCGGCAGCTAAGGCAGAAGAGGAGACCTGCCTCGTTTATTTTACCGGAGTTGGCTGCCCTCATTGCGCCCAAGCAGATCCAGTTGTTCTTCAGGAACTATTAGCTTCTTATCCTCATTTGGTGGTGATTGAGTACGAGATTTATCAAACTTCTGGCAATGCCCAGGTTTTTGACAGATACGCTACTACTTATCAATTGCCCTCTTGGAAAAAAGGTATCCCTTTGGTTTTCTTGGAGAATAGCCAAGAGGGGATTCTAGTAGGAGATTCTCCTATTGTGGGAGGTTTGGAAAAGAAAATTTCTGAAGGTTCTCGTCCTTGCCTGTTGGCGGACGGATCAACGGCTGATTTTTCTAATTTGAATCTAGACGAACTGCCTGGTTTTCCTAAGGTTTGGCGCCAAAATAGTATCTTGATTAA
>CAZFWR010000025.1:0-4328 GCA_964522615.1 uncultured Candidatus Saccharibacteria bacterium | reverse complement strand
GAATGGCCCTGGCCAACATTGTCTTTCCAGAACCGGGACTCCCAATCATTATAATATTATGGCCTCCGGCAGCGGCGATTTCTACTACCCTCTTTGCCTGTTCCTGGCCCAAGACTTCTGACATATCAAATTCAGCCCTTTCTCCCTCCAATTCAGATTCTATTTCTTGGTATTCAATTGGTTTTATTAACTGCTCTCCACTTAAATGAGCGACAATTTGAGAAAGTCTTTCTACTGGATAAACACTTATCTCCTTAAAGAGAGCGGCTTCGTTAGCCGATTGCTTGGGGACAAAAATATTCTTAATCCCCAATTCTTTGGCGAACAGAGCCGTTAGGAAGACCCCTCGGATATGCCTTAGAGAACCGTCTAAGGAAAGCTCGCCAAAAAATAAGGAACTTTCAGGTATTTTAAATTGGACAACACTGGAAAGAATACCCACGGCTATAGGCAGGTCGTAAAAAGACCCCTCTTTGGGAACATCAGCCGGAGCTAAATTAACCGTAATCTTCTTTGCGGGAAAACTTATTCCGGAATTACTAATAGCCGTCCTCACTCTTTCCTTGCTTTCGTCCACGGCTTTGCTGGCTAGCCCGACAATATCAAAGCTAGGCATTCCCCGATTAGCGATATTTACCTCGACATCTACCCCTAAGGTCTTAAGTCCAATGTTTAAAGCCGAGGGAATTTTAATTAACATAAGATTTATTTAAGTTTCAATGAAAATCAGCAAAATACTTTCTTCCCTTTTGAGAAATTAAACCTTTCATTGCCATTAGAGAAAGAGTAGCGCCAATTTCTGAAGCAGAAAGCCCGAATTTTCTGGAAATATCATCTACCTCCATCGCTTCCCTTTTTAATAATTCTAAAATTTCTCTTTCCCTTCCTTCTGTTTTTTGGTTATTGGAACTTCCAAGAGGGGAATTTCTCAATCCGTAGAAATCTAAAATATCTTTACTGGAAGTAACTAGGGAAGCCCCGTTTTTCAGGAGATAGTTCGTCCCTTCTGAAACTTTGCTGGTAATCGGTCCCGGCAAAGCAAAAAGTTTTCTTTTATACTTTTTGGCAAATCCGGCGGTAATTAAAGAACCGCTCTTTATAGCCGCTTCTATTATTAGCGTCGCTTTTGAAAGGCCGGCCACTATTCTATTTCTTTTGGGGTAGGTCCAACTATCCGGGGGGAAATTTCCTTCAAATTCCGAGATTACTAGGCCCTGGTTTTTCAAAATATCACCATAAAGTTCTCCCTGGTATTCTGGATGCACTAAATTTATCCCGCAGGGCATAACGGCTATCGTCCGGCCGCCTCCGTCTAAAGCAGCTCGATGAGAAGCAGCGTCAATCCCGTACATAAACCCGGAAACAATAGTCACTCCGGCTGCGGCTACTTCTTTCACTATTTTTTCTACCGCCATTAGGCCGTAGTTTGTCATTTTCCTGCTCCCGACCACCGCCAGGCAATTTTTAAAAATATCCTCATCCCAATGGCCGCGATGATAAAGTTTTTGGGGAGGACGGTCAATTTTCCCCAGTAATTCAGGATATTTTTCCTCTTCGATACTTATAATTCCCTCTTCCATAATTTTCCTAGTCGGTTGAGATTTAGCCTCAACTGCCTCAGATAATAGCATATTGAGGAGAAAAAGTCAATATTATACGGTGCGGGCGAGAACAAAGCCCCATATCTTTTTTGCCCCGGATTGTTTCAAAATTTTGGCGCCTTCTTTCATAGTCGCTCCCGTTGTCCAGATATCATCAACCAAAATCAAATTTTTCGGCGGTTTCAAACTATCCGTCTTTAAAGAAAAGGCTCCTTCTATATTTTTTAATCTTTCCTCCTTTTTTAATTTTGTTTGAGATTCAGTTTCTTTTATCTTTTTCAACAGAGAGACTGTTTCCAAACCCGTTATTTTTCCCAATGCTCTCGCCATTAATTCAGATTGGTTAAACCCTCTTTTCCTTTCTTTTTTAGAAAACATAGGAATAAAGGTAATTAAGGGTTTTTCAGAAAGGAGATAAGAAAAAAAGGAAACAAATCTTTCTTTATCTTTGCCCATCGTCTCCAAAGACAGAGCAACTAATTCCGAAACAGCATCGCCTAATTTGCGGTACTTAATACCATGAATAACGGTTTTGGCTAATCCTTCGTATTCCCAAACAGCCACTAGGCCGTCTAATTTATGCCTTGAAGGACAATCAATATGCCTTTGACCGCTAAAACTACCCCTCCCGCAAACCGGGCAGATTAATGGCGCCTCTCCTAAAAAGGTACGGCAATTTTCACAAATATATTTCCCTTCCTTCCCGCAACCAAGGCAGTTTCTTGGAAAAAATATATCTAAGAAAAAATTCCCAATTGATTTTAATCCTTCCCACTTTTTATTTTTCTTGATATCTTTCAAGTTTCTTTTATTAAGTTTCTTCGTTAGTTGAGGTTAAACCTCAACCGCTTCAGGGAATAACACGTTTAGGGGGAAAAGTCAATGGCTCCCACCCTTTTTCCTAAAGAGAGCTAATTTTCTAAAAGAGAACTTGCTAAATCTTCTTTTCTACTCTATGATATTCATCAATGATTAAAACCAACGACCTTAAAGAGAAACAAAACGCTATCCGACCCGTTTCTGAAGGAGATATTATCCAAGGAGAAATCATCAATTTCGGCCGCTCTTCGGTCTTCGTTGACCTGGGACCTCAAGGAACTGGCATTATTTACGGCCGGGAATTCTATGAGGTAAAAAGCGCTTTCAAAAAACTGAAAGTTGGCAATCAGATTACCGGAGAAATTGTTTCGGTGGAAAACGAAGACGGCTATCGGGAGCTTTCCATTAAGCGAGCCATCTACCAGGAAGTCTGGGAGGAGTTAAAAACCCGAAAAGAAGAAGGAAAGGGTTTAGAGGTAAAAATCTTTGGCGCTAACCGAGGAGGATTGCTAACGAAAATCCATGACTTACCGGCTTTCATCCCCGCTTCCCAATTAGCTACTGACCATTTCCCAAGAGTGGAAAATGCCAATAAATCAAAAATTCTTTCTAAACTGGAGGAATTAATCGGTCAGACTCTAACGGTACAGATTCTCGACATCAATCTCAAAGAAGAAAAGATTATTCTTTCCGAAAAACTAGAAGAATTGGAAAAAACGAAATCTACTCTTAGCCAATACAAGACGGGAGATACCGTCCAGGGGAAAATTACCGGCTTAGCCGACTTCGGCGCCTTTATGTCCTTTGGCTCTCCCCCCCTGGAAGGTTTAATCCATGTTTCTGAACTGGATTGGGGATTAGTGAAAGATCCAGCCGAAGTAGTAAAAGTCGGCCAGAAAATCAAGGCGAAGATTATTGATATTAGCCGAAATCGGGTTTCTCTTTCTCTAAAAGAATTAAAAAAATCTTCTCCTCCAAAAAAAGTTTCTAAAAAAGAAGATGTCTAAAATAATTAAACAGATCGGCTGGGCTTTTCTTGTTCTCCTTACCCTCTCCGCTGTTTTTTCACTTTTTGCTCCAGCTCCCACTGAATCTCCTCAAGAAATCAGCTTGAGCCAATTGGTCCAGGAAATTCAAGCTGGCCGAGTAAAAGAAATTACCGTCTCGGGAGAAACTCTTCAAATTGTTGACCAAGACAACCAGGTTTTCCAGTCCTATAAGGAAGAAGAAGTCGCCCTAACTAATTCTCTCTCCCGGCTGGGCCTTACTTCGGAACAGCTTCAATCAGCTAATATCCAAATCAAACCGGAAGTAACCAGTTTCTGGTCCGCTTTACTTCCTCTTCTTTTAACTTTCATCATCCCCGTCTTTTTCTTTGTCTTACTCTTTTGGTTCCTCTTCCGCCGAGCCCGGGGAGGAATGGACCAAACTCTAAATATTCTGAAATCTCCCGACCGGCAATTTAATCCCCAGGCTACCAAGGAAAAGGTCAGTTTTGACGATATTGGTAATTTGGTAGAAGCCAAAGAAGAACTAATGGAAATCACTGATTTTCTTAAAAGTCCCCAGAAATTCTCAAGAATGGGAGCCAAGATTCCCCGGGGAGTCCTTCTTGTTGGTCCGCCGGGCTGCGGAAAAACTCTCTTGGCCCGAGCCATTGCCTCTTCGGCAAATGTTCCTTTCTATTACATCTCCGGTTCAGAGTTTATTGAACTCTTTGTCGGCGTCGGCAGCCGCCGTGTAAAAAGTCTTTTTGCCAAAGCCAAACAGAACCAACCAAGTATTATCTTTATTGATGAACTAGATGCTATCGGCCGACGCCGGGGAGCAGGAGTCATGGAAGGCCATAATGAAAGAGAACAAACCTTAAATCAAATTTTGACGGAAATGGACGGTTTCCAGAGAGAA
>CAZFWR010000024.1:0-4384 GCA_964522615.1 uncultured Candidatus Saccharibacteria bacterium | reverse complement strand
TTTTCCCTTTTACTTTCCTAAAATGACTCGGGAAGAAGCTTTGAGCTTACTAAAATCATATCTTTCCCAGCCTAATCTTCTCAAGCATAGTTTAGCGGTAGAGGCGGCGATGCGCTCTTTAGCTAAGCATTTTCAGGAAGATGAAGAGAAATGGGGCTTAACTGGTTTATTGCATGATATCGATTATGAGAAGGTCAAGGGGGACTCCGCCCAACATTCTTTGGTTGGAGCTCAAATCTTAGCCGAAGCAGGCCTGGAAGAAGAAATAGTGGAGGCGGTGAAAAGACACAATGAGTTTCATCAATTGCCGCCAGAAAGTTTAATGGCTAAGGCTTTGTTTGTTCTTGATCCCTTAACTGGCCTTATCGTTGCTAATACTTTGGTTTTGCCCAGCCGGAAAATTAACGACCTAACAGTTGCCTCTGTTCTGAAACATTTTCGACAACCTTCTTTTGCTCAAGGAGCGAAGAGAGAAATTATCGCCCGGTGCGAAGAATTTCTTCATCTTCCTTTAAAGGAATTTATAGAAATTGTGCTGAAAAGCATGCAAGCTATTAACGAAGAATTAGGGCTTTGATGCCAGTCAATTGGTTGTCGAGAATCAAAAATGCTTTTTTGGTGGTGAAAAGAATTGATTTTCTTCCTGCCGAGAAAAAAAACCTTGCCTCTCTAGATCAGGCTTTGCCGATTGGTTATGGGCAGACGATTTCTCAGCCTTCCGTTGTTTATTTTATGTTCCGGCTTTTAGAGCCGGTTTTAGGTAATAAGATTTTAGATGTCGGTTCCGGTTCTGGTTGGACAACTGCTCTTTTGTCTTGGATAGTTGGTTCGGCGGGAAAAGTAATTGCTCTAGAAATTATTCCCGAACTAAGCAAGGAGGGGGAGAAGAATCTTGCTCCTTATGATTTTGTTAAAAAAGGGATAGCGAAATTAGTAATCGGGGACGGATCCCAAGGATATCCATCCGAAGCCCCTTTTGACCGAATTTTAGTTTCTGCCTCGGCCTCAAAAATACCTTCCGCTTTGAAAAAACAGTTAAAAATTGGAGGGAGAATGGTTATCCCTGTCCAGGAAAGCATTCAACTGGTGGTTAAAAAAGGGAAAAATGATTTTCAAATTACTTCCTATCCGGGGTTTGTTTTTGTTCCTCTTCAAGCAAAACCGAAACCATGAAAAATTATCAGGGGGCTCTCCTGATTATACTAGGCGGGCTTATTCTTTCTTTTTCTCTAGTTTGTGCTGCCTGGACGCTTTTTTACGGACCAGTTAACCCCCGGGGCCAACCGGTTTCTTTTACTGTCTCGGCTGGGGAAGGCTTAGAGGAAATAGGCCAGCGGTTGGAAGAAAAGGGACTTATCAAAAATCAAAAAGTTTTTTTCATTTTGAGCGCTCTGGGAAAAATTGATCGCCATTTGCAAGAGGGAGAGTATCAGCTTTCTTCGGGAGATAATCTCTTAGAAATAATTCTCAAACTAGGAAGCGAGAATAGTAAACCGGCGAGGATTCTAGTGATTAAAGAGGGAGAAACTCTTAGAGAAATCCGAGAGAATCTAAAAGATATTTTTCAACAGGATCATGCCTTGGAAGAAATAAAGATTGGGGAATGGAAAGAAGAATTTCTCTTTTTGGAGGATGCCCCAGAGGAAGCTAACCTGGAAGGGTATCTTTTTCCTGATACCTATTTCTTTTCCCAATCGGCCGCGACGGAAAATATTGTTAGGAAAATTCTTTGGAATTTTGAGGAAAAGGTAAAACCTATGGAAGCAGAGATGTTGGAGGGAGGGGGAATTTATCAGACGATGATTACGGCTAGTTTATTGGAAGAGGAGGTGATTGCTATCGAAGATAAAAAAGTAGTGGCTGGTATTATTAAAAAAAGGATGGAGATAGGAATGCCAATTCAAATTGATGCTGCTTTGAATTATATTCTCCAGAAAAAATCTCGTTTATCCATAGCGGATACCAAGGTGGATTCCCCTTATAATACTTATCTCAATTTTGGTCTTCCGCCTGGACCCATTAGCAACCCGGGATTAGAAAGCATTGAAGCGGCTTTAAATCCGGAGACCAGTTCCTATCTTTATTATTTAACTACTTCAGAACGGAAGGTGATTTTCAGCCGGACCCTAGAAGAGCATAATAAGGCAAAAGTAAAATATTATTACTAAAAGCAGAAATGCTCAAAGCAGCTTTAGTTATTGCTTTTAAGAATTTTCAGGACGAAGAATTTTTCCATACTCAAACCGAGCTTCTAAAAGCAGGAATAGAGGTTATTCCCGTTAGTAACCGATCTGGTTTAGCCCAAGGATCGGAAGGAGGAGAGGTAGAAATCACTCACTCTATAGCTGATTTGGATTTAGCTGACTACGAGATGCTAGTTTTAATTGGAGGGCGGGGAGCTTTAAAATATCTAGATAATTCTGCTGTTTATCAGCTCTTGCGAGAAGCGATTCGACAGAAGAAAATCATTGGCGCCATTTGCATTACTCCCCTAATTTTAGCCCGAGCTAGAATCCTGGAGGGGAAGAAGGCAACTGTCTGGTCTTCCTCTCTTTCCCAGCAATCCGTGAGAGAGCTTGAAAGCTTAGGGGTTCACTATCTTCAAGAGCCAGTGGTGGAAGACGGATCGCTGATAACCGCTAATGGCCCTTCAGCAGCAAGATTATTCGGTCAGCGTTTGGCAAGAGTCTTGACAATTCAGAAAGAGAAGCTAAACTGAAAAGAGTAGTCCGTAGATAGCAAGCGCTCTAGGCTTTTTCTAGAGATAAGTCTTACCGAGGATAAAGGTTATTTATTTTATCTTTTTATCTGCGGATGTCATCGGCAGATTTTTTGTTTTTTTATTATAATTTATAATATGGCTTTATGGCTTTAACCAAGCAACAAAAAAAAGAGGTGATAAGTGATTTAAAAGAAAAGATTGCTTCTCAACGAGGAATGATTTTTATAAACTTTTCTCGTCTTTCAACTGATAATTTATCCCATCTTCGACGGGAAGCGAAAGAAAAAAATTGCCTTTTGAAAGTGATCAAGAAAACCCTATTTCGATTAGCTTTCCCGGGAGAAGAGAAGCCGGAAGCGGCTTTAGAAAAAGAAGAAGGTTCTTTGGCTGTTATGTTCGGTTTTCAAGACGAGATGACTCCGGCGAAGTTAGTTTATAATTTTACCCAGGATCATCCGGAAATGGAAATTCAAGGCGGCTGGTGGCAAGATAAATTTCGACCAGCAGACGAAGCTATTGCTTTAGCTCAATTGCCAGATTATCAAACTTTGGTTCAGCAGTTAGTGGGAGTTCTCCAGGCTCCAATTGCTAGCTTTACCAGGGTTTTAGAAAATAATTATAAAGGTCTATTGTCTTGCTTAAGTCAAATTAAAAATTAATTTATTATGGCAGAAGAAAAAGAAGAAAAAGAAGAGAAAAAAGAGACGGCTAAAAAAGTAGAGCCGAAGAAGGAGGTAAAGAAAGAAGAGAAAATTCCGGAAAAGAAAAAGCCTGAAGAAAAGCCTGAAGAAAAGCCGGAAGAAGCCGAGCAAGAGGAAGAAATAGAAATACCAGCTGAATTTAAGGATTTTGTAGAGAAAATTGAGAAAATGAGCGTTCTTGATTTGTCAAAGCTGGTAAAGATTCTAGAGAAGAGATTTCACGTTTCAGCTGCGCCGGTCGTTAGCGCTCAACCCATTGCTGGGGGAGGAGCTTCGGCAGCCGGAGAAGAGGAAGAAGAAAAAAGCAGCTATGATGTAATTCTAACTGGAGCCGGTGACCAGAAAATTCCGGTGATTAAAGTAGTCAGGGATGTTACTGGAAAAGGCTTGAAAGAGGCGAAGGATGTCGTTGACCAAGCAGATAAGGAGCCTCAAGTATTGAAAGAAGGGGCGAAGAAAGAAGAAGCGGAAGAAATGAAGAAGAAATTGGAAGAAGCCGGAGCAAAAGTAGAATTGAAATAAAAATCACTTCGGCTCCTGTTTCTTAAAACAGCTAAGGCGTTCACCTTAGCTGTTTTTTCTTTTGAAAAACTTCACTTTTTCGTCTACAATAGAAGCAAGGGGCGTATAGCTCAGTGGTTTAGAGCGCACGGTTCACATCCGTGAGGTCTGTGGTTCAAATCCACATACGCCCACAAAATGGGGTCAACTCTATTTTTGTCTCCTTTCTAAGCAAAAAGCCTAAAATGACAAAAAAGAAATTATTTCTAAAATCTATTTTTCTTGGAGTTCTTCTTCTAGGAGTGGTTTTTGCCTTAGGGTTCTTGGGCTATCAAGGTTGGCAAAATTCTTATTTCCAGGTGATAAATCTGGGTGATATAACCGCCGCTAATTTATCTCTTAGTTTATCAAAACCTCAATCTTCCGTATTATTCACCGGGGACATGATGCTGGATCGGGG
>CAZFWR010000023.1:0-4417 GCA_964522615.1 uncultured Candidatus Saccharibacteria bacterium | reverse complement strand
CGACCATGCTTTCGCTAATATCTTTTAACATAATGACTAAAACTAGGCTTGGTTCCTGATAAGGGCCAAAGACAGCAATCCAGTTGTGATAGTAATTAGTTCGGCCGGTTTGGGCTGTGCCGGTTTTGGAAGCTACTGGTTGCGGCAGACTATCAAGAGAATGTGATGATCCAGCGGGAGAAGTAACGGCTTGCCTCATTCCTTCTCGAACAATTTCTAGATTTTTGGGGTTGCTTGACAAAGAGGCTAGAATTTGGGGCTGAATTTCTTGAATAGTTTCCAAACCAGATTCAGTTTCTCGAACAATTGCTTTGACAATTTGTGGTTGGTAAAGCGTTCCTCCATTGGCAATAGCAACATAGGCTGTTGCCACCTGCAGAGGAGTAACAGTAAAAGGCCCTTGGCCGATAGAGAGATGATAAGTATCGCCCAAAGACCAATTTTGGTCTAGAATAGGAAGAATTCCCTTCCCCTCTTCTGGCAAATCAATGCCCGTATAATCTCCCCAGCCAAATTTTTCCAGCCAGTTCTCAATTTTTCGGGGACCTAATCCAGAAAAACCTTTTGTTCCTCCGCCAATGACATAAAAATAGGTATTAACTGATTCTGCCAAGGCGCGGCTTAAATCACTAGGTCCATGATATTTCCAATCGTGATAGCAAGTTTCTTCTTGGGTATATTTGTTTAGAAGACAGATTTTTTCTGGGCAAGGAAGTTCTGTTTCCGGTTTGATAATTCCTTCTTCTAGAGCGGCGAGACTAAGAAAGGGCTTAATAATTGAACCAGTCGGATAACCAGTTCCGGCGATAGCGGCGTTGAAAAAAGAAAAACCCTCTTCGCTTTCTAATGCTCGGAGCCTTTCGGCAGAAAGAGGAAAGGAAAAAATATTATTATCATAACTTGGCCGGCTGACTAAAGCCAAAACCTGTCCGTTACGAGGGTCAATGGCAATAGCATTAGCTTCAGGCGAGCCTACCTCTTCCATGCTTTTTTTTAGAACCTCATCAATTTTTTTCTGTAAAGGCAAATCAATATTCAGAACTAAGCTCTCCCCGGGACTGGGAGACCGCTCCATTTCTACTCCAATTTGATTTCCTTGGCTGTCTCTTTGGACGAGCAAAAGACCGGGATTAGCTTTAATAGTTTCTTCGTATTCTTTTTCCAGGCCAGCTGCTCCTTCCTGGTTAGAGCGAGAAAGGTAACCCAAGATATGGGCTAAGATTTCTCCTTGGGGGTATTCTCGAACCAGAGTCTTTTTAATTGCTACCCCCGGCCACTCTTCTACTTTGCTTACTAACGGAAGCAACAAATTGTGGTCAAGATTTTTTTGGAGGACCGCTTCTTCAGAACCCTCGTCAAGAAGAATCTGTAATTGGTCTTTCTCTTGAGATAAGAAAACCGCCAGCTGCTCCAAGATGCTTTCCTTTTCTGGATTCTGGGAGAAGATTTCCTTATCAATGACTAAATCAAAATCAGCTGCATTTTGCGCTAAATATTGGAAATGACGATCGTAAATAACCCCTCTTTCTGCTTCTATAGATTGAACGAGAAATTGGTTTTTAGCTGCCAATTGAGAATAGTATTCTCCCTGAGCAATTTGGAGATAACCGGCCTTTCCTATTAAGAAAAGCAAAAGAACAAAAGCCAGAAAAGACCAAAGTTTAATTCCCCGGCGGTGGATAGGTTGTTCCAGTTTTTGTGGGTAAACATCCCCTCTATTTTTTGCCTGGACCATCCGATCGAGGATGATTTCTTGAGGTTCCAAGTTTGTCCCCAGCGGCTGTTTAATTTTTAGGTTCTTTCGCATATATTCTAGGAAGATATATATGTTCTGACAATATAACTTATCGGAAAAAGATCTTTCTTCCTTGTCGGCAGAAAAAGAAAACTAATCCAGCAACAGAGCTATTATAGAATAACTGGAGTCCTAAGCTTTCCAAGGAGATATATGATAGCTTAAGGAAGGGAGGGATAAAGCTAGCCAAGAAAAAACTTAACGGGCCGATAACTAAATAGAAAAAGAGATTTAGGGCTAAAAACCAAAGAATAATTCCTGGAATTTTTTTGGGTTTCCTAAGCCAGCGACGACTTATTTGGTAAACTCCGAGGAGAAGAAGAATTGTTAGTAAACCAAGGCCAAAGCCCGAGTAGCAGAAAATATCTAATAAAAATCCTGTCCAAATACCTAGAACCCACTCTTGACTGATAGACCAGTGGCCCAAAAGCAAAAAACTAAGAAAGGTTATCAGGATAAGCCCTAATCCCCTTCCCTGGAAGAGAAAATAACTCCAGAAACTAGATTCAAAAATAGCGGCTAAGTAAAGAATTAAAAAAGCCCAGATAAATTTCTTCATATAGATTAAAACTGGCTAATAACAAAAAGGTCATCCAGGTTTTGCCGGAGGAAAAAAGGAACCACTTCTGCTTCCTGAAAAGGTTGAGTATTACCCTTTTTTATTTTTTGGATTTTGCCAATTAGAAAACTAGTTGGGAAACTCAGGTTAAGATTGGAAACAATGGCTACTCCTCCTATTTCTAAAGGATTTTCCAGGGGAATCAGCCCCAAGCTAAGCATAGTTCCTCCTACTCCCTGAATTAAGCCCCGAATGGAACTTTCTTTCCCTTTTTCTTGTAAAATTTCCGCTTCGATGACTGACCCAGGATGGGAGATTAGCTCTACTTTCGCGCTATGAGAATAAAGAGAAACCACTTTTCCCACTAGGGCTTTTTCGGCGGTAACGACCGGCTGATTTAAAGCAATGCCTTCTTTTTCTCCTTTGTTAATCAGAATCCAGTCTTGGGCAAAATTTCGAGTAATAGTCTGAACTGGCTGACTAATCAGGCCATCTTCCTCTTGAAGCAAGAGCGCTTTTTTTAGTAGCCAATTTTCTTCCCTTAATTGCTGGTTAGTTGCCTCTAAATAAAGTAATTGGCTTAAGTCTTGGCGTAATTCTTGATTCTCTCTTGCTAAACTTTCTTGGCTGCTAAAGATTGAAGAAACTTTTTGAGAAAGATAATTTCCTCCTTGGCTGCTGACATTTAGTAAAGGGGAAGAAAAGAGAAAGAAACCCTCTTTCACTTCGTTTCCTCCCCAATAATTGAGAGAAAGAAGACTGCTCACTACGGCTAGAGCAATGGCTAGTTTTTTCCAAATGGCAAACTTAACGCGCATATATGATTATTATATTCACAGACGATATATATGTTCTGACATTATAGCGAAAAGATGTAATTTTGGGAAACGATTAATCTTTTTTTGTATTAATATTAAATAAAAAAATGCGCTCTGGTGGCGGCGTCTTACTTTCGCAGACGAACTACTATCATCAGCCCAGGAGTATTTCACGACTGAGTTCGGAATGGGATCAGGTGGGACAACTCCGGTATAGCCGCCACCAGAGCGCATTTTTAATGCTTTCTCTGGAGAGATAATTGCTAATTATTAGCCAATAGAAAATTAGAAAGATTTAGATATTAGTACCCCTCAGCTGAATGCCTTACAGCACTTGCACTTAGGGCCTATCAACCTGGTAATCTTCCAGGAATCTAGTGAGTCTTAATCTTGAGATGGGCTTCGCACTTGAGATGCTTTCAGTGCTTATCCCGACCCAACATAGCTACCCAGCGATGCTCCTGGCGGAACAACTGGTACACCAGAGGTTAGTTCATCCCGGTCCTCTCGTCGAATTTTTCCCATATTTCTATGGGTTCAGACTATATCTTCATCCTGCTTTTAGCAGGAGCTGACGTATTATGATGGGTTTTAGCCACCATCCTTCCTAAACTTAAACTTTGGTAAGTTTAGAAAAAGTCGTTACGGGGACACATAAAAATCTACATTTCTACAATTTTTTATGAGTCTTCCCACGATATTCCCTTAATATTTATTTGGTCCTCAAGTGAATTGTATCGTAAAATCTTTGGACCGTCAAAGTTTACAATCTCTGCCACCAAATAAATAATGAAGGCTTCATCGTTATTAGTCAGATTGTCATCATGGATTGCTCCATGAAGTAGCAATTTTCTTACTAGGGACGACCTTTCTCAAGACTCAACGCCTGCGGTAGATAGGGGCCGACCTGTCTCGCGACGGTCTGAACCCAGCTCGCGTAAGTTTTTAATTGGCGAACAGCCAAACCCTTGGAACCTTCTCCAGCTCCAGGATAACTTGAGCCGACATCGCTCTAATCCATTATTACTAATGGCTTGGACTATATCTTCACCCGCTACAATCTTTTGATTTTAACGGGGTTGACGTATTATAGAGGTTTATATCCTCTATCTTTCAAACGAATTTGTTGAAAAGTCTCTACGGGGTCTTACCAAATTTATTTCTTGGTAAGACTTCCCACGGTATTGCCCATTACTCTATTATATCATAAAAATAATTAGGGTTTCACCGTTATCAGTCAATTTT
>CAZFWR010000022.1:0-4493 GCA_964522615.1 uncultured Candidatus Saccharibacteria bacterium | reverse complement strand
AGTAAGGCAGCAGTCTGCAAAACTGCTACACATGGGTGCAATTCCCGTCCGCGCCTCAGGCTTTACAAAATTAAAAAAGAGCCGCGGTGGCGAAATTGGTAGCACGCGAGAGACTTAAAATCTCTTGGGAGAAGTCCCGTGTGGGTTCGAGTCCCACCCGCGGCACATTTAAATTTTTCTTTTTATTTTGTATAAAAGCAAAAAAATTATGGGAAAATCTCTTGCTCAATTGATTCCTAAAAATTGGCTGCCGACAAAAAATTGGGAAGAAGTTTCACGCACGCTTAGCGAAAGTAATATTGCTATCCGGCTTCGTCACCTTAATCCGGAAGTTCATATCGTCCCCGAACTAACCAAAGGCGCCGCGGAAACGGAAAGACCGTCGGAGACGGAATCAAAAGTTTATCACGGGATTGCCACCCGGAAAGGATTAGGAATGAAAGATTTCTTTACGGTGATGACTAGCTTGGCCGAAAGCGGTTTGGCGTCTGGTGTTACACCAGCGTCTATCCGAGATTTAAAAAATAAATATCAGAAAGCAGACGTTGATATTAGTGGAAAATATGATTTAGAGGTCATTGTTGTCATAACAAGATTCCTTGACGAGAAATCAGCCCAAGCTCAATTACTTTCTTTTCAGGTTCTTCCGACCCAGGGTTTTACGGCTATGCCTATTGCTGGTTTAGAAAATGTGGGCATTAAAAATTTAGGCGAACTTTTCAAAAGTGACTATTATAAATCGGCGATGAAATCTTCGCTTTCCGAAAAACAATTTCAACAGTTTAAAGAAGGGCTCCCTAAAATGCAAGAGGAAATAGAAAAAGCTTCAAAACAAGTAAAAGAACAATATCAAGAATCAAAAGCAAAAACGGGGACTCAATACCACCAGGGAAAATATCTTGGCTTTCCAGCGGTCTTTATCCAATCAAATAATCCAGAATTTAAACGATATTCAGCTCCGAAGTCGGTAAAGAGCAGCAGTCAAGCAACGGGCATGGGTGAAGGAGGCGGTTTTGACTCCTATGTTAAACTTCCCCCTCGGCCAAAAGTTAGCCCGCCAAAATATATAAAAATGTGTTTAGGACTCCGAGTTGACAATTTTGTGGTCTCCGGAAATATGTTATATACGATGTCGTCTTTTCCTCCGGGCGGTACTTTTTGCCACTCGCTAACAAAGTTCCAAACTAAAATTGAAACGGAAAGAATCGAAGGAAGGACTTATCGCACAACTCATACCCTTCCGGTCAACAGCACTTTAGCCCGGGAAGGATATTCTAACCGGGAAGAAGCGGAAAAAATATTGAACAAGCTTTTGACTTTGCTTAAGAGATAAATTATGATTATAAAACAATAGCCGCTAAAATTTATGCCAATTATAGAGAAAAAAGACAAAGACGGAAAAGCTTTAGAGTCAACCGGAAGTATCATTTTACAAAATGAGGGAGGAGTGCAGATTTCTGAAAGGTCAGCCAAGATAGTTTTAGACAAAGAGAATTTTTCTATTTTCCCAGAAAACCTGGGTTCTTACCTATTTTCTTACCGGGAAGTTCTTGACTTGATTCCGATGGACCACCGATTAAAGTTTTCTTTCGGTGGGGGGAAGGAACTGCAGATTTCCCAACTCGGCTATCAATACGAAGACTTCGTGAAAGCTTTTATAAAGCTAAGGAACGAAGTTTTTTTGAAAGACCTCTTATTCCAAGAAACCTTAAAAAAATCCGGGCTGGAAGCCGATTTTATATATTCGGATAAATCAGGCGCGGAAACACAAAAAGGAAAAGCCGAGTTTAGATTTTACCAAACCTCTCTGGTGATTTTACCAGAACGGGGAGAGTTAGCGAGAATTCTCTTTAGTGATATTTTAGAAACAAAAACGGGCGATTTCCAAATTGAAATTCTTACGGAGGAAGGTGGAAAAATTGTTATTTCAAAATTGGGTGAAAAATTTGATTTATTTAAAGAAACTTTAAAGGGGTGTCTTGGTGAAATTTCTTTGAACATTCAGAATTTTATCAAAGGAATTTGGTCGGAAATTGATTTTTCAACTCTGAATAAAATTTCCGGATTGGTGAAAGAGGGAAAAGCGGTTAGCAAACAAAAGATTGAGGCCGTTTCTCCAGAATTCTGGCAGAAATTAGAGGCAAGGTTAATGAGGACAGCGGTCAAAGAAGAGTATGAGTTTTTGAAATCAATAGGCGCGCCGAACAAAATTTATATCGGCTTTAAAAAAGGGTTAATGGGGGAATTGACCGGCGATTATTTTTGGTTTTTTGTTCCTATTTATGGCGAGGATAAGTCAAAAACTGGCAATGCCATTGCTTTTGAAACAGCGGGCGAAAAAGAAACTGGCCGCGCCACCTATTTTTTCAGAATTATTGGCCGGGAAGAATATAAAGAAGCCAGTAAGGTAAAAATTGATGGCCAGATTGATAGTTTAATCTCAAAAATTAATCGGGGACTGACAGCCATTAATTTTAGAAGAGAGCCAATTTATTTACCAGCAGAGAAATTAGAGGAACCGGAATATGCCAAATATAAGTTTTCTATGGCTAAAATTCCGGAAATTAAACTAATGCGAGAACTTTTTATCGGTCGGGTCATCCATCGAGATAACGAGCAGTGGCAAGAAGATGTAAAGAATTTACTTCAATTTAATATCTCTAGCGGAGACGATGCGGCTAAATTCATTAATTTAAAAAATCATGTCCCCAAAAGTTAAGGTTTGCTTAGGTTTAGCTCTTTGTTTCATTAGCGTTTTATTTTTTAGCTCGGCTTTTGCTCAACAATCTCTGCCAGCTGGCGGGAGTGGTTTTGGAACGGCTGTTAAATTAGAACCAGGAACTTATCAAGGAGGGGCTACAGCAAAATGGCAGGAATTATATTACCATATCCAGGTAAAAGCCGGACAACAGCTTCAACCAAAACTTAAATTCGGGAGCGGCAATTGGGATATGGCTATTTTTGACGAAAGCGAAGAAGAAATAACTTCTGGCTTTGGAAGTGATGTTTCAATTGATTGGCTGACTAATGCTGACAAGAGTTTATACAAGTATTACCTTAAAATTTCTTCTAATGAATGGGAGGCGGATTCTTTTTCTTTAACGATTTCTTTAGTTGACTACTACGACGCCGGCAGTCAAACTGATGCCGGTGATGATTTTAATAAAGCATTAAGCATTGTTCCAGGTGATTATGAGGGCTATTTGGGAGGCGATTACGGCTTGGCAAGCTGGGCGGGAGATGACTACAAGGATTACTACAAAATTGCAGTTGAGAAAGGAGTAACTTATGAGTTTGAATTAATCCCGCCGGTGGAAGATATGATGGATTTGAAAATTTTTAGTCTAAATCGCGCTTTAATCAAAGAAGAAAGTTCCCAAAATGCCGGAGCTATTGTAGCTCTTTCTCTTACTCCGGCTGCTAATACCAATATTTTTTTGAGAGCCGGGCGCGCTCAATATACTCAGGTTTCTAATAAAATTCAGAATTATCAACTCAGTATTAAAGTTTCAGTTCCTTTGGTAAAATTTTATACTTGTGAAGGCACGGTTTGTAAATTGGCCGGTGAATTTACTTCCTTGGGAAACTGCCAAGAAGCAACGGCTAAAACCTGTTATCAAACAACAAATTGTGATGGAGAATGCGAGGAGGGAAATGGTGATGGAAACGAAATCGTGCCAGCTTCGTCTTGCCAAAGTGAATGTAGTTCTGGCCAAACCAAATGTTTTGATAATTTTAATTACCATAAATGCGGAAATTATGACGATGACGAATGCTTGGAATGGTCCACTCCGGTTTATTGCGGGGAAGGCAATAAATGCGAAAGCGGAAAATGTATTGAGGCAGATGACTGCCAATGTTCGGCCTGGATGGACGAAGAATGCGCTGGAAATAGTTGCCAAGAAAACGAAATGTACCAAACAAGAACTTGTGCTCCAGAGGATTGCGATGAAGAAGAGCAATGTTTGGTTGATGCGACTTGCGAAATCATACCTCCCGTTGAATGTGTTAAGAGTTCTGATTGCCAAAAGGGATTTATCTGCCAAGAGGGAGAGTGTATTTTTAGGGGAGGAATAGGGGGAGGATGGGGATGGTTCTTCCCAGTAATTTTAGGAGGCGGAGCCATTGCCGGCGGCCTTTTGGCTCTTTATCTGTTATTTTGGCTCGTTTTATATATTTACTTGGCTCTTTCTTTGCAGGTTTTAGCCAAGAAAACTGACACTCCCAACAGCTGGCTGGCCTGGATCCCTATTGCTAATATCTTCCTGATGCTTCAGATTGCTCAAAAACCTTTATGGTGGTTTGTCTTGCTTTTAATTCCGGTTGTCAATATTGTTATCAGCATTCTTATCTGGATGAAAATTGCCGAAAGAAGAGGAAAACCAAATTGGCTCGGAATTTTAATGATTGTCCCAGTAGCCGGTTTGGCTGTTCCTGGTTATTTAGCGTTTTCTAACCATGAGGATGAGAAAATCGAACCGACACCGGTTTAT
>CAZFWR010000021.1:0-4574 GCA_964522615.1 uncultured Candidatus Saccharibacteria bacterium | reverse complement strand
TGGCGAGGAGGATAATTCCATCCTAACAATTCCTGGCCAACGCAACGCCCATATCTTATTGCCTCACTCGTAAACCGAGTATTGGTCACCAGAATAGTTTGCACTTTTTTCTTTTTCCTCCGGGCGTTAGCTGAACGGGGTCCCTGGATTAAATCGCCAAAACGGGCAAAATAATGGAGAACAACATTAACGCTTGTTTTTCTTCCCCGAAGATTGTGGTATTTGCACTCCCCGAGATAAAAGTTCTGGTCATTTTCCGCCAGAAAATCAACTTGATGGCGGATACATTTTCCCTGAAGCCATTCATCGGTAAAAGTTTTAAATCCCTGGGCTTCAAAAATTCTGGCAATATAGCGCTCAAAAGGAAAGCCGGTTGGCCCCAATTGGGTCATTGCCCAAAAAAGATTAAATTTAATGGAAGAAGAAGGCCTTCTTTCCTGAAGCAATTTTCTTACTCGCTGGCTAATTTGGAGAGTCGTCCAGCCGGGACGAACTTCTTTCTCAACCCGGTCAGCAATTTCTCGGGCTAAAGCGCTTGGCGCTCCTGATCTTTTCACCGAGCGGTAAACCTTGTGCCGAGAGAAAGCTTGTCTCTCTCCGTCAGATTTAATAATTTCTACTTTCTTCATCGAAAAAAGATTATTTTTTGCTTATGCTCACAGCTCTTCTATGATAACACCTCGCTTTTAAAAAACAAAATGCTTCCTCTAGCTTTTTACCCGAAGGCAACAGTTCCAAAGGAAGCATTGACAGACTAGCAGACAGGAAAATTTTGTCAAGGGCAATTTTCCAACATTCTAAATTAATTATTCGACAATCATCTGCGGGGATGATAAAATAACCGAAAATTAAATCAAAGAAAAAATGCCTCAAACGGTTGAAGTTAACAGTCAAAATTTTGAATCAGAAGTTTTACAATCAGAGCTTCCAACGCTCGTTGATTTTTGGGCTCCTTGGTGCCAGCCCTGCCTTTTAATGGCTCCCGGTTTAGAAGCCATCGCTGTCGAACTAGAGGGAAAATTAAAAGTTGCTAAGCTCAATACAGAAATAATCGAGAATCGCAACCTGGCTATGCAATATCAGATTCAGAGTATTCCTAATATGAAACTTTTTTTCCAGGGGAAAGTGATTCAAGAATTTATTGGCTTAAGACCCAAGGAAATACTGCAGGAAGATTTGGAAAAAATCATTCAAAATCTTCCGCCCTCTTAAATCCTTAATTTTCTATCGCTATCATGAGCGCCACCTTTGATAATATCCGCCAGTACCTCAAAAAAGTTCAGGAGATTACCCCTCTTTCTCCTCGGGAAGTAAAAATTCTTTCTACTCCTCGGCGAATTAAGAAAACCACTCTCAAGGTAGAAGGAAAAAGTTTTCCCGCCTGGAGAATTCTTTTCAATGACACCCTTGGTCCGGGAAAAGGAGGAATCCGCTTTCACCCTCAAGCCAGCCAGGACGAGGTTGTTTCTTTGGCTTTCTGGATGACGATTAAAAACGCTTTAGCAGAACTTCCTTACGGCGGAGCTAAGGGAGCGGTTAAATTTGATTCTAAAAACGCTTCCCCTCAATTCCAGGAAGCCGTCAGCCGAAAATATATTGACGCTTTTTACCAAGTCTTGGGAGAAAATCGAGATATTCCCGCTCCGGATGTTTACACTAACGCCCAAATTATGGCTTGGATGCTTGATGAATATGAAAAGAAAATCGGGAGCCACGCCCCGGGCGCCATTACCGGAAAACCCTTAGAACTTGGCGGCTGCCAGTTTCGGCTAAAAGCCACCGCCCAGGGCGGTTTCTATATCATTAAGGAAATGATTAAAACCTTTCGTCTTCCGAAAAGCCAAGTGAAGATAGCTATTCAGGGTTTTGGCAACGCCGGAGCTAATCTGGCTCAAATGCTGGAAAAAGACCATTTGAAGATTGTTGCCGTCAGCGACAGCCAGGGAGGAACTTATCAAGCCAGCGGACTGAAAATGGCCAAAATCAAAAAAGTAAAAGAGAAAACTGGATCAGTAACAAATTACTCTCTGGGCCAATCTATAAGCAATCAGGAAATACTAGAGCTTCCAGTTGATATTCTTGTTTTAGCCGCTTTGGAAAACCAAATTACCGAAAATAATGTTTCCCAAGTGAAGGCAAACTACATTGTCGAGATCGCTAACGGACCGGTTACCTACCAAGCTGGACAGGAACTCTTCGCCCGAAAAAAATTGGTCGTTCCCGATGTTCTCGCCAACGCCGGAGGAGTCATCGTCAGCTACTTTGAATGGTGCCAAAACCGAACCGGCAATATTTTAGAAATGTCCTATTTGGCCAAGTTGTTAAAAGAGAAGATGACCCATAACTGGGAAAAGCTTATTGTTCTCCAGAAAGAAACTTCTCCCCCTATCAGCCTGAAAACAGCCGCTTATCTAGCCGCTATCAAAAGAATTCTAGCAGCTGAAAAATTAAGAGGAAGAATCTAATAATGGAAACGATAAAGAAATATCCGCTGCTCATTATCGGGGCCGGTCCAGCCGGATTAACCGCTTCTATTTATGCCTCGCGCTATACTCTCCCCCATTTAGTAATTGGGGAAGCTCCGGGCGGTTTAATGTTTGAAGCTCACCGTATTTGTAATTTCCCCACCGAGAAAGAAATCACTGGAGCAGAAATTACCGCTAAAATTCAGCAGCAAGCAGAATCTTTAGGAGCTCCCCTCCTAATTGACCAAGTAACCAGAATTTCTTCTCCTCCAGATTTCCAAGTTACCACTCGCCAAGGAAAAAAATTACTGGCAGAAAATATTATTCTTGCTACCGGCACTCAACATCGCCAGCTTGGACTTCCGGAAGAAAAAAAATTCCTTGGACGAGGACTCTCTTACTGCGCTACTTGCGATGCTCTCTTTTATCGAGGGCAAACGGTAGCCGTTATCGGCGGAGGAGACAGCGCTAATACTGCCTCTCTCTATTTGGCAAAAATAGCCAAAAAAGTTTATCAGATTCACCGCCGCTCCCAATTAACCGGAGAAAGAGCTTGGGCTAATCAAGTCATCAGTCACCCCCAGATTGAGGTTATCAACGAGCGGGAGGTTATTGCTTTGGAGGGGGAAAATAAGCTTCAGGCGATTGTTCTGAATCAGCCCTACCAAGGAAAAGAAAGAATCCCTCTCCAGGGAGTCTTTGTGGAAATTGGAGCCGTTCCTCGCCAAGACTTACTCACCCAACTAGAGCTAGAAACGAATGCCCAGGGTTATATTAAAGTCAAAGCCGACCAAACTACCAGTCGGGAGCATATTTGGGCAGCCGGCGATATTACTGATGGTTCTAACGGTCTTCGCCAAATTATCACCGCCTGCAGTGAGGGAGCTATTGCCGCTTACAGTGTTTTTAATTCTATCCAGAAAAATTGAGCTCGAGAGGTTCTCAGTTAACGAATTAAACAGTTTTTTACATAGGGAGCAATCTGCTCCCTTATTTTTTCTAGTTCTTCCTCGCTACAAGAAGCTTCGCTTTGAAAGAGGGGGTCAAGCGTTTTGGCGGGGACAAAATTTTGGAGAACATATAATTTAGCTCCCTTAATCAATTGAGCAATTTTTAGAAAATCCTCCAGAGACAATTGGGATTTAACGATTGTTGTCCGAAACTCATAATCCAAACCGGATTTCATAATAATGGCAATCGTCTTTTTAATTTTCTGGGGGTCAATTTTAGAACGTGTTACTGCTTGATAGCGCTCCAAAGGAGCTTTCACGTCCATGGCCAGGTAGTCTACCACTCCCTGCCGAATTGCTTTTTGGATTATCTCCGGAAAACTTCCATTAGTATCCAGTTTCACCGAGAAACCCTTGTTTTTAATCTTGGCTAAGAAAGATAAAAGGTCGGGTTGAAGAGCCGGTTCTCCTCCGGTAACCTCCACTGCCTCCAGCTGTTTTTTCCGCCTGTCTAAAAAAGAAAAAATCTCCTCTTCAGAAAGAGGAGGGGTAAACTGCTCCGGAAGAACTAATTCCGGATTATGGCAATAAGGACAGCGAAAATTGCAACCTTGAGTAAAAATAATAGCGCAAAGCTTTCCCGGATAATCAATAAGCGAAAATTTTTGCAGTCCGCCAATAAGCATCACTCTGTTTTAAAGGTTTTTCTTTCTTTAAACTCTTCAGCTTTTCCTTTATTCCACTGACTCACCGGCCTTAAGTAACCAACTGGCCGAGAATAAATTTCTGTTCTCGCCCCGCACTTCGGACAAATGGGCTGGCTTCCCGACAGATAACCGTGACTGGGGCAAATAGAAAAAGTGGGAGAAAAGGTAAAATAAGGGAGATGGTAGTTTTCGCAGACTTTTCGAACTAATTTTTTTACTACCTCTCCGTTCTTAACTCTTTCTCCGGCAAAGATGTGCAAAACCGTACCTCCCGTATATTTTTGCTGAACCTCATCTTGAAGGTCCAAAGCTTCAAAAACATCATCGGTGTAATTAACCGGCAGTTGGGTAGAATTAGTATAAAAGGGTTCCGCTCCCTTCTGGTACTCTTTTTCGTTAGCGCAGATAATGTCCGGAAATTCCTTTTTGTCTTTCAGGGCCAGACGATAAGC
>CAZFWR010000020.1:0-4763 GCA_964522615.1 uncultured Candidatus Saccharibacteria bacterium | reverse complement strand
ATTCACCCTTACTACTGTTGACCAGCCCCAACTAAAAGCGGTAGCTTATTTATTACAACAGCAATGGGCAGAAATTGGCGTTCGAGTTTTCTTAAAAATAGAACCGACTTCTATTTTAGAAAGTGAAATTATCAACCCTCGACAGTATGAAGCTCTCCTTTTTGGTGAAACCTTGACTATGCAACCCGACCTTTTTCCTTTTTGGCATTCTAGTAAAAGAATGGGGCCAGGGCTTAATCTCGCTCTTTATCATAATTCGGAAGCAGATAAACTCTTAGAGAAAGCTAGATCAAGCGCTGATTCAGAAATGATTTCTTCCGCTTATGAAGAATTTCAGAATATTCTCTTAGATGACTCCCCGGCCGTCTTCCTCTACCGCCCCTTCTACTTGTATTATCTCTCCCCTAGCATTACAATTCACTCTCCGCCAGTAAGAATTACTGAGCCCTCGCAACGGCTAACGGAAGTAGAAAACTGGTATCAGAAAACAAAGTGAATAATGCCAAGCCGAGATGGCGAAACTGGTAAACGCGGCAGCCTCAGGAGCTGTAGGACGCGAGTCCTTGTGGGTTCGACTCCCACTCTCGGCACTCTCTTTTTTTTATTAACTAACTTTTAATTTAACTAACTTTTAATTAAATGAAATCATCAGACCTAAGAATTATTCCCCTAGGAGGACTAGGGGAAGTGGGACGCAATATGACTCTCCTGGAATGGGGAGGGAAAATCTTGATTATTGATGCTGGCCTGAGCTTCCCAGAAGAAGATACGCCTGGCATTGACTATATTATTCCCAATACCAATTATCTCCAACAAAGGAAAGAGGATATTGTCGGCATTGTTTTCACTCATGGACACTACGATCACATCGGGGCTGTCCCTTATATTCTCGACCGAATTGGCAATCCAAGGATGTTCGCTTCAGATATCACCCGAGAAATTATCATTCATCGGGAAATTGAGTTCCCTCATCGATCAGTCCCTAACATTAGAGTTATTAAAGACGGAAGCCGCCTTAACTTAAAGCCTTTTAGCGTTTCCTTCTTCCATCAGAATCATAATATTCCCGGAAACCTGGGTTTGGTAATTGATACGCCAGTAGGAAAAATTGTCCACACCTCTGACTTTAAATTTGATCTTAGCCCGGTTAACGGCCAGCCAACCAATTTTAAAAAGCTAGAAGCAATCGGCCAGCAAGGAATCCTTCTCTTAATGTCTGACTCAACAGATGCTGAAGTCCCCGGCCACTCCCTGTCGGAAAAAGGTATCAACGAAAACCTGAAAAAGATTATCTCTTCGGCTAAAAAGAAGGTCGTCGTCGCTACTTTCGCCTCTCTTATCAACCGGATGCAGCAAATTATTTCTTCTTCAGAAGAAGCCGGAAGAAAAGTTGTTCTTCGGGGGCGGTCTATAAAGAATAATGTAGAAATTGCCCAATCTTTAGGATATCTCAAGATAAAACGCCAAACTATTATCTCCCCGGAAAAAGCTAAGTTCCACGACCCTTCCAAGCTCACTATTCTCTGCACCGGGACTCAAGCCGAAGAACGATCGGCTCTCATTAGAATTGCCAGCGGGGAAGATCCTTTTATTAAAGTGAATCCCGGCGATCGAGTTGTTTTCTCTTCCTCGGTTATTCCAGGCAATGAGAGGGCAGTGCAGCTTTTAAAAGACCAATTTTACTTTAAAGGATTAGAAGTGGTCCATTATAATATGATGGATATTCACGCCGGAGGACACGCTCACCAGGAAGAGCTAAAGCAGATGATTCGGCTGATAAAACCTAAGTTTTTTATGCCTATTCACGGTTACTTTTCCATGCTCATGAGCCACAAGAATTTAGCTTCAAAAGAAGGAATTGCTAAAAAGAATATTGTTATTGCTGAAAACGGCCAAGTGATTGAATTAAACGCCACCCACTTCCGATGCGCTAAAGAAAAGGTCCCCGCTAATTATATTCTTGTTGATGGTCTGGGCGTGGGAGATATCGGAGAAGTTGTTCTTCGGGATCGAAAAAATCTTTCCCGAGACGGAATGTTCATTGTCGTTATTGCCATTAATCACAAAACTGGGAAAATTCAAAATTCTCCTGATATTATTTCTCGAGGTTTTGTCTATCTCCGACGCTCCCAGAAATTATTAGAAGAAACCCGCCAGGAAGTAATAAAGATTGTCAAACAATCTCTGGGGAAAAAAGATTTCTTCGATGCTAATTACATTAAAAGCAGCATTAAAGAACAAATCGGGGAATTTTTATTCCGGAAAACAAAACGCCGGCCGATTGTTATTCCGGTCATTATTAAACTATAAAAAACAATGAGAATTATTTCGGGCATTCGCTCTAGTGGACATCTTCATCTTGGAAATTACTTTGGCGCTATTTATTCTTGGTTAGACCTCCAAGAAAAAAATGATTGTTTTTTCTTCGTTGCCGACCTGCACGCTATTACCACTCCTTATAACCCGAAAAAATTAAAAGAATACACCCTCCAAACGGCCATTGATTATTTGAGCCTGGGTATCAATCCCCAGCAGTCAGTACTTTTTGTTCAATCAACCATCCCTCAACACGCAGAATTAGCTTGGATTCTAGCTACTATCGCTTCCGTTGGCGAGCTTAGCCGCATGACTCAATACAAATCAAAAGTTAAAGAATTGGGAACTTCTGCCGCTAACGCCGCTTTGCTAGAATACCCTCTGCTCATGGCAGCTGATATTCTTCTCTACCAGGCAGAATCAGTTCCGGTCGGCAAGGATCAAAAACAGCATGTAGAACTAACCCGAAGCTTGGCTCGCCGCTTCAACCAACGTTTCGGTCCAGCCTTCACTCTTCCTACCGCCCTTATGGCCAAGCAAGGATTTAGTATTAAGGGTCTCCAAAACCCGGAGAAAAAAATGTCAAAAAGCGGTTTGGCGAAAGATTGCCTTTTCCTCACCGATACTCCTCAAGAAGCCCAAAAAAAGATTCAGGCAGCGGTTACTGACTTAGGAAAAGAAATAAAATACGACCCGGAAAAGAAACCCGGTATTTCTAATCTAATAAATATTTACGGCCTTCTCCGGAAAATCCCGATTCAAAAAGTAGAACAGCTCTTTGCTCAAGAAAACTATCGGGGTTTCAAAGAAGCAGTCAGTAAAGAGGTTATAAAGGTTTTGGAAGACTTTCAAAACAAACGGGAACAATGGCTTCGCTATCCTTCTCAAATAGAACAAGTCTTAGATGAAGGCCGGGAAAAAGCAGCCGTCGTTGCCCAGGAAACAATGCAAAAAGTCAGGGAGAAAATAGGCCTCTTTTAGTTGACCCTCAAAGATTTCTTCGTTATAATAGAAAAAGAAAGAAAATCTATATTTATGCCCTCTATCGTTACCCCTTATCGCCTAACTTATCTTCTTTCTCCTAAATTGGAAAAGGAGGCTGTTGTGGAGGCCAATCAAAAGTTGGTTTCTTTTCTGGAGAAAAAAGGGAAAAAAGTAAAAACAGAAAAAGAGATTACCCGGCAAAATTTAGCCTATCCTATCCAAAACGAGAGGCAGGCTTATTTAGCAGATATTACCTTTGATTTTCCTCCAACTGAATTACCGGCTTTAAAAAAACATTTAACTGAAAATACCAATATTCTGAGGTTTCTTCTTACTAAAGTCAGGCAGCGAGTTGCTAAAAAGAGAATTTCTGAAAAAGCCCTCTCTCAATTAAAAAAGGAAGAGAAAAAGGAAGAAGGAAAAGAAGAAACCGTAGATGAAAAACTTAATCGTATTTTAGCATCTTGAGAAAATGCTTACCTATAATTTTGATGATAAAAAAAGAGATTTTTCCTTGATTCCAGAAGGAATCTATGACGCTCAGATTGAAAAAATTGAAGAAAGGGATTCTCGTTCAGGGAATAAGTATAAACATATAACTTTTCGGCTCTTAGGAGAAAAGGCAGAAAAAGAAAAAGTCAGCGGACGATTGATTTGGGATAATTTAGTGCTTTTGGAGCAAGTAGAATGGAAAATCCAAAATCTTCTTTACGCCTGTGGACTTCCTTATGAGGGGTCGGTGACACTTTCTAATGATTGGCAGGAATTAACAGGAAAAACTTTGAAATTGGGTATCGGCACCAGAGAATATCAGAATCAGCAGTATAATGATATCAAAAACTTTTACGCGGGAACCATCAGAGTTCAATCTGCTAAGCCGGAAGGTAACGTCAGCGAAGAGGATATTCCTATTATTGAAGAAAAAAAATCCTCTCCCCGCTCCCGACCAAAGAAAAAAACCGGTCGGGTAAAAAAATCAACTCATCAGAAAAAAGATGATTCAGAAGAAGAAATTAATATTGACGATATTCCTTTTTAATTAACATGTCTTGCTCTCTTTGCCAAAAAGCAATTGAAGAAATAAATTTTACTGATGCTAATTTTCTCCGGCAGTTTACTGACGAAATGGGAAGGATAAATTCCCATCGGCGTAACCATCTTTGCGCTAAACACCAAAGAAAAATATCGCAGGCTATCAAAAATGCCCGCTACTTGGGCTTACTTCCCTACGTAGCTGATTAAAGGCTTTTTCACCGGCTATTCTTCCTTTAAAATTCTCTTCCAGATTTCTTTTGCTACCTTAGGGTTCTCCTGAAGGTAGTTTCCTGCTTGTTCTAATCCCTGACCGATTTTTTCCTTTTCGTATTGGTACCAGGATCCAGAACGAGCAATAATATCCTTCTCTAAGCCCATAGCAATTAAATCATCTTCTTTAGAAATTCCCCGATTATAATAAATATTAA
>CAZFWR010000019.1:0-5871 GCA_964522615.1 uncultured Candidatus Saccharibacteria bacterium | reverse complement strand
AAGCCAAAAAGGGGTTGCCTATCTTGAAAAACACCGCTTGCCAATTTACTCCGATCCTTTTTTTGCTGTTAGAGCGATGAAGGCTTTATCGAGGTCAGCCAATCGTCAGTAAGAGTTATGACTAAATCTTCAAAAAATATTTTGTGGCTTAAGGAGCTTAGCCAAAGCGATGTTAAATTAGTGGGCAGTAAGAATGCCAATTTAGGAGAACTGTATAATCATTTAAGGCCGAAGGGAGTTAATATTCCCAATGCTTTTGCTATTACGTCCCGGGCGTATTTTTCTTTTATTAAAGAAGCGGGCTTAGAAGAAAAAATCAGCAAGATTGTTAGCCAACTCCAAGTTAAGGATATTGGTAAGTTACAGAAAACGGGAAAAGCTATCCGGGCCATGATCTTGAATGCTTCCTGGCCAAAACATATCACCGAGGAGATTTTGGAAGCTTATCATCAGCTTTCTCGGGAATATGGCGAGGAAAGAACAGATGTCGCTGTTCGCGCCTCAGCAACGATGGAGGGTTTAGCAAAATTTTCTTTTGCTGGCCAGCAAGAAAGTTATCTTAATATCAGAGGAGACCAAGCCTTGCGGCGAGCTATCCAAAAATGCCTGGCTTCTTTATTTACAGACCAGGCACTCGTCTATCGAAAGGAGGCTGGTTTTTCTAAAACAAAAATTGCTCTTTCAATCGGAATACAAAAAATGATTCGTTCTGACATCGGTTCGGCTGGAGTGATGTTTACTCTTGATACAGAAAGTGGCTTTCCTAACGTGGTGCTTATTAATTCTGCGTTTGGCTTAGGAGAATTTTTAGTCAGAGGGAAAGTTGTCCCTGATGAATTTTGGGTTTTTAAGCCCAGTCTCAAAAAGAAATATCCAGCTATTATCAAAAAGCAATTAGGCAACCAGAAAGAGAAATTAGTTTATGGGAAAAGCGGTGTCAAGAAAGCGAACTTGCTGAAGAAAGAAATAGGGCGCTTTTCTTTAAGCGATGAAGAAATTCTTACTTTGGCTAAATGGGGAGTTCAGATTGAAGATTATTATTCCCGGATTCAAGGCAGCTGGAATCCTCGGGATATTGAATGGGCTAAGGACGGACGGACAAATAAGCTTTTTATTGTTGAGACTCGCCCCGAAACGGTTCATCGAGGCAAGGAAATTACGTCTTATTCTGAATACCGATTGAAAACCGAAAAATTGCCCGTTCTCCAAGGCGTAGCTATCGGGGAAAAAGTAGTCAGTGGTCGAGTAAGGGTCATAAACCGGATTTCAGAACTCAATACTTTTAAGCCCGGAGAGATTTTAGTGACGCGCTTAATCGATCCAGGCTGGATTAGCGTTATCAGATCGTCTTCGGCTCTAATTGCTGATAAGGGTTCCAAAACTTGCCACGCGGCTATTATTTCTCGGGAACTGGGAATTCCTTGCGTTATTGGGACTCAAAAAGCAACTCAGGTTTTAAAAACAGGACAAGTGGTAACCGTTGATTGTTCCGGTTCCGGGGGAAGGGTTTTTATGGGAAAGATTCCTTTTCAGGTTAAAAAATATGGTCTCAAGAAAATCCCAAAGGTTAAGCCGAAGGTCTTTATCAATATTGGCGCCCCCGGATTGGTTTTCAAAACATCTTTCTTGCCAGTAGCCGGGGTGGGGCTGGTTAGGGAAGAATTTGTTATTGCTAATGATATTCGCATCCATCCTTTGGCTCTCTACCACTTTCGCCAGCTTAAAGACAAAGCCTTAAAGCAGAAAATTGGAAAACTGACTTCTGTTTACAGCGATAAAAAGCAGTTTTTTATTGACCGTTTAGCGGAAGGAGTAGGCCAAATTGCGGCTGCTTTTTGGCCCCGGTCGGTTATTGTCCGCTTTTCCGATTTTAAAACAAATGAATATCGGCAGTTGCTGGGCGGAGAAATTTTTGAACCTGAGGAAGATAATCCAATGTTAGGATGGCGGGGAGCTTCCCGTTATTATTCTCCGCAGTTCCGGCCCGCCTTTGGTATGGAATGCCGGGCTATCAAGAAAGTGAGAGAAAAGTTTGGTTTAACTAATGTGATGACGATGATTCCTTTCTGCCGGACAGTAGAAGAGGGAAAGAAGGTTTTGAAAGAAATGGAAAAAGCGGGCTTGAAAAAGGGGCGGGGCGGGGTGAAAGTTTACATTATGGCGGAAATTCCTTCCAATATCCTTTTAGCCGATGAGTTTCTGAAAATCTTTGACGGCTTTAGTATCGGCTCCAATGATCTGACCCAAATGACCCTCGGGCTGGATCGAGATAGCGCTCTGGTGGCCGGCATCGGGGATGAGAGAAATGAGGCGGTGAAGAAATTGATAGCTGAGGCTATTCGCCATTGCCGCCGACAGAAGAAATACAGCGGCATTTGCGGGGAAGCGCCGAGCAATTATGCTTCTTTTGCGCTTTTCTTGGCTCGGGAGGGGATTGAGTCCATTTCCGTTTCGCCCCAGGTAGCTATCAAAACTATTTCTTTATTAGCTAAAGCCAAGAATTGCAAAGAAAATATTATCAGCTAGAATAAAAAAGATATGTTAACTATTATTGCCGAAGAACGTAAACTTTTAGGGCGGAAAAATGACCTTCTAAGAAAGGAAGGCTGGGTTCCGGCTGTCCTTTACGGAGAAAAACTGAAAACTCAATCATTGCAGGTAAAAGCAAGGGAAATCGCTGTGGCTTATCGGCAAGCCGGAAGCAGCGGCCTGGTTTCCCTGGTTTTAGGAGGAGGGGAGAAAGCTAAATCTTATCTTTGCCTTATCCATCAAGTTCAGCGTGATCCTCTCAATAGTTCTCTAGTTCACGTTGATTTCTATCATCCCTCAATGAAGAAGAAAGTAACGGCGGAAATTTCCTTGGTTTTTGAGGGAGTGTCTCCAGCGGTGAAAGAGAAAGGGGGAGTCTTGGCTAAGGAACAACTTTCTCTAGAGGTGAAAGGATTGGTAACAGAACTGCCTAAGGAAATCAAGGTTGACTTAACTAAGCTGATGGAGATTCACGATAAAATTCTTTTCCGGGATTTAACCGTAGGGAAAAACATAGAGATATTAGGAGACCCAGCAACAGTGCTTGTTTCGGTTACTTCACCTCGGGCGGTAGAAGAAGAGCTAGAACAGCCGGTTGAGGAGCCCGGAGAGGTAGAAGTAGAAGGAGAAGAAGAGCAGGAGGCTGAGGGAGAGAAAGAAGAAAAAGAGGAAAAAGAGGATAAAGACGGAAAAGAGAAAGAGAAAAAAGCGGGAAAAGAAGATAAATCATCTAAGTAAGATAATTTATGTTTAAGCCAAAATCATTTTTTTTGAGTGGGCTTCTTTTAGCTATTTTGTTTTTCCCGAGTTGGAGTTTAATAGAAGCCGAAAATAATAACTATCAGGAAGTTTGTCAGCCTGGAGAATTAGATAGGGTCGAGAAAGAACTTTCTCGCGATGAATACCAGCAATTATTAAAAGATTGTTTGGCTTATTACGAGAAGTACTACCAGGTTCAAGAGGGGGTATATCAAACTCAATTGACTGAAGTTCGGAGTAATCGCCAAACTCTGGAAGGGGAATTGGCTTATTTAGAAGGGCGTATTCAAACCCTAGAAACCCAGATTCAGAAAAGCCAATTAATGGTTCGCGATCTTGGTTTGGAAATTGAAGATAAAGTAAAATCTATTGAGATTGCTCAAACGCAGATTGAAGATTATCGTTTAGATTTAGCGGATTTGATTCAATTAGCTTACCAATATGATCAGCAGCCCATTGCTCTGGAGATTTTAGCTGGGGAAGAAAGCCTAACCGATATTTTTCATAGCCTAGTTATTCTTGATTCTTTGAATGAACGTTTGCAGGAACGGTTGCAGGGAGCGGAGGATTTAAAAATTTATCTTCAGGAGCAGCAAATTCTCAAAGAAACGGAGAAAAAAGATTTGGAAACAGAAATTGTCCTTCATTCTGTTCAAGAAGGCGATTTGCGTTCTACTCAAGAAACAAAAGATTCCTTACTGGAAAACACTAAGGGGCAGGAGAAGATTTATCAGCAACAGTTAAGCAAGGTTCAAGTGGAGGCTCAAGGCAAAGCGGAGGAACTACAGTCCCGACTCTTTCGTTTGATTGATATTCCCGAGGGAGGAATAAAATTTGGCCAGGCGGTGGAAGTGGCTGAATCAACGGCCCAATTGACGGGGATTGATCCGGCTTTTCTTTTAGCTATTTTAGCGCAAGAATCAAGTGAGATTATCGGAGCCAATGTTGGCGGTTGCTACCTGGCTGATCCCCAAAGCGGGGGAGGGACTTATATTAAAACTGGCCGCTTTGCTCCCAAGACAATGAAGCCAAGTCGGGATGTGCCCCCTTTTCTTAGTCTTCTCAAGAAACTGGGCCGGGACTGGAAAAAAACTCCAGTTTCTTGTTGTATCTTTCGCGATGGCCAGCCCTGGGGCTGGGGAGGGGCGATGGGTCCAGCCCAATTTATCCCTTCTACCTGGGCTATTTACGAGCAAAAAGTGCAAAGAATGCTTCAAAAAGAAACGCCGGCTAATCCTTGGGGGATCCAAGATTCCTTTTTAGCGGCTGCCTTGTATTTACGGGAAATGGGAGCCGATGGCAGTTATCGAGGCCAATTGAATGCGGCCCTGAAATATTTTGGCTGTTCTTCAGCTTATTGCGTTTCTTTTTACGGGCAGCCGGTTCTGAAAAGAGCTCAACAGTACCGAGACGAAATTGAACTTATCCATCAGGCGGAATAATGATTAAAGAGAAAGAAGTAAAATATTTAGCCCAATTAGCCCGTTTAGAATTAACGGAAAAGGATATTCAGAAATTAGAGAAGGACCTGGTTTCTATTTTAGATTACATTGATCAACTCAAAGAGGTCGATGTTTCACAAGTAGAGTTGGGAGAAGAAGCAGAGGAAAGGTCGCTTCGGAAAGATGAAGTCCAGTTACCTTTATCGGAAGCAGATCGGCTTTTATCGCTAGCCCCGTCTCGTCAAGATAGATATATTAAGGTTAAATCGATTTTTAAACATGGATCTTAGCCAGTTGACCTTAGAAGAAGCGGCTGAAGGATTGAGAAAGAAAAAATTTAGTTCAGTTGAACTTACACAGAACTGTTTAGACAAAATTCAGGAAAAAGAGAAAGATGTTTTCTCTTTTTTAAAAGTGACTGCAGAAGAAGCTCTTGCTCAAGCGAAAGAAGCCGACCAAGTTTTAGCCGAGGGAAAAGAAGAATCAAAATTAGCAGGAATTCCACTAGCGGTTAAGGATAATATTTTATTAAAAGATGTTTTTTGTACCGCCGGTTCCCGAATTTTAGAAAACTATACTGCTCCTTATGACGCTACGGTTATCAGCCGTTTAAAAAAAAGAAAGGCTGTTTTTTTAGGAAAAACTAATCTCGATGAATTTGCCATGGGGTCCTCAACGGAAAACTCTGCTTTTCAGGTGACTCATAATCCTTATGATTTGAAGAGAGTGCCCGGGGGATCATCGGGGGGATCGGCCGCCGCCGTCGGGAGCGGTGAAGCCATTTACAGTTTAGGATCAGAAACAGGAGGGTCTGTTCGGCAGCCAGCTTCTTTTTGCGGTTTAGTGGGTTTAAAGCCGACCTACGGATCGGTTTCTCGCTATGGCCTGATTGCTCTTGCTTCTTCTTTAGACCAGATCGGCCCGATTACCAAAACCGTTGGTGATAGCCGTTTAGTTTTCCAGGCGATAAGCGGTCCGGATAAAAAAGACGCAACTAGCCGCCGGAAAGAAAATTTTTCTTCTTTTTCTTTAAAATCATTAAGAGTAGGTTTAATCAAGGACGAGTTACTGCAATCAGTTGACCCCTTGATTGTCAAAAGAATCAAAGGAGTGGTGGATGAATTAAAAGGGAAAGGCGCCA
>CAZFWR010000018.1:0-5961 GCA_964522615.1 uncultured Candidatus Saccharibacteria bacterium | reverse complement strand
TCCTTGACTCCGCAGGCCAAAGCTTTATCCGTTAAGCTACGAGGGCTTGGCTTCATAGTATCATAGGACTTGGCATAATCAAGAAAATTTAAACTGCTTAACTGGGAAACTATTATGTTGTCGTGATGTGCTTTTCATAAAATTTGACATCTATTAAGTGGTCTATTAGAATAAGAACATATGGCTGGCTCAACTAAAAATTTAACATTGCCCAGACAAGCCATCAAAGAGGATGGGCTAGTGATTTTGCCCTTGAAAGAATATGAAAAAATGCGGAGGAAAATGGCAAAGTTAATAGAAGGGAAAAATGCCCTAGCGGAAGAAACCAGGGTTTTAGAAATTGTTGCGGAAGGAGAAAGAGAATACAGAGAGGGTAAATTGAAGTCAATCAGATCCTTGGCGGAACTGGGTTAATTATGATTATTTATCCTACTTCTAGGTTTAAGAAATCATATCAAAGATTATCTGTTTCTGTAAAAAGTAAAGCCAAAGAAAAGGATAGAATTTTCAGACAGAATCCCTTTAACCCGATTCTTGATGCTCATAAACTCAAGGGAAAGTTAAAAAATTACCGCTCCTATTCAGTAGATAAAAGTTATCGAGTTCTTTTTAGGTTTGAGAATAAAAACAAAGTAATTTATTTTAATATTGGCACTCACGAGATTTATAAATAAGAAAGAATTTGTAAAAAAGATACGGGTATGAATAATTGCTAAACCGCCACTATTTTGAAAACGGCGGTTTTTCTGTTTCTTAGTTGAGGACAACTCCTCTTAGTATTCTGGTCAAGACTCTTCGGGAATATATTGATGACAAAACTTGTCAATTTGCTTTTCCTCTGCTATCTTCTATAATAGTTTTTAATTTCTTAAGTAGTTTCTAATTTCTTAAGTAGCTTCTAATTTCTTAGGAGGAGAGGACAGCTATGGACAAAAATTATTTTGTTGAGTTGACCATTGGTTTATATCAGGCAACCGATGTTTTTCCGGACGAGGAACCTCTAAAATTTCTTCTTCGGAAAAAAGCTGACCAGCTTTTAGAGGAGCTGGCTCCCCATCATTTTTCCCAAAATGAAACTTTAAATTTGGGAGAGGCGATGAATATCGAACAAAAAATCCAGTCTCTGCAGTCTCTCTTGAAAGTGGCTGAAACGAGGGAAGACACTGATTCGCTCACGATTTTTCTTTTAAACGAAGAGTATGAAAAAATTAAAGAAGAGTTGACGGGAATTAGCCCCAAAAGAGAGTTGGGAGGGGAAGGAGAGGAAAAAGAAGAGAGTTTTTCTGAAGAAGAGGAGAAGAAAACAGGTTTTTTGAATAAACGGCAGAGAGAAATTATTAGTTTGCTTCGGCAGGAACCAAATCTTAAAGCGAATGAAATTGCCCAAAAGTTTCCGGGAGTGACTAACCGAACCATCAGAAGGGATTTAGAAGATTTAGGGCGGCAAAAGTTCTTGAGGCGGAAAAGAGAAGGAAGTCACGTTCTTTACCAAGTTTTTCCTGTGGATAAGTTCTGAATTAAATTGGACATCGCTGGACATTACTAAACAGGTCATTGGACATTTATCGGACAGGGCTGGACATTTGCTGTCTATGGCCTTGAAGAATAGGAAATTTGCTTCACTAGGAGAAAAAGTGAATAACATTCTTTGGACATCACCATTGATTAATCTTTGATTGTAGATATGGATTCAAGAGCAAAATTTAGTCGGCTTTATCGCCACCAGGTAGAAAAGATTTACCGTTTTATTTTTTTTAAAGTAGAAAGCAAGGAAACAGCGGAGGATTTGACCTCTGAAGTTTTTCGAAAGACTTGGATTATTTATGAAGCTGGTTTTGATCCGGCTTCAGAGCAAGAAAAACTTAAAAATCCCCGAGCTTTCCTTTATCAGGTGGCGAAAAACACAGTCATTGACCATTATCGCCGCCGGCCTAAACAATCTCCCCTTTCCGATGAAGAGCTGGAAATAGCAGATTCAAGCCAAAATTCGGAGGAAGACCAGGATTTAAAGCTGGATTTAACCCGGATTAAAAAGGCTCTGGCCGGATTGAAGGACGAATATCAGGATATTTTGATTCAATATTACCTCAATAACCTCTCTTTGAGAGAAATTGCCGAAGATTCAAACCAATCTCTAACGGGAGCGAAAACCACCCTCCACCGGGCCCGGAAAGCCCTAAAAGAGGCCCTTCTGCCAAAAATCAACTAGGTTTGACTTTGTTTTTTAAGAGTCTATACTAAAATCAATATGACTTCTTTAACTATTACTATTAAAAAACCTCAAACAAAGCGTTCTCGCAAGATATTAGTCGAGATGGATGCTGAGAAATTTGAGAAATTAGCCGCTTCTCTTGGTTTTTTTAATCCCGAATTCTTAAAAAGCTTGCAACAGGCAGAAGAAGATTTTAAACTGGGCCGATTTAAAAAAATTGAGTCTCTCAAGGAATTAAGGAAATAATTTTGTGATAGAAGTCCTTGTTACCAAAGAATTCCAAAAGCGTTACCGAGATTTGCCGAAGACTATTCAAGAAAAAGCCGAAAAACAGGAAAAATTATTTCGTCAAAATCCTTTTTATCGATCGCTCCGCACGGAAAAATTAGAGCCAAAAGGAAAAGAGGTCTGGAGTTTTCGTATCGATAGAAAATATAGGATTTTCTTTCGATTTATCAACAGGGATAAAGTTCGATTTCTTACGGTTGGTCCTCACGACTGGGTCTATAAAATTAAATTATCTTAAGATTAAGAGCGAAAACCACCCTCCACCGGGCCCGGAAAGCCCTAAAAGAGGCCCTAGGATGCCAAAACTAGTTAGTTTGCTTAAATTTTAGTAGTAGAGTATAATCAAATTGATGAAAAATAAAAACATCACCATTGAGGATTTGGCCAGGATGATAGGGAAGGGTTTCGATAGTATGGATAAAGGGTTCAATAATGTGGATAGAAGATTTGATGGTATAGATAAAATGAAACGCCTTGAAGAAGCTTTGGCGATGAAATAATCCAAAAGAAAAGGTCCGGTGCGCGGTGGCATCAGACCTCTTTCGGTGTTTGTTCTCGGGATCCTTCCCCCCTTGACACCTATTCTATGTCGGCTATACTGATAGTGTGCTTGTGGGCGAAAGCTCCATTCGGACAAGGAATTCCAAAGCCGAAAACAAGCACAACAAAAGTGCCGTCTTTAGTGGCGGCGTTTTTGTTTTTTCTCACATTTCATGACGCTCCAGAAAATAATTTGGCCCGTTCCAACTCGCCTTACAATAACTTTAACTTTTGTTTTTTGTTTTCCGACTAATTCTACTAATGACCAGTATTCAACATCCTTTTTTATGATTTTACCTTCCTTTTTCTTTCTGCCTATAGGCGCCTTTGTTTGTTTATAGAAATCTATGGTTTTTGCGTTTTTAATAACCGGAATGACAAGGGGTAATAATCCAATTTTATACATTTGCTCTTTGGTCGTTCTTTGCCTACCAGAAACTTTGTATCTTAAATGATAAAACCCATTAGAGGTGAAATAAATATTTTCTTTAAGAACGGGGCAAAAGCAATATGTCCATTTTTTGTATTGGTTGCGTCTCTGTTGCTTTAATCGTTTGAATTTTGTTTCCCTCATCATTAATTTTAATGGTGGCACAGATTATAAAAATTAGCAAAAAACCTTAGTCATAATGATAAAGAAAAGGTCCGGTGCGCGGTGGCATCAGACCTCTTTCGGTGTTTGTTCCCCTATTTTCCCATAATTTGGTTGGAAGAAAGCCAAATTCTCTCCTCTTTTTCTCTCTCAAGAAAAACAGCGACCACTCGCTTGATTCTTGGTCCGGCTAAGACTAAGAACTCTTTTTCAGTGAGTCCGCTAATTCCCCAACGCCTTGAGTCCTGAATAACTTGGACTAAAGCTTCGTTTCCTTCCTGGACGAGGTCTAAGAAAGAAATTTCCGGAGGGACTTTTTCCTGGCGGACAATATCCAAAACCAGTTCCAGCCCCTCGCTTAGAAAATCAAGTGATTTTCCTCGCTTTCCTTGATTGCCTCGGATATCTCCGCAATAAATGCGAAGCAGCCGTTGATTGGTACACATGAAACCCCCTCTGATTTTTTCGGTTTTTTGTTAGCCTAAACCTTCCTTGCCACCAGTTCGGTGGCGAACGTTTTCGCCGACAGGGGAAATTATTTTCCCTCGTTTGTTCCTTTAGAAAGAGCATTTTTCCTCCTTTATATGGGTAGGCGGGAATAAAAACACCTTACTTAATTGTCATTATAACTAGAAACAAATTTTTGGCAAGTGTAACCTTTTTCCTTTTCTTGCGTCTTATTATTAGAGGAGGAAAAATATGATGATGAAATATGATGATGCGGGAAGAAGAATTTATCAATCAAATAAAATCCCTGCAAGGAGTGAAACCAAGTTCAGCTTGGGTGGAAAGAACGGAGAGAAATATCTTGGGAGAGAGAAAATCTGTCTCTTTTTCTTGGTCTCCGGTTTTGGCTAGTTTATCGGTTATAGTGATGGTTTTGGTGGGAGTAGCTGGTTATCATTATCTTCCCCGACATCAGGAATTAACTGAAGAGCCGGCGCCTTCTTTCGGTGCCATGGCGAGCTTAACTCCTTCTTTAGAAAATTTAAAAATTCAAATTGATAGAACTTCTCGAGATTTAAAAGAATTCCCCTTAACGGCTTCTCTTTCATCAGAAAAGAAGGCCGTTATTCAACAAACAATTAAAACCAGTCAGGAAATTGTGGAAAAAGTAAAAGCGCTAGATAAAGAAAAGAGTTTGAGCTCTTTAACGAATGAGATGGGAGTAAGCACTGAGGGATTAATGACAGAGTTTACTTATCAGGAAGTAGAAAGATTACGACTACTGGCGGAAGAGGGCTTATTACCCACTGAAGAAGTGGGGGTCTTGGTCCAGATAGAAGATTTAATGGCTAAAGGCCAGTCTGAAGAAGCTTTTTACCAGCTTTTAGAGTTGGAAAATAAATAATGATAATTGACGGTCGTTAATTCTCTCTTTCTTCTTTGGAAGAGAAAAAGAGAGTATTGGTCGATAACGGTCAAAAGAGTTAATCAAACATTAAGTTAAGACGAATTAATTGAAATATGAATTTATCCCGAAAGATTTTAGCTGCTCTGACGAGTTTAGCTTTGATGGTAATGATGGTTGGGCCTGTTGGTTCAGTCCAAGCCGATGAACCGACAATGGAGGGTTTGCAGACAGAAGTTGCTAGTTTGCAAGCTACTATTGATCAGTTGACGGCTCTCATTGCTTCTCTTCAGACTGGCGCGACCGCCCCTGTTACTGGCGGAGCGATTACTGGAATTCCAGCAGACTTTACTTTTGAGACTGATTTGGAACTAGGTGATTCAGGAGATGATGTTCACTATTTGCAAATTGTCTTGAATTCTGACCCAGTAACGCAGTTAGCGGCAACAGGAGTTGGTTCTCCTGGGGAAGAAACTAGCTACTTTGGTCCTTTGACGAAAGGAGCGGTTATCAATTTCCAGGAAAAATACGCAGATGATGTTTTAGCCTCTTGGGGCTTAACTTCAGGGACCGGTTATGTCGGTTCCACTACTCGAGCGAAATTGAATGGGCTTTTGGGAGTAGGACCCTCGGCCCCAGTAGCTTTAAGTATCCTTTCCGTCACTCCCGAGTCTGATGCAGTGGACGTTGCTGTTGATGCGGAGATTAGCGCTGTTTTCAGCGACGCTCTTGACGCTGATACGGTTACTTCGGATTCCGTTTATCTAATAGATGAAGACGACCAGGCGGTTGACGGTTCTGTAACCTACAATAGCTTAACCAAAGAAGTGACTTTTGCCCCAACGGCAGACTTGGCTTCCAGCGCTGAATATGTGGTGATTTTAACAACCGATATTCAGGCAGCTGACGGCACAGCTTTAGTAGAAGACGCTTCTTGGGTCTTTACGACCGCTGAAGCAGCCTTTACCGGATTGGAGG
>CAZFWR010000017.1:0-7620 GCA_964522615.1 uncultured Candidatus Saccharibacteria bacterium | reverse complement strand
TCACTCCAGGAGAAGAATTAAAAATTGAAAAACTTCCCCAATCAGAAACGGGGAAAAAGGTTATCTTTAAAGAGGTTCTTTTAGCTTTTGATCCCAAAAAGAAAGCGGTTAAAATCGGAATTCCTTTTCTTAAAGGGGCGCAAGTGAAAGGGGAAATTACAGCCGTGGGGAAAGGGAAAAAGATAATTATTTTTAAGTATCGGCCCAAAAAGAGATACCATAAAAAACAAGGGCATCGTCAATTTTTCTGTGAGGTAAAAATTACGGAAATCAAGGCCTGATTACTCTCTGCCTTGGAAGGCTTTTTTCAATGTTTCCAGGTCAGCGTATTCTACTTCGCTTCCCAGGGGAAGTCCCTGGCGGAGATGAGTGGTCTTTACTGGTAAAGACTGAAGCAGATTTTGAAAATAAGAGCTAAGAGCTTGCCCTTCAGCCGTATAATTGATAGCTAAAATGACCTCCTCAATTTTTGGGGAAGCCTTTTTAATTTTAGTAAGAAGTTGCTTTGTTCTGGCGGAAGATTCTTTTTTCTCAAACCACTGAGAAGCAGAACCAACTAGGAAATAGAGGCCGCGATAAATTCCCATTTCTTCAAGGGAATAAAGATCGCTTTCTTTTTCAACCAGGCAGAGTAAACTCTTCTGCCGAGAGGAATCTTGGCAAAGAGGACATAATTTTTCTTGAGGACGAGAAGGATAAAAGGGGAGAAAACACCCCGAACAAAATTGAACCTTTTTTAGTTCCTGAAGATTCCGAATAAAAGCATCAGTCTTTCCAGGGTTTTGATGGAGGAGATAGAAGGCATAACGGCTAGCCATCCGAGGGCCTACTCCCGGGAAAGAAGAAAATTGTTGAATCAGTTCCTGGAAAGATTTAGAGAGCATCGGGCTCTTTTTCCAGATTTCGGAAACTGACATAGGGAGCATCAAAATAAAGTTGAACCTGCCCTACTGGTCCGTTACGGTGCTTAGCGATAATAATCTCGGCAATATTTTCTGGAGAGGGGTTGGCCCGGTAAAGGTCTTCCCGGTAGATAAAGGCGACAACATCGGCGTCTTGTTCAATGGAGCCGCTTTCCCGAAGATCGGACAGGCGGGGACGATGAGGAGTCCGTTGTTCTACTGCCCGGGAAAGCTGGGAAAGGACAAGGACGGGAATATTCAGTTCTTTTGCTAAGGACTTCAGGGCTCGGGAATTTTCCGTTACCTGCTGAACCATACTAGTATTTGGATTGATGGGTTCCATCAATTGTAGATAATCAATAATTAGTAATCCTAAGTTTTGGTTAGACTGGAGTCTTCGGGCCATCGCTCTCATTTGAAGAGCGTTAGTTCCCGAAGCGTCATCAATAAAAAGAGGCGCTTCCGAAAGCATTGCTAGGGCAGACTGAATACGAGCAAAGTCATTATCTTCTCCTTGGTCGGAAAGCTTGCCTGTTCTTAATCGCCAAAGGTCAACATTAGCTTGAGCGGCAATAAAACGGTCAATGACTTGGTCTTCAGACATTTCCAAGCTGAAAATTCCTACCGGCACTTTCCCGTAAATGGAGACATTGCGGGCAATATCCAGGGCTAGAGAACTTTTTCCCATGCTGGGACGAGCGGCTAGAATAACAAGATCAGATTTTTGAAGCCCAGCGAGAAGATTATCTAATTTTCGAAATCCCGTTGCTAAACCCCGTAATTTTCCTCTTTGCTTGGAAAGACTGTCAATCCGGTTCCAAGTTTCTTCTAATCTATTTTTAAGAGGGCGAAATTGCTGTCCTAAAGATTTTTGGGCAATTTGAAAAATTCTTTTCTCAGCTTCATCAATCAAGATATCAGAGCCTCGAGATTCATCAAAAGCGAGGGATTGAATGTCATAAGAAGCGCTGATGAGGTCGCGGAGAATCCTTTTCTTTTGAATAATTTGAGCGTAGCTGGAAATATTGCTTGCCGTGGGGACAGAATTGATAAGATTGGAAAGATAGGTCCGTCCGCCAATATCTTCCAGTTGCTTTTTCTCTTTTAAGCGGTCAGCGACGCTTAAAATATCAATTGGTGAACTAGATTGAAACAAGTCCGCCATTGCTTGGTAAACTTTTCGATGCTGTGGAAGATAAAAGTCTCTTTCCGAAAGGAAATCTACTACTTTTACCATTGCTGCGGAATCAAGCATCAAGCCCCCGAGGAGACTTTTTTCTGCTTCAATATTTTGAGGGGGGAGTTCTTTGGGTGATATATCAGAGTTCATACTTTTTCATTTTAGCGGAAATTTCTTGGAAAAACAAATTTAATCCGAGAAGGTCAGAGGGAAAATCCTTGGTCCTTGGGAAGTGTCTTCTAACTGATAGCCGAGAGATTGAATTCTTTCTCGCAATTGGTCAGCCTCCGACCATTTTCCCGCCATTCGTTTTTCTTCTCTCTTTTCTATTAATTGTTGAACCATAGGGGGAACTTTTATTTCTTGGGAAGCCTTTTCCTGAATTTCCAAGCCTAGTACTTGGTCGAAATCAAGAAGAAGCTGATAAGCTTCTTCTGCTTGGGAAGAAGTAAGCTTTTTCTGGCTTTGGAGTTTTTCTATTGAGGTAAGATAATCAAAAAGAACAGCTAAAGCTTGAGGAGTATTTAGATTATCGGCCAAAGCAGCTGAAAACCTCTTCTGATAAGAATCTAAATTTATTTTCCCTTTGGAGGAAGATTCGGATTGACGGGAAAGGATAAGAAGACGGCGGGCAAAGTGATAAATCTTTTCCAGGTTATGTTGAGCTTGTTCCAAAGCTTCCCAGCTGAAATTCTGCTTGCTTTGATAATGAACCGAGAAAATAAGCAGTCGGAAGGCAAGAGGATGATAGCCTTTTTTTCTAAGGTCCTCCAGAAGATAAAAGTTATGGGCCGACTTAGCCATTTTCTGTTCTTTGACTTGGAGAAACTCAACATGCAGCCAATAATGGGCCAGAGGCCGGTCAAAGGCGGCTTCTGATTGAGCAATTTCATTTTCGTGATGAACACCAATGTGGTCCACCCCGCCAGTATGAATATCAAAAGGCTGTCCTAGATATTTAGCGGAGAGGGCAGAACATTCAATATGCCAGCCAGGGAACCCTTTCCCCCAAGGAGAATCCCATTCTTGCTGTCTTTGCTGGTCGGAGGGGGAAAACTTCCAAAGAGCAAAGTCAGCTGGGTGCTTTTTTCCACTAACGACTTCTACTCTTGCTCCGGCTTTCTTTTCGTCTAACGATTGGCCGGAAAGCTTTCCGTAGGCGGGGAATTTAGAGGTGTCAAAATAGAGCCCGTCTTTAATAAGATAGCTATATCCCTTTTTTTCGAGAATTTTAATAAGCTCAATCATTTCTGGAATATGCTCCGTTGCCCGGGGAAGAACAGCTGGAGGAAGAATGTTTAAAAGTTGGCGGTCTCCTAGGAAAGATTGAAGATAATATTCGGTGACTTCCTGGGCGGTTTTCCTTTGGAGACGGGCTGTTTGTTCCACTTTATCTTCTCCGGTATCCTCGTCAGAAGTTAAGTGGCCGACATCAGTAATATTCATCACTTGTTTTACCTGGTAATGGAAATACTCCAAGGCGCGGCAAAGAAAATCAGCTACTAAAAAACTCCGCCAGTTGCCAATATGGGCATAGTTGTAGACCGTTGGTCCGCAACTATAGATAGTAACCTGCGGAGGCTGAATGGGTTTTAAAATTTCCTTTTTACGGCTAAGAGTGTTAAATAACTTAACGGCCATAGTGGCTTAATTTTAGTCCATTCTGTTAGAATTGTCCAAGTTTCCTATGTTGGTATCCCAATCTCAACAGCAAGGTAATACTCCGTCCTCAAGCGAGGCCATGAGCTTTCAGCGACAGCTCTCGCAGGCGGTTTGGCATAGTTTCCGCCGGAGGTGGAACAAACCGCCGAGGGCGCAGGCTGCGAAATCTCGCTGGGATTTCGATAGCCGGTGTCTTGAAAGTTCATTGGCCGAGCAAGCTTGTTTTCGAGACAAATTATTGTTAAAATTCTTTTAAGAGAATGACTAATTTAGCCCTTTATCGTAAATATCGGCCAAAAACTTTTAAAGAAGTCATTGGCCAAGAAATAGTTGTTCAGACTCTGACTGGGGCCTTGGCCCAAGATATTGTTTCCCATGCCTATCTTTTTGCTGGTCCGCGGGGGACGGGGAAGACTACCTTAGCCCGTCTCTTAGCTAAAGCTTTAAATTGTCAGCAACGAAAAGCAAAGGAGTTTGAGCCCTGCAACCAATGTGAATCCTGCCAAGAAATTAATGGAGGCCGGTCTATTGATCTGATAGAGATTGACGCCGCTTCTAATCGGGGGATTGATGAAATTCGCCGCTTGAAAGAAGATATCCGTTTTGTTCCAGTAAAATCTAAATACAAGATTTTCATCATTGATGAAAGCCATCAGTTAACTCAAGCCGCCTCCGATGCTCTTTTAAAGACCTTAGAAGAACCGCCAGCCCACGCCGTTTTTATTCTGGCGACGACCGAGATTCATAAGATGAAGCCAACTATTATTTCTCGCTGTCAGCGCTTTGATTTTCATCTTCTCCGGGAGAATCAGATGCGAAAGAAATTAGAGTTTATTCTCCAGCAGGAAAAAGTAGGTTATGAACCAGAGGCTCTTTCTATGATTATTCAACAAGCTCAAGGAGCTCTACGTAACGCTGAAAGTTTTCTAGATGAGTGCCTGACTTTGGCTTCAACCAAGCCACGGTCAAAGATTACGGTAGCCCAAGTTCAAAGTTTGTTGGGGTTGGTAGAACAAGGCGCTGTTCATCAGTTAGTCAGCCTTCTTTTGGCTAAAAAAACCGGTGCTAGCTTAACCTTCTTAAACCAGTTAGTAGGGGAGGGCTCTAACCCGGCAGAAATAAATCGGGCTCTAAGCGATTACTTGAGAAAAATACTTCTCTTAAAGATTGATTCCCAGTTCCAGGATTTAACAACGGTAGAATTGGCGGCCGAGGCAAGAAAAGCAATTATCAGTTTAGGAAAGAAATATCCTTTGGAAGAGGTCCAAAAAATACTTGATCTCCTATTATTGACTCAACCTCGGATTAATTATAGTTATATTCCTCAATTGCCCATTGAGCTGGCCATTGTCCAATTTTGTGAGAAAATTAAGTAAAATATTGCGGGGTGGTGTAATGGTAACACGTCAGACTTTGAATCTGAAGACTCTAGGTTCGATCCCTAGCCCCGCAACAATTTTTAACCTTGTTCAAGATAACGTCGCCAGACTAGAGTTAAATTAAGATCATGGCAACATTAAAACCTTATTATAAAAAAGATAAGTTTGAACTTTATAAGGGTGACTGCTTAAAAATTTTAAAAGAATTTCCAGAAAATCATTTTGACATGGTTTTTGCTGATCCGCCTTATCTTCTTTCAAATGGTGGTTTTACTGTTCATGCTGGACGACGCGTGAGCGTCAATAAAGGCAAGTGGGATAAAAGCAATGGACTCAAAAAAGATTTTGAATTTCATCTTGAGTGGATACAAGCCGTTAGGCGTGTTCTAAAACCACAAGGCACAATTTGGATTAGCGGAACGTATCACTCAATTTATCAATGCGGTTTTGCCCTTCAGGTTGCAAAATTTCATATTCTTAATGATATTGCGTGGTTTAAACCAAATGCATCGCCGAACTTAAGTTGCCGTTTTTTTACAGCGAGTCACGAAACTTTACTTTGGGCACGTAAAGACAAAAAGGCCAAACATACTTTCAATTATGATTTAATGAAAAATGGCAACTGGCCAGAAGATCAACTAAAGAAGCCCGGACTTCAAATGCGTTCAGTTTGGGCTATCGGCACACCGAAAGCTATTGAAAAGAGATTTGGGAAACATCCAACGCAAAAACCGGAGGATTTACTAAAGCGCATTGTTCTGGCTAGCACAAACAAGAACGATCTTATCCTTGATCCTTTTACGGGAAGCTCTACAACAGGACTGGTTGCTTATCTTTTTGGTCGAAGATTTATCGGTATTGATGTAGAAAAACAATATCTCGATTTATCAATTAAAAGGTTTGAAGAATTAGAGAAAAACATAAAAAATAAATTAAAATAACTTTATGAAAAAAGATGGTCTAGGTGGAGCTAATACAAAGACGGGACTTTATTTTGAAGGCGAGGTTGATTTTTTAACCTTTATTGTTAATCAACCAAATTATAGTGTAAAGGATAATACAATTTTTTATAATAACGAAAAAGTTGCTCTGTCTTTTAAAAAATATGGGCTTTATAAATATTTAGAAGAGAATGGAATAGATTATAAAAAGATTATTTCTAAAAGACTTTTACCCGATGATGCAATATTTGTTCTTATCAATAATACTTTATTTATTCTTGAGATTAAGTTTCAAGAAGTTGCTGGTTCCACTGATGAGAAATTACAAACTTGTGATTTTAAAATAAAACAGTACAGAAAACTTTTATCGCAATTAAATATTGAAGTTCAGTATATTTACATTTTAAATGATTGGTTTAAAAAACCAGAATACAAAGATGTTTTAGACTATATTATTTCTATTAGTGGTTGCTCGTATTATTTTAACTATTTACCATTACAAAAAATAGGACTACCAATACCAAATAATAAAAACAATTAGATTAATTGAAAAATAAATTCATGAAAGTGCAACAGGAAAGTGATAGAAAAATGCTCAAGAAAGGGATAGAAGATATGTTGGAAATAAAAGTTTATAAAAAACTATTGGAAGAGGGAAATAAAATAGCTATAGATTATCTTTTTGAAATCATATCGTTAGAATGGGAATATTTTTATTTAGAGGCAAGATATTTAGAGAGAAAAAACGAATATTCCAAGATTAAGCACAAGGGAACAAGTGCAGAGAAAGAAATTGTATCTGATTATTCCATTTTTCTTCAAAATTTGATATATCGGTATTACTCATTATTACAGAAATTTTCTCAATTAATAAATATTGTTTGGGTTAAAGAATTTCGTGAAGAAGATTGTAATTTTAATAAAGTAAAAAATTGTACGAAGACAAAAGAAAAATTCAAATTTATAAATCAAGAATTAAAGAAAATTGATACCAAGTCAGCAAAAAAAATCTTAAAAGAGCGAAAACATCTTGTACACAGAAAAATTGTTAAAGGAGAGGGCTCTTTATTCTCGTCTTGTATCTTGCTTCTTGGAGGAGAAAGTGCAAAGGAATTTTTAAGGTGGGAAAAAGAATCTAATCAGGTTTTAGAAGAAGTCTACGGAAAAACATTCAAGGTCATAGCAAACATTTTAAAGGTTTATATCAGAGATAGGGGCTAATCTTAAATCTATGTAGCACGAGACGGGTTCGAGTCCTACTCCGCCAACCAACTTAAGCTAGGGCGAGAATCGTTCGAGTCCAACACGGAGAACAGGTTAGTGCGCAATTCTTGCAACCAAGAGACATCAAAAATTGTCCCATCTGCCCAATTAAAGATATAGTGAGTAGCAGAATGGGGGAGAATAAGATAAAATAAATTTATGAAAGAAAAAATTAAAAAAGAATATGAAAAAGGTGGGCGTTTCTCAAAAAGCAATAATATTTAACGAGCAGGGAAAACTTCTGATTCTTAGGAGGTCTAAAACTGCTCCCTATGGGGCTTTGATCTGGGACT
>CAZFWR010000016.1:7309-7691 GCA_964522615.1 uncultured Candidatus Saccharibacteria bacterium | reverse complement strand
CTTTATCTTCCTTTGGAAAAAGGCCAGATTATTAAATGGGAAGGGCAATTTTCTCTCTCCGACCAAGAAAATTGCCAACAAAGCCTGGAAGCCATCCTTGCCACCCTAGAGATTAATTAGTCCTATGTCCCGATCCCGTTTTTCTCTTTTAAGTCTTTTTCTGTTTTTATGGATTCTTTCCAGTTTTTGCCCGGCTTTAGTTTCTTCTCGCGCCTATCAAGCCCTTTCTAAAACGGAAACAGCTGGAATCTTCCGTCTCGTCCGTAATTTCCTGCGGGAAGAACAAATCGTTTCCTTTAGCCAACCGGCTAATCTCGCCCAGCAAGGAGCAACAGCCATAACGATGCATGCTGTCTATCAGGGAATAATGCAATTCTATTTT
>CAZFWR010000016.1:0-7299 GCA_964522615.1 uncultured Candidatus Saccharibacteria bacterium | reverse complement strand
AATTGCCTAAGGATATTTCTAAAAAAGTTCTTTTAGAAACAGTAAAGCTTGGTTATCATTTGCTTAACTCTTCCGACACCGCCTATACTCTGCTTGATACCTTGGAAGGACTAAGCGTCAAAAGAGCCAATCAGATTGCTCGAGAATGGTTCACTCAAAATGAAATTAAGGCGGCTGGAGGAGAAATTTCTTTTTCCTACCTTGACCACCAAGGGAAAAACCAATCCTGTTATTTTCAATACATTATTCTTTATCACCCCCAAACCGTAAACCAAGGGAAGATTATTGCCGCCTTTTATTCCCCAGAAGAATTAATTCCCACCGATTCCCGGGAATATATTCCCTGGCCATATCAAGCCTGGCGTCAAGCTGGTTACCAGCATCTTGACCCCTTTATCGTAGAAATTGTGGGACAGGTAGAGAAAAATTACTCGGCTTACGGATGGGTAAGCCAACCCCGTCTCGCCGTCACCTTTCCTGGCTTTGTTCCCCGGTTTTCTTTTAGCCAAGAGCCAACCGGTTTTCTTTCCTCCCTAAGTTGGCTAAAAGACCAAGTAGTTGACTTCTTCACTCCCCTTGCTTCTCCTCAAGAAGTAGTTATTAATCCCCCTTCTACTTCTTCTCCAGAAATTGAAGATTTAAGCCGAACCGTCCAATCCTTGAAAGAGATAATCGGAGAACAGTCCGTTAAGGGCTATTCTTCAGTTGGAGCTACTCAAGAAAACGGCCAGAACATTGAGTTAGCGGAAGTAATGGAAGAATTAGCCGCTGTTTTTCTTAACCGAGACCAAGAAAGCGCTGAATTGATGAACCTCATCAAAGAGGTAGCCCAGTCTCAGGCCAAGATTGCCGAAATTCAAGTTCAGCAGGCTAAGTCAGTTGCTTCTTCCGCCGAGAAAAACACCGCCGCGGAAGAAAAAACGGAAGCGGAAACCCGCCCAGAAACTCAATCTGCGGAAACCCCAGACGGCTCTCTTTGCCCGGCCAATCACCTCCCTCAACCAGCCTGGAATAAAGTTATTCTCAATGAAATTGCCTGGATGGGAACTTCTTTTTCCTCAAACGATGAGTGGCTGGAATTAAAAAATATCTCTTCCCAACTAACCAATCTCAGTGGTTGGCAGATTTTTAATCAAAATCAGCATTTGATTGTTCGCTTTAATGAAAATGATATTCTTTCTCCTAACCAGTTTTTTCTTCTTGAAAGAAGCGATGACCAAAGTCTTCCCTATCAAAAAGCCGATAAAATTTATCAAGGAGGAATTAAAAATACTGAAGAAACACTTTATCTCTTTGACAGCCATTGCCAACTTCAAGACATAGCCAGAGCTGACCCTGATTGGCCAGCCGGAGATAATGCCTCCAAAAGAACAATGGAGAGAAAAGAAAATTTAAAATGGCAGACCAGTTACTCGGTCGGAGGCACTCCCAACCAGAGAAATAGCCAAGGCTGGCAGCTTTCTTCCAATTCTTCTACCAACCAATCAGCTAATCAAACAACACCTGTTGATAATTATCCGCCGCTCGCTATCGCTGGCCCTGACCAAAGACTAGAATGCGGTCAGCCGATTATTCTTGATGCTAGTCAGTCAGGGGACAATGTCGGCATCGTCTCCTATAGATGGGACACTACTCAAGATGGACTTTGGAACTTTACCGAAGAAGAACCGACCCTTGTTTTAGAGAATGGTCTTGCCCCGGGAGACTATTTAATCACCCTTCAGGTCGCTGACGCCACCGGGCAAACAGATGAAGACGAGATTCTTATCACTGTTCTAGAAATTCCCAAAATACTTATCAGCGAAGTTCAAATAAGCGGAGAAAATAGTCAAGACGAATTTATTGAACTCTTTAACCCCAACCAGCGAGAGGTTGATCTTTCTCAATGGAGTCTAAAAAAGAAAACCGCCAGCGGAACAGAAATGAATTTAGTCAGCTCCCAGAATTTTGAGGGCCGTATTCCGCCCCAGGGCTACTTTTTAATCACTCCTCCGGAAATAGACGCCGGCCACGGCTATCGAGGAATAGTCGCTCCCGACATTTACTATTCCAGTAGTAATTCTATGGCCGACAATAACACTATCCTTTTTTATAATCCTTTGGGCCAATTGGCGGACAAACTGGGCTTTGGCCAGGAGATTACCGACTTTGAAGGTGAAGCTTACCCAGAAAATCCGGCCGCTGGTTTAAGTCTTGGCCGCCGCTGGAATGAAGAATCTCAACTTTACCCGGACACAGACAATAATAAAGAAGACTTTGAAATGGGAATTCCCACTCCCAAAAGCCAAAATCAATCTTATCAAGGACCAGTCTTTCCCGCCGTTAGCTTTTCTCTCTCTGATTTGGAAACAGGCTCTCTCACCACTACTACCCAATCCGCGGTTAAAGTAACTATTACCCAGGATGAAGAAGCCGAAGCCTGGTTTTTATCAGAAAGCCAAGCCGTTCCTCCAGAGAAGAATGACCCTCTCTGGTTAGCAGAAAAACCAGACGAATTTATACTTTCTTCCGGAAACGGAGAAAAAAATGTTTCCCTTTGGCTTCAAGATAAAAACGGCCTTTTCAGCTCTCAATACTCTGTTTCCATCATTCTGAATAACGATCCTCCCCAGACCGTTTACGACCTTTCTCTTTACCCTACTAGAGAAAATGGAGAAATTCTGCTTACCTGGACTGCCCCTCAAAAAGCAGAAGGAGCTCCTGTTTCTCATTATAGTATCAAACAGGGTTTCCAAGCTATCACTGAAGATAAATGGGAAGAAGCTAGCCTGGTCCTTCAAGACTTACTTCCTCAAGACCCAGGACAGCCAGAAAGATTGGTTGTTTCTGACCTCGATTCTTCCCTGACTTACTACTTTGCCCTAAAATCTCAAGACGAATGGGGAATTTCCTCTCCTGTTTCCAATAGTCCCGCCCGTCAGGCTATTGCCGCCAGCGGAACACCAACCGATCCCTACATTATTACCGGCTGTCAGGAGCTTCAAGATGTAAGCCTTGATCTCAACGCCTCTTATCAATTAGTTAATAATATTGACTGTTCAGCTACTATAGATTGGAATAATCAATTAGGGTTTGACCCCTTAGGAGACAGCTCTCTCCCCTTCACCGGTTCTCTCGACGGCGCTGGCCACACTATTGATAATCTCCATATTAATCGCACCGGCAGTAACTACACCGGAGAAACCACCGGTTGGTATGTTGGGCTTATTGGCAGAGCCAAAGCCGGCGCCCGGCTTTTCCAGCTTGGTTTAAGAAATGCTGACCTTCGAGGTTATCAATACGTTGGAGGTCTAGTTGGCTACATTCAGGGATATAAGAACGATGCTCTGCCTATCGAGATTACTGACTGTTATACCACCGGTTATCTGGCCAGCTCCTATAACACTTCCGGGGGTGGTTATGTTGGCGGTCTTGTCGGCAGCGCCGCCAATGCTTGGATTAATCATTCTTGGTCTTCAATGGAAGTTGAAGCCTCTCAAGCTAATAATGTTGGCGGCTTAATTGGAATAACCAATGTTCAAGGAGTGGTGGCTAACAGCCATTACCAAGGAACCGTCCGAGGAGGCCAAATAGTAGGAGGATTAATTGGCGGACTTAATGGAATCAGCCTTCGGAAATGCTGGACTCAGGGAAAAGTGGAGGGAAATAGCAAGATAGGCGGATTTGCTGGAGAAATTGCCGGCTCGGCTGTAGAAAATTCTTACTCCCAGGCTAAAGTCTCGGCTACTAATAATCTCGCCGGCGGATTTGCCTATAGCTCTAATTCAAACGATCTCTATTATAATTATGCCACTGGTTACGTGAGTGGTCCCAATATTAATAAAGCCGGGTTTCTCCAAAAACGAGGAACTTCCTCCCAGGAAACAGATTGCTATTGGGATATACAAACTACTGGACAATCTCAAAGCGAGGGCGGAGCTATTGGGCTGACAACCAGCCAAATGCAGGACCAAACTAATTTCTCAAACTGGGACTTTAATAGTGTCTGGACTATCGAAGCCGGAGACTATCCTCGCCTTCGCGAATAGGTCTTTTTCCCGACTGGGCTTTATGGTAAGATGGACTGAAGTTTAGGAATGAAGGAAATCCTATGAATTTTGGTAAATTTCTTGTCTATAGCGCCACCTTTTTCAGCCTCTATGTTGCCTTTTTCTATCTGGTGACTATCCTCGAAAATCGGCGGGCTCTTTATCTTCCCAAACTGAAGGGAAAGTTTCCTTCGGTTGCTTTTATTGTTCCTTGTTATAACGAAGAGAAAAGTATTGCTCAGACAGTCGAGTCTCTACTCGCCCTAGACTACCCTCGAGATAAATTTCAGATTCTAGTGATTGATGACGGAAGCCGAGACGGTACTTTCAAAATCGCCAAGCAATTTGAAAAACAGGGACCAGTCAAGGTTTACCACCAAAAAAATGGCGGGAAACATACCGCCCTAAATTATGGTCTAGCCCAGGTTCATTCAGAATTCGTCGGTACTTTAGACGCAGATTCTTTCGTTGACCCTCAAGCCTTAAAAAAAATGCTTCCCTATTTTGCCGACTCTAATGTCCAAGCCGTTACCAGTTCTTTAAAAGTTTACCAGCCCAAAAATTTCCTTCAGTATCTCCAAAATGTTGAATACGCTTTAGGCATCTATCTTCGGAAGGCCTTAACGCTAATAGGGAGTTTACAGGTTACTCCCGGACCCCTGACTATTTTCCGAAGGGCTATTTTTGAAGAAATTGGCTACTACCGCCGAGCTCACCTAACGGAGGATGGGGAAATTGCCCTCCGCCTTCAAAGTTATAACTATCAGATTGAAAACGCCGTTAATGCTTACGTCTATACTGTTTCCCCTGACAATTTTAAAAGTCTTTATAAACAAAGGGTTCGCTGGTATCAAGGAACCATCCGCAATGCTTGGGATTATCGCCACCTTCTTGGTTTTCATCAGGGAAACTTTGGCCTCCTTGTCTTTCCCGCTATCTTGCTTAGCGTTTTCTTTCTCTTCAGCGTTAGCGGATATATTCTCGGACAAACCATTTCTCAAATAGGGCATTCCCTTCTTTCTTGGCAAGCAGTCGGTTTTGCTATTAATCAATTCAACTTCCATTTTGACTGGTTTTTCATTAGCAGCCACTGGCTTGTTTTTCTTGGGCTCTTCGGTTTAGCCTTTACTGCTTTAGCTATTATTTTAGGGCAAAAACTAAGTCGGGATACTCTCTCTTGGAAACTCGGGAAAGGCCTTATCCTAACCGCTTTTTTTTACACTCCGCTTTATCTCATCTGGTGGTCTGGAGCTCTGGCACAAGTGCTGTTGCGCCGCCAGTCTAATTGGCTTAAAGAAAAAGAAAATGAATAAGCGCCCCCTTAGCCGAAATCCTAAAAAACAAGTCAAACTGGGGAAATATTTACTAGTTTTCCTTCTAACCGGTTTAGTTTTTTCCCTTGGCTTTTGGTTGAGCCATGACCTCAACCAGTTAAAACTGTCGCAGGTTGAAAACCTCCGCCAGGATTTACAGCTGGATGTCCTTTCCGCCGAAACCCAATTTTCCCTTCTAAGCGCCAATGTCTGCCAGCATATTGACAGTTCTGCCCTAACTGAAGAACTCTATTTTATTGGCCAGCGCTTAGATTATACGGAAGGAGCTTTAGGAAGCGACAATCCGGAAGTTATCCGCCTGAAAAAACAATATTCCCTTTTAGAAATTAAGCAGTGGCAATTAACTAAAGAAGCCCAGGAAAAATGCGGAACTCAGTTAATCCCCGTTCTTTACTTTTACTCCAACCAAAAAAATTGCCCTAGTTGCGGCCAACAGGGCTATGTCCTTACCTTCCTGCGAGATAAATATCCTTTCTTGAGAATCTATTCCTTTGACTACAATCTTGACCTTTCGGCTCTCCAGACTCTAAAATCCCTCTATTCTCTAGAAAAGGAATTGCCGATTGTTATTGTCGGAGACCAGCCTTATTATGGTTTCCGAAACCGGGAGGAAATAGAAAAAATTCTGCCGAAGGTTTTTGAAACTCTAAAAGAGAACCAGCAAGACGAAGAAAAAGAGGAAACAGAAAACGTTTCTCCTCAAAGTTAAGCAGCCCCAAGGGGAATCGAACCCCTATTGTTGGATTGAAAATCCAATGTCCTGGCCGTTAGACGATGGGGCCATCCTCCTAATTTTACAAATTTTCCACTAAAAATCAAGTAATGAAAGTTCTAGGAATTGAGACTTCTTGTGACGATACCGGAATAGCAATTTTAGAAATGGAGGGACCTTGTTTCCCTCCTTCTATCCAGATAGAAGCTAATCTTGTTTCTTCTCAAATAGAAATCCACCAGCCCTGGGGAGGAGTAGTTCCCAGTCTTGCTAAGAGAGAACATCAAAAAAATCTACTCCCCTTATTGCAAAAAGCCCTTAGCCAAACGGGACAGCTTTTTCCTAAAAAAGTTATTTTCCCGCTATCTAGAAAGGCAAGCTTAGCCAAGATTTTTACTAAAAGCGGGGAATGGTTTTCCATTATTCTTTCTTTTCTTCAAAACTACCGCCCCCCGGACATTACCCTTATCGCTGTTACTCAAGGTCCCGGACTGGCTCCCGCTCTTTGGACCGGAGTAAATTTTGCCCAAGCTTTAAGTTCCGGTTGGGGCATTCCTTTAATTCCCGTTAATCACTTGGAGGCCCATTTATTAAGCGGTTGGTTGCCAGAAAAAAAGAAGGCTTCCCCAAAACCAGTTTTCCCTTTGATCGCTTTGATTGTCTCCGGGGGACATACCCAGCTGGTCTTGGCAAATCGTTTTGACCATTATCAGCTGCTTGGAGAAACCCGGGACGACGCTGCCGGAGAATGCTTTGATAAAACCGCCCGCCTTCTCGGCTTGGGTTATCCCGGCGGTCCGCCTATTGCTCAAGCCGCCGAGAAATGGCAAACTATAATCAGCCAGCCAGGAAAAAATATCTCAGCGGCCATCGGGGATATTAGCCTTCCTCGGCCAATGATTCGGGCTAAAAATTTTGACTTCAGTTTCGCCGGCCTGAAGACAGCTGTTTCCTATCTTCACCAACGCCTCCCCTCAGCTGTCAAAAACTCATCTTTTTATCCCTTGAAAATGGCTGATGAAATTCAGCAAGCTATTAACGATGTTCTCCTTAAAAAAACGATAAAGGCAGCTAGAGATTTCCGGGCCAAAGGAATTGTTCTAAGCGGCGGCGTAAGCGCTAACCAGCAATTGAGAGAACGCTTAGCGGAAAAATGCCGAGAAAACCATCTGCTTTTTTTCTTGCCGCCTTTGAAATTTACTATGGACAACGCCGCTATGATTGC
>CAZFWR010000015.1:0-7800 GCA_964522615.1 uncultured Candidatus Saccharibacteria bacterium | reverse complement strand
ACAAAATTAATTAGCTTGTCTTTAACAAAGATAACTTTTTGAATTTTCTTTTTACCAAGAAAAGATTTAACTTTAGGAGAATTTAAGGCTTGGGTTTGGGCCTCCTTTTCCCCAATACCCACCAGCGCTTTTAGCTGGTCTCTCACTTTACCGTTAACCTGGACCACTAAAGTAAAATTATCTTCCCTTATCATTTCTTGACGATAATTCGGCCAGAAAGTTTGGAAAATAGATTGAAAAATTTTTCCTGCCTGGAAAGACTGATAAAGCTCTTCCGCTAAATGAGGGGCAAACGGAGCTAAAAGCTGTAAAAACTGGAGATAGTCTTTTTTGGGAATTTGCTTTTCTCCCTCCCAAGCCCGAAGCAGAATCATTAAAGAACTTAAAGCGGTATTAAAGTGGAAACGCTCTATATCTTTTTCCACCTTTTTAATCGTTCGCTGAAGCTGTCTTTGGCTTTCTAAAGAAAATTTCCCCGCCGACTGAACTTTTTCCCTTAATCTCCAAATTCTTTTTAGAAAACGCACCATTCCTTGAAGTCCAGCTAATTTCCAAGTCCCGCCATCACTAAAAGGCCCCATAAAACAAAGATAACTTCGCACTGCATCCGCTCCGTATTTTTCCACTAATTTGTCCGGATCAACGACATTTCCCCGAGATTTGGACATCTTGGAACCATCAGGACCAAGAATAATACCCTGATGGCGTAATTTCAAAAAAGGCTCTGAAAAATCAATTAACCCCAAATCTCTCATCGCCTTAGTAAAGAAACGGGCATAAAGAAGATGGAGAACTGAATGCTCTGCTCCGCCAATATAAATATCCACCGGCAGCCAAGCCTTTATCTTTTCTGTCTCCGCTATTTTTCTTTTATTTTGCGAATCAACATAGCGAAGATAGTACCAAGAAGAATCAACAAAAGTATCCAAGGTGTCTGTTTCCCGCTTCGCCGGGCCACCGCAACGAGGACAAGCCGTTGTTTGAAATTCAGCCGAACGAGCTAAGGGAGAAAGACCACCTGGAACCGGTTGGTAATCGTCAACAGGAGGAAGGAGAACAGGAAGTTCTTTCTCTGGAACCGGCTGCCAGCCACAGCGAGGGCAATAAATCATTGGAATAGGGGTTCCCCAGTAACGTTGGCGAGAAACACTCCAATCTCTCAATTTGTAATGGATAGTCTTTTTTGCCTTTCCCTGTTTCGCTAACCATTGTTGAATTTCTGAACAAGCCTGGCTAGAAGTTAAATTATTAAATTGAGCCGAATTTTTTAAAACTCCTTCCCCGGTATAAGCCCCAGATTCTTTCCAGCCGGTGGGAGAGGTAATGACTTCCTTCATCGGCAAATGAAAAATCCGGGCAAATTCAAAATCTCTTTGGTCATGAGCCGGAACGGCCATAACCGTCCCTGTTCCGTAATCAGCTAAAACATAATCCGCCACAAAAACAGGAATCTTTTCTTGGTTAGCCGGATTAATAGCCTCAATCCCTTTTATCTCAACTCCGCTTTTCACTTTATCCTGACTGATCCTTTCTCTTTCTGTTTGACCTTGAGCCTTCTGAATATATTTTTCCAATTCCGGCCAGTTTTTAATTTTTGGCTTTAAATCTCCTAAAATAGGGTTTTCCGGTGAAACAACTAGATAAGTTGCCCCGAAAATAGTGTCTATCCGGGTTGTAAAAACCGTTAAAGGCTTTTCAAAACCAACCAAAGAAAAAGATATTTCGGCCCCTTCTGATTTACCAATCCAATTTTTCTGCATCATCTTCGTCCTCTCCGGCCAGTCTAAACCATCTAGATCTTTCAATAATTCTTCGGCGTAATCCGTAATTTTAAAAAGCCAGTGCTCAACCTGTTTTTGGGTAACCGGCGTTTGGCATCGCTCGCATTCGCCGTCAACCACTTGTTCGTTAGCTAAAACAGTCTGGCAAGACGGGCACCAATTGACCCATCTCTTCTCTCGATAAACCAATCCTTGTTTATAAAACTGGATAAATAACCATTGAGTCCATTTATAATAATCAGGGTGGGAGGTAACCACTTCTCTTGACCAGTCACAGATTGTTCCGATGCCTTTGAGCTGGCCCTCCATCTTCTTAATGTTGTTTTCCGTCCAATTATGAGGATTAGTATGATGCTTTATAGCCGCATTTTCGGCTGGCAGACCAAAACTATCAAAGCCGATGGGAGAAAGGACATTAAAGCCTTTCAGTAACTGATAACGGGCATAAACATCGGCTCCGGAATAATTGTACCAGTGGCCCAGGTGGAGATTTCCCGAAGTGTAAGGGAACATAACCAGGTGATAAAAATTCTTCTTGCCTGGCGCTTGATTTTGAGGCTGGTTGAGTCTTTTCTCTTCCCAAACCTTCTGCCATTTTTTCTCTATTTCCTTTGGTTGGTAATCATTCATTGTAAATCTATCATAGACGAAAAAAGATAAGTTTCAAAGAATTAATAAAAAAGTGAAAGTTTTTTATTCCTCAAGAGAAAACAACCGCTGAGCGTTTTCCGTTGTTGCTCGGGCTACTTTCTCCCAACTTAACTCCTTTAGGTCAGCAATTTTCTGAACAATAAATTTCAAATTAAGAGGGGTGTTCCTCTCTCCTTTTTTTTGAAGCGGGGGAAGATAAGGGCAATCTGTCTCTACTAAAATTCTCTCCAAGGGAATTTTTGAAATTACTTCGTCTAAATTAGTTTTAAAAATAATTCCATTCAAGCCAAGATAAAACCCTTGGCCTAAAAAGAATTGGGCTTCTTCCCAACTCCCAGTAAAACAATGAATTACTCCTGAAAAGTTTTTTCCTTTTCTTTCTTGGAAGAAAGCAATAAGCTCGGGAAAAGCATCCCGGCAGTGAATAATTATCGGCCGGCGAACTTTTTCGGCAAAGGCAAAGTGGGCGCCAAGGGCGCGCTTCTGTTTTTCTCGAATAGCGGCCGCTTTTCCTTTTTCCGAAGGAAGACGCCCATAGTCTAAACCAATTTCAACGAAATCAACAACACGAGAAAAAGAATGAATAAGATTAAAATATTTTTATGGATCAAAAAATTACGCCCGAAAATAAAAAGCCTCTTCTAGATGAAGAGGATGCAAGCCGACCGCCGCCCAAAGTCCCTCGGGAAACTCTTGGGTTAAATCAACCGCTTTCACCGAAGTAGAATAATTTGTTCCGACATTAATTACCCCAATTCCTTCCTTTAGGCACCGAGCGACAATCTCTTTCCCATCATCTTTGAAAGCAGACAAGTTTAAATGAGCGTGAGTATCAATGAGGGAAAATCTCATCCGAGTTTAGGAAATAGAATCGTTTTCTTTTTTTCCCCGGTTAATTGTCCTTTAATTTCCTCCGCTGTTTCGGGAAGGAAAGGGGCTAAGAATTCTCCGATTTTTCCGAGAACTAAACGGATATCGCTAATTACTTCTCCGCTGTTTTCTTTTTCTTTCCAGGGCTCTTCACGGTCAAGATATTGATCGCAAAAAGCAATTAGTTCCCAAATAGCTATCAGGGCCCGGCGAAAGTTAAACTTGGCCATCGCCTGATGGTATTTCTTCTCTTCTTCTCCGACTGCTTCCTCCGCTTCCAAATTAATAAATTCGGAGCTCGGTTTTTCCGGCTGAGGAAGAGTAAGAAGACGGGCGGTTAAATTGCCTAAACCGTTAGCTAAATCGTCTTGATATCGCTCTCTGAAACGTTTAGCCGAGAAATCTCCGTCTTTGTTCAAAGAAACTTCCCGCAGAAGAAAGTAACGCAAAGCATCGGTGGAATATTTTCCCGCTAAACTTTCGGGGGAAATAGACGGACCGCGGCTTTTTGACATCTTCTGATTATTGATTGTCAGATAGCTGTGAACATAAATAATGTTCGGCAGAGGCAAGCCAGCCGCTATGAGCATCGTCGGCCAATAAATCGCGTGAAACTTGAGAATATCCTTCCCGATAAAGTGAATTTTCTCGCTTTCCTGGTTCCACCAATAGCGGAAACGGCGGTCATCTTGACCGTAGCCAATAGCTGTTAAATAACTAATTAGAGCGTCAAACCAACACCAGATTTTCTGGGAACTATCTCCGGGAACGTCCAGTCCCCAGCCATGAGATCTCTCCGCCGAACGAGAAATACACATGTCCTCCACCCCCTCGTCTAAAAAAGCCAGGGCTTGATTTTTATAAGAAGAAGGAATAATTTTTAATTTATCTTCTTCAATTAGTTTCTTGAGTTGTTTTTTATATTTCGTCAAACGGAAAAAATAGTTCTTCTCTTCTATTAATTGAGGTTTTGTTTGATGAACCGGGCAACAACCATCAAGTAATTCTTCTTTTTTCAAAAAAGCCTCACAACCAACACAATAAAAACCTCGATATTTCTTTTGATATATGTCGGCTTTGATTTTCTTCCAAAATTTCTTCACTGCCTCTTCGTTCTCCGGTTGAGAAGTCCGAACAAAAGAATCAAAAGAAAGATGAAGCTTTTTCTGGAGTTGTTGAAATCCTTTACTTTTGGCAGTAACAAATTGAGAAAGAGATTTTTTTGATTTTTCTGCCGCCTGAACAATTTTTAATCCATTTTCGTCTGTCCCGGTTACAAAAAAAACCTCTTTCCCTTGAGCTTTTTGATAACGAGCCCAAGTATCGGCTTGAATTTTTTCCAGCGCATGCCCTAAATGAGGAGCAGCGTTAATATAATCAATAGCTGTTGAAAGATAGTATTTATTTTTTTCCATGGCGATTAACAATAATCACTAATTCTCCTTTTATCTTACTATTTTCCAATTGAGAAACAACTTCTGTTATCTGCCCCCGGTAAAGAGTTTCAAACTTTTTAGTTAACTCTCGGCCAATAAAAATTTCCAAATCCGGTTGAAGAGCAATAAGTTGATTTAAGGTTTTCAAAAGACGATAGGGAGATTCATACAATATCACCGGGAAGGAGGAAGAGATAATTTTTTTCAGCCAAAACTGTTTTTTCTTCTTCGGCAAAAATCCAAGAAAGAGAAACTTATCCATTCGGAAACCAGAAACGCTAGCTGCGGTAGCCAGAGCGCTAGCTCCAGGCAAAGGAATGATTTTCAAACCTTCTACTTTCCCCCAAAGCTCGGCAATTAATTCATTTCCCGGATCTGCTAAGCCCGGAGTTCCGGCATCCGTCATCAGAGCTAGTTTCTTCCCCGCCTTTAACAAACCAGCAATTTTCTCCCTTTGAGCAGGAGAACTATGTTGATGATAAGAAAAGAGAGGGGTTCTAATCTGATAGGAAGAAAGGAGTCTTTGGAGGTGACGGGGATGTTCCGCCAAAATTAAGTCCACCTCTCCTAAAATCCTTTTCGCTCGAAAAGTTAAGTCCTCCAAATTGCCGATCGGACCAGCTATAATATAAAAAATCGCCTCGGCCATAATTTTCTTAAATTATCAAGCTTTGGCCATAAATTATTCTAAGGGCGCTCTTTCCTCTTCAAAACTCCTCTCTTGATATTCTCCCGTTTTAAAGTCAACGACGAAGCGGTAGATAATAGCCACCACCGGAATGGCCAAGAAAGCTCCGAGGAGGCCAAAGAGCTGCCCGCCGAGGGCAATGGCTAAAAGAATGAGATAGGGAGGAAGCCCGATTAATTTCTTTCCCACCAGCGGAGTTAAAAGATGGCTTTCAATATTCTGCAAAGCAAAAAGAATAATCACCACCACTATCGCCAAAATCCAAGAAACCTGAATGCCGACAAAGATTCCTCCTAAGAAGGTGGCCGCCAAAGGCCCGAAGTAAGGAATAAAATCCAGGAGTCCGGCCAGCAACCCAAGGACTAAAGCTCCCTGAATGTCAAAAAGCTGATAAGTTAAAAAGTAAGTGACGGCGATAAACAAGACCCCGATAATTCTCATCCAAAACCAAGCACTGACCTCTCTCCGGCTCCGTTTCCAGGCCTTGAGAATTCTTTTCTGGTAGCGCTTGGCAGAAAGAAAAGCAATCACTTCTCCAAATTCCTGTTTTTGGAAAGAGAGGAAGACAGCCATGGTTAAAACAAAGAAAGTAGAAGCTAAACCTCCAAAAAGCGTGCCCACCGCCTGGAAGATATCTCCGGGCGCCTGCTGAAGAAGGCGGGAAGATAACCCCTGCAGAGAAACGAAAGGAATCTCTATCCCCACCCGGTTTAATAAAGCTTTGAATTCCGGAAGATAAGCAGGGAGAGAAACAATCACTTGGTGAACTTCCTGAATAATTACCGGCAGACTGAGATAAATAATGCCTCCCAGAATACCGAAGATCAGCAGGTAGGTAAGAAGCACCGATAACCAATAAGGAAAGTGTCGATAACGAAAGAAATCAATCACCGACCGCAAAAGGACGGCGATAATCAAAGCAAAAAGAAACCAAATGATAATCTGGTGGACCAAAAAAAGAAGGTAGCACAAGGCGGTGGTAAAAGCCACCTTCAAAATAGTTTTCCAAGAAATGTCAAGATAATGTCCTTCCATGGTTATGGTTTTCTAAGGATAGCATCAAAATCTCCTTGATGGTAGGGACCAATTAAAGCCAAATTTAGTTTGGCGGGAACGAATAATTCCTTCGCTACCCGGCAAACATCTTCTTGAGTTACTTGATTAATTTTTTGAGTTATCTCTTCCGGAGAAAGAACCGCTGGACCCAGCAATTCCTGCTGAGCATAAAAACTAGCCAAGCTGCTAGAAGATTCCAGGGATAAGGATAAAGAACCTTTAAGATATTCTTTCCCTTTCTCTGTTTCTGAAGGTTGGATTTCTCCCCGGGCCATTTTCTGATACTCCTCTAAAATTAATTGGACCGCTTTTTCTACCTTCTGATTAGCAATTCCCGCCTGAGTCATCAAGTAGCCAGTGTCAGTATAAGTCTGGGGAAAAGTTCGCACATAGTAAGCTAAACTATGCTCTTCCCGGATAATATTAAAGAGGCGGGAACTCATGTTTCCTCCCAAGATGACGGCCAAAACTGCTTGTGCCCAGCGCCGTTCATCTTGACCGTCATAACCCCTCACCCCCAAACTAAGATGCGTTTGGTCTGTTTTCTTAAACTTAATCAAACTCCGGGGAGTTATTTGTTCTTCTTTCACTTTTAACTTGTCCGCCGGTGACTCTTGGTTCATCGCTTGAAAAACTTTTTCCACCTCTCTTTTGATTTTTTCCTTGTCCCCCAAGCACCCAGCAAAAGCTAAAACCGTATTCCGCGAAGAATAATGCTGGGAGAAATAATCAAGCAACTTCTTTTGATCAACACCGAGAATCGTTTCCTTTGTCCCAAGAATATCCCAGCCAGCCGGCTGGTCGCCATAAAGCAGTTTCTCCCAAACCTCACCAATGTATTGGAGAGGGGTGTCCAGATACATATGCAATTCCTCGAGAATAACTCCTTTTTCCCGCTCAATCGCTTCCGGAAGCAAAAGAGGGTGAAGAAAAATGTCGCTTACCCAGTCTAGAGCCAAATGGAAGTGCTCCGGCCGCACTTTGGCAAAGTAGCCGGTGTATTCCCGATCGGTAAAGGCATTATAGTCGCCTCCGACCCGATCTAAGACAGAAGCCACTTCTAAAGAAGTCGGCCTTTTCTTCGTTCCCTTAAAAAGCATGTGCTCTAGGAAATGAGAAAGGCCATTAATAGCTTTTGTTTCATACTTAGAACCGGCCCCCACTAAGATTAAAGCGGTTACTGTTCTCGCTTCTTTCTGAGGAACAAATAAAAGCCTCAAGCCGTTAGAGAGAATGATTTTTTCCATTTTGCTGAAATCCTTAATTAATCAAGCCCAGCTAGCAGTTTCGGCAGCTGGGTCACGGGTACCCGAATCTG
>CAZFWR010000014.1:5629-8947 GCA_964522615.1 uncultured Candidatus Saccharibacteria bacterium | reverse complement strand
GCTGATTCTTATATTTCTGTCATTGAGGCAGTGAAACACGCTAGTTGGTTTCATCATCTCCAGCCGAAAATTGACTGGCTTTCGGCGGAAAAATATGAGAAGAATCCGGGAGCCCTAAAAGAGCTTAAGAAATATGACGGCATTATCGTTCCGGGGGGATTTGGCCAACGCGGGGTGGAAGGAAAGATTAAGGCGGTCCGGTTTTGCCGAGAGCAGAAGATTCCCTTTTTGGGGTTATGCTTGGGCATGCAATTGGCGGTTATTGAATTTGCTCGACAGGTAGGACGGTTAAAAAAATCTAATTCAACAGAATTTAACCCTCAAACTCCTTATCCCGTCATTGAGACGATGAAAGCCCAGAAAATTTTATTAAAAGAAAAAAGATATGGAGGGACAATGAGGTTGGGAAATTATGATTGCTTGGTGGCGAAGGGGACTAAAAGTTTTTTCGCTTATCAGTCCTCTGGTTTGCCTAAAAACAAAGACGGAAACATTCTGGTTCCAGAAAGACATCGCCATCGTTATGAATTCAATAATTCATTTCGAAAAGAACTGGAGAAAAAAGGATTAGTCATCGCTGGATTAAATCCCCAAAAAGATTTAGTGGAAATTATTGAATTGAAGAATCATCCTTTTTTTGTTGGTGTTCAGTTTCATCCGGAGTTTAAGTCCCGGCTTCTGGTCCCCCATCCTTTGTTTCGGGAATTTGTCAAAGCGGCTTCTGGCCAGAAGTAATATCTCTTGGTCTCAATTATTCTATGCTATAATATGATAAACCATGATTAGCCAAGCTCAAGAAGCAGCCCGGGTTTTAAGAAGAGGGGGAGTCATTATTTTCCCCACGGTGACAGTTTATTCCTTAGGGGCGAACATTTTTAATCAAAAAGCGCTGCAGAAGGTTGTTGATTTGAAGGATTCCTCTTTACCCGAACCCTTGCCGATTATGGTTAATAAGTTTCGTTTGGCAGAAAACTTAGCTTATATCGGAGGGAACGATTCGGCTATTTTACGGCAACTTTGGCCGGGACCAACTACCGTTCTTTTACCTCGAAAAGCTTCTCTTTCTCCGGAGTTAGTAGATAGCCAGGATAAAATAGCCCTACAATTTTCTGACGATATAGCGGCGCAGATTATTCGGGAAACGGGCTTTATGATAACGAGCTTACCGGCTTTCAACCAAGCTGGTTTTCCTATTGTCCAACCGGAAGAAATTGATCTCTCTGTTGACCTTATCGTTAAAGGCATCTGCCAGTTTGCTAAACTTTCAACTATTGTGGACTTAACCGATAAAAGCATTAAGCGAGAAGGAGCGGAAGTAGAAAAAGTGAAAACTATTCTTCAATTAAAAAATTAAAAATGGTTTCCGAAAAAAAAATGGTTTTAGAAAAAAAGATTCATCGAGCTAGGCGTATTAATATTCTTATTGTCGGTTTAGGGGGCGGAGGGGCAAGAATCGTTTCCCACCTTAGCCAGAAAGTCGGGGGCAGCCATTTTCTCGCCGCTGATACTGATGCTTCTCAATTAGAAAAAATTCAAAACCAGAATTTGAAAACTTTTCTTTTGGGAGAAAAGACCACCCAGGGCTTGGGAACAGGCGGTAATTTCCACTTAGCTCAGCAGGCGGCTCAAGAGATGAAAAAAGAAATTAGCCATTTGCTCAAAGGAGTAGATTTAGTGGTTTTGGTTTCCTGTCTGGGGGGAGGAGCCGGGTCAGGCGCCCTATCTGTTTTTGCCCAATCTGCTCAAGCGGCCCAGGTCACGAGTTTGGGTATTTTTACCCTTCCTTTCCAATTTGAAGGCAGAAAAAAGCAGCAAATGGCTCAAAAGGCTCTAAAGGAAGTTATTCCCTCGCTAGACGCTTACTTAGTTATCTCTAATGAGAAAATTTTTAATTTGGCCAAAGGGGGAACTTTCCAAGAAGCCTTTTCTTTGATTAATAATCATGTGGCGAATTGGCTGGAATCTCTGATTAATATTGTTCAAAAACCGAGCTTGATTAACATTGATTTTGCTGACCTGAAAACAATTTTGAAAAGTAAGGAGAAAAAGTTATTTCTGAATCGTCTTCAGGCTGGAGGAGAACGCCGGCTGGAAAAAATTCAAAAAGAGATGGGAAAAGACAATTTAAGTCTCTTTCCCCTGGAAGGAGTGAAGCGTATGCTTTTTTATATTCGGGGCGGCGGGGATTTGAAAATGGCGGAAGTAGAAGCGGTAAGCCAAAAGATTAAAGAACTTAATCCCGCTGCTAAAATCATTTTTGGTTTAGATAAAGAAAAAAGCCTTAAAGGAAAAATAGAGGTTACCCTTTTAGCTTTAATGGAGGAAAAGCAACCGCCGAAAAAGAGGTCGAAATTGAGGAAAACGGCTAAATCGTCCGGGAAGAAAAAACAGGTTCGCCTTCGACCGAAGGCGAAAAGAAGAAATGCCTTGGAGATTAAAAAAGAAAGCCAAAAAAAGGAATCAGAAAAAACTCCTCAAGAAGAAGAGTGGGCAATACCGGCTTTCTTAAGAAGGAGGTAATCCCTAAAAAATATTAAAACTGATGCAAAAATTAGTTATTGTTCTTAATCAGCGATCAAAGTCTTTTCTTCCCCTGGCTTCGGTAACGCCTTTTGAACTTTGGCTCTTAGGGGAGCAGCCCTTTATCCAATATCTCTTAGACGAGGCTAAAGAAGCGGGCCTAACAGAAGTGATTATTGTCGGGGAGAATAAAAATAAAGCGGTCTTTTCCTACCTTACAGCTAAAGGGGGAGCGGAAAAGGGGAACCTTGGCCAGGCGCTATCTGCTTGGCGTTCCCGCTATAAAGAGCTCTCTTTCCAGTTTGTGGGGAGCGATAGATATTTAAGTAGCGGAGAGGTTATTCTTAAACTCAAATCAAAATTAAAAGCTCCCTGGGCAATGGTTTGGCCGCGGGGACTTTTACTAGATTCAATTCCCAGTTTTGCTCAACTGGAAAAAGTTTTTCAAACTTCTCAAAAACCAGTTTTGGGGTTGATAGAAGATGACTTTAATAGCCGTTGGCGGATAGAGGCAGAGAAAATTGCCCAACGGATTTTTAAAATTTCTCGTCTTTCTCCATTGAAGAAAAAAGAAAAAAGAGACATTTTAAGTTTTTCTGGTTATTATATTCTCACTCCGGAAGTGATTCCTTTTTTAGAAGCTTTGAAGAAAAAAGGAGTAAAAAATGAAGGATTGGAGTTGGAAAAAGGATTATCGTTAATGAGAGAAAGCGGCCAGCCAGTTTACGGTTATCAATTAAAAGGAGAGTGGCTGCCAGTTGCTTCAAAAGAAGACTGGCTGAAAGCTAATTTGAATTT
>CAZFWR010000014.1:0-5529 GCA_964522615.1 uncultured Candidatus Saccharibacteria bacterium | reverse complement strand
GTCCGCCAGCAAGCGGAAATTGATCAGTTATTAATCGATCTAGACGGAACAAAAAATAAATCCCGGCTGGGAGCAAATGCTATTTTGCCGGTTTCTCTGGCTGTCAGTCGGGCGGCGGCCCAAATTTATCATCTTCCTCTTTGGCGCTATCTTTCCCAACTTTTCCAATCTTTGGGAGGAAATCATCTCCCGGGTTTGCCCCAACCGAGTTTTAATATTCTCAATGGAGGAGCTCATGCCGGAAACCAATTAGCTTTCCAAGAATTTATGGTTTTGCCCGAGCAGAAGACTTTTCAGGAGAATTTACGGGCGGGAGCAGAAATCTATCAAGGATTGAAAAAAATTCTTTTGAAAGCCAAAGGCCGGGGAGCTATCAATATTGGAGACGAAGGAGGAATGGCTCCTCCCTTATCTCAAACTTCAGTCGCTTTGGATTTTCTTCAGCAAGCGATGGCTCATTTTCCTCAAGGAAAGTTAGCCCTGGATTGCGCCGCTAACGAATTTCATAAAGACCAGGTTTATTATCTTGATGGGCAGATTTTTGACCGTCCGAAACTCTTGTTTTTCTATCAGCAATTAGTAAAGAGGTATCCTTTCCGATTCTTAGAAGACCCCTTTTCGGAAGGGGACTGGGAGGGATTTCAGGAGATTACCCGCCAATTGGGGGAGAAGGTGGTGATTGTCGGAGACGATCTTTTAACGACCCATATCGCCCAAATGAAAAAAGCGGAAGAGAAAAAAGCCGTTAACGGAGTGATTATTAAACCTAATCAGGTGGGAACCTTAATGGAAACTTTTCAAGCTGTAGCCGAAGGGCAGAAAAATCAGTGGAAGATTGTTGTTTCCCACCGTTCCGGGGAAACCAATGATGATTTTATTTCTGATTTGGCGGCAGGCGTGGGAGCAGATTTTATTAAAGCTGGCGCTCCCGCTCGGGGAGAAAGAGTGGTAAAATATAATCGGCTTTTGGCTATTGAAAAAGAGATTCATGAATAAAAAATCTACCTTCTTTAAAGAGAAAAATCATTTTCTTTTAATAGTTCTTGACGGAATAGGAGATAAGCCGGTTAAGGCTCTGGGGAATCGAACTCCCTTGGAAGCTGCTCGAACGCCGAATCTAGACTGGCTAATGAAAAAAGGACGGGGAGGGTTGATTGAGCCTATTTTCAGGGGACCTTTCCCGACTTCTAAAGATGCTCATCTTTCTTTATTTGGCTATTCTTTGCCGAAATGGGATATGGGTCGGGGTGTCTTTGAGGCGGCTGGATTAGGAATGAAGCTCAAGAAAAATGACCTTGCTTTTCGGGGAAATTGGGCAACGGTTGACGAAAGATTAAAGATTCTTGATCGGCGAGCGGGTCGGATTAAAGAGACTAAATCTTTAGTTAAGGCGCTGAAAAAGATTCATTCTGTTTCCGGCGCACGTTTTATCATTCAACCGGGGATAGAACATCGTTTTGCCTTGGTGATGAGGGGCAAAAATTTGTCTGACCAAATAACAACTAATGACCAACACCAAATAGGAGGAAAGGTGCCGTTGATTGCCTCTTTAGACGGGCGTCCGGAGTCGCAACGAACAGCGGCTATTCTTAATCTTTTTTTGGAAGAAGCTCATCGGCTTTTAAAGAATCATCCTTTTAATGAAACCAGAAAGAAAAAGAATTTATGGCCAGCAAATTATCTTTTATTGAGAGGAGTAGGGCGATTAAAAGAGATTCCTTCTTTCCAGGAGAAATGGGGTCTCTCCTCTTATTTTATTACTGGTGGAGGGCTCTACCAAGGAATGGCAAAAATTTTAGGGATGAAGGAGGTGAGAGTCTCTGGGGCGACTGGGACAGCGACTACCAATCTAGAAGGAAAATTCCAAACAGCGGCCAAGGTGATGGGAAAAGCTCCTTTCCTTTTTCTTCACATTAAAGGGACAGATACTTATAGCCATGATGGGGATTGTCAAGGGAAAAAGGTGTTTATTGAAAAAATTGACCAAGCTTTGAAACCTTTACTTGATTTATCGGGAACAACGATAGCGGTGACGGCCGACCACGCTACTCCCTGTGAGAAAAAAGAGCATTCAACAGACTTGATTCCGGTGCTGATTTGGAGTAAAAAGATAAGAGAAGATACCCTAGAGCGTTTTGGAGAAAAAGAGTGTGCCCAGGGTTCTCTAGGCTTAATCAAACAAAATCAATTTCTAGTGGAGATTCTAGAGAATTGGCTTTGAATAATTAATTAATTTTTTTAATATGTTTCAAATTTCTACCAATAAGTTTTTTTCTGCTTTGCTGTTAGTCTTGATTTTTGGCTTTGGCCTGGGTTATGCCGGTGGCTGGCATTCTCAAGCTGATCGAGTGATGAGCGGAGAAATCTTCACGGCCGAACAAATAGAAGAGAAAACAGTAAATTTCCTGCGAGATAATTTTTTCTCGGAGGGGGATACTATTGAGACAATCGAGGTGAGAGACGAAAATAATCTCTATGTTCTTGATATGGTGCTTAATGACCAGGAGGGAGAATTTTACGCGACCAAAGACGGGGCTCTTTTCTTTCCCCAAGTCTTGGATATGAATCCGCCGGCGGATCAGCTGATGCCGAAGTCAGATCGGCCAGTAGTAGATCTTTTTGTGATGTCTTTTTGTCCTTATGGGAATGAGGCGGAAAGCCAAATACAACCGATAGTAGAAGCCTTAGGAGAGGGTATTGATTTTCATCTCCGCTATATACTCTCCAATGATTCTGGTGGTGCGACGTCTTGTTTGACAGATGAAATGAAGTATTGTTCTTTGCACGGTAAACAGGAAGCCAATCAAGATATTCGTGAACTTTGTGTTGCTAAATATCAGCCAGAGAAATTCTGGGATTTTATTGCTGCTATTAACGAAAAGACGGATGCAACGACCGTAGAGGAAGATTGGGAGGGGATTGCTCAAGAAGTAGGATTGGATATAGAGCAAATCAAGACCTGTCAGACAGAGGAAGGGTTGGTTTTATTAGATCAGGAAATGGCTTTAACGGAATTGCTTTACCCGGTTCAAAGCCCGCAACAACATCGAGATTCTCTAGGGCATTATCAGACCGAGATGAAAGTTACTGCTTCACCCACTCTAGTTGTTAACGGTTTTATCTGTGACGGAGTCCGTTCAACGGCTGGCTATCAAGAGGCGGTTTGTTCAGCTTTTAACAATCCTCCGGCTGTTTGCCAGGAAGATTTAACTGGAGGTGATACGACCGAAATAGAGTCAAGTTGTGAATAATTAATGAACTATTCTTAATTTTGATGAAGCTTCTTAATTTTGATGAAGCCCAAAAGCTTCTTCGAGATTATCATTTGCCGGAAACAAAGACCCGAATCTTTACTTCTTGCCGGGAAGCCAAGCGGTTTGCCCAACGTCTTGGCTTTCCGGTGGTTTTAAAGGTTTATTCTCCGTTTATTCTTCATCGAACGGAGCGGGGAGAAGTGGTGGCCTCAATCGATAACCAGCTCGCTTTAGACCAAGCTTGGCGAAAGCTGGTTCCTTTCTTAGAAGGGTCAGCTCAAGCTGGTCTTCTTGTCCAGAAAAAGGAAAAAGGATTGGAATTAGTAGCTGGGATGAAAAGAGACCCCCAATTTGGCCCGGTTATTATGTTCGGCTTAGGAGGAATCTTTATTGAGGTCTTTAAGGATATCAGTTTGAGGATTGCCCCCTTCTCTCAATCTACTGCCCGGGAAATGATTAAGGAAATTAGAGCCTATCCGCTTTTGGCCGGTTTTCGGGGAAGAAAACCAATCGGGAAGAAGAAATTAGCGGTAATCTTGGTTCAACTTTCTCGTTTATCCCTTGATCACCCGGAGCTCAAAGAAATTGATTTCAACCCGATAATGGCCGATGGCCAGCGGATAAAAATTGTTGACGCTAAGTTTTTAATCAATGAGAAATCTTAAAACTCTTTTTCAACCTCGCAGTATTGCTATTATTGGAGCAACGGACCGCCCAGGTTCGGTGGGCTTGGGAGTTGTGCAGAATCTTCGGTTAGGAAAACGAAAATTATTTTTTGTTAATCCTTATCGAGTAAAGGTTAAAGGAACCAAAACCTATAAATCAGTGCTGGATATTGAAGAAGCAGTTGATTTGGCGGTAGTGGTGGTTCCGGCTTCGGCGGTCTTATCAGTGGTAGAAGAGTGTGGTCAGAAAAAAGTAGGGTCAGTTATTGTTATCTCGGCTGGTTTTGCCGAGATTGGGCCCGAGGGGAAAAAGCGGCAAGGAAAGCTGGTAAAAATTGTCCGGGAAAGCGGAATTAATTTAGTTGGTCCCAATTGTTTAGGCATTATTCGCCCCGGTTCTTCCTTCAACGCTTCTTTTGCCCCGGCAATGCCGGCGACCGGAGAAATAGCTTTTGTTTCCCAGTCGGGCGCTCTTTTAGATTCGGTTATTGACCAATCTTTGGGAAAAAGATACGGTTTTTCCGCTTTGATTTCCTATGGCAATGAAGCCGACTTAGGTTTGGAAGATTTCTTACTTTTCTTGAAGGAGGATTCACGGACAAAGGTTATTCTTCTTTATTTAGAGGGGGTAAAAGACGGTCGGCGATTTCTGGCCGTAGCGAAAAAAGTAGCTCAAATCAAGCCGATTGTTGTTTTGAAAGCGGGGAGAACAGCTTTGGGAAGAAAAGCGGTTTCTTCTCACACGGCTAGCTTAGCGGGAGCGGATGAAGTTTACCGAGCCGCTTTTAAACAGGCGGGTTTAGTGGCAGTTGACACTCTCCAGGAGCTGTTGGCCGCAGCCAAAAGCCTTGCTTGGCAGCCGCCCCTCCGGTCGGGTTTGGGGATTATTACTAACGGAGGGGGGATGGGGGTTTTGGCTACTGACTATGTTCAGCAAGAAAACTTAAAATTAGCTAAGCTTACCCCTGAGACAATAAAGAAATTAAAGAATCATTTACCTCCGATGGTTTCTCTCCGTAATCCTTTGGATTTAGTGGGCGATGCTCCGGCAGAGAGATATCAGCAAGCTTTGGAAGCTTTCTTGAAGCAAAAAAGCATTGGCGGAGTAATCGTTATCCAAACCATTCAGGCGGTGACAGAAGTGGAGAAAAATGCTAGAATAATGGTTGAGAGCCACCGAAAGTTTTCTCAAAAACCAGTGGTTTCTGTCTGTTTAGAAGGGCCGCTAAGCCAAAAAGGGGTTGCCTATCTTGAAAAACACCGCTTGCCAAATTACTCCGATCCTTTTTTTGCCGTTAGGGCGATGAAGGCTTTAAGTAAAATTAAATAATTTGAAAATGATAGCCAAGTCTTCCAAAAATATCCTTTGGTTTAAGGAAATCTCTTATCAGGATTTACCCTTGGTGGGGGGAAAGAATGCTTCCCTGGGCGAGATGTATAATCATTTACGCTCTAAAGGGATTAATAGTCCAAACGGCTTTGCCACTACCTCCCGGGCCTATTTTTCTTTCATTAAGGAGGCGGGTTTAGAAAAAGAAATGAAAAGATTATTCCAACAATTGGAGGTTAAGAATATAAATAATTTGCAGAAAACGGGTCGGGCGATTCGA
>CAZFWR010000013.1:0-9107 GCA_964522615.1 uncultured Candidatus Saccharibacteria bacterium | reverse complement strand
AACTTTTTCCTTTAGTCGTTTTGGTAAGCGCCAAAGGAAGTTTTTTATTGTTTGCCAAGCTTGATCAGCTTGGATTTCTTTTATTGACTGCTGACACCGCAGATTAAAGTTTTCTTGAAGATCAATTAGCCAAGAATTGGTTTTTCCCTCTTGAAGGAAATTTCCTCCTTCTTCCTCTATAACCAGAAGGTTAAATTGGTCTTCCATTACTTTAGATAGAAGTTGAGGGTAAAAAAGAAAAAAACCAAAAACAAGAATGACGATAACAATAATTAAGCAGATTGTTAGGCTCCCTCTCATAATTTTCCCAAAGCTGAATTAAGGCGGTCAAGAACTTTTACTTTCCCGAGGGCAGAAGCAATCTCAAAAGGGCCGGCTGACTGCTCTTTGCCGGTAAGAGCCGCCCGGAATGGCCAAAGAACAGTCCCTTTGTCCCCTTCTCTTTCTGTTTCCTTTAGAAGCAGAGCTTTAAGACCTTCTTCCGTCCACTGGTCTTCTGGCAATTTAGCCAGTTGCTTTTTCAATTGCTTGAGTACCCTCTTCACTTCCGATAAGGGCTGTTCTTTCCAAGCTAAAAGCTTGCTCTCATATTTTAATTCTTTCTGAAAAAAGAAATCTGTCAATTCTACTACTTCTGAAAGCTTCTTTAATCTTTCCTGATAAAGGCTAATCACTTTTTCTAAATAAGCAAAAGTTACTTCTTCTTCAGTTTGAGTAAGATGATAAGTCGGAGTAAATTTTTCTTTAGCTTGATGATTTTCTGAAATCAACAACCCTCCTTTAATAAGAAAAGGAATACACATTTTTGTCAAGGAGGGTAAAGATTCTTGACGAATATAATAACCATTCATCCAATCTAGTTTTTTTATGTCAAAAACGGCTCCGCTTTTTTGAATCTGGTCCAGAGAAAACTTTTCTATTAGCACGGGAAGAGTATAAATATCCTTCTCTTCTCCGGCGCTCCACCCCAGAAGAGCGATAAAATTAATTAGAGCTTGGGGCAGATAACCCTGCTCTCGATAATCACTGACGGTCACTACTTCTTCCCGTTTACTAAGTTTTCTTTTTTCTGGGGAGAGAACTAAAGGTAAATGGGCGTATTCCGGCTGAGGTAATCCTAGCGCTTGTTGGATAAGAATCTGTTTTGGCGTATTGGAAATATGATCCGCCCCTCTAACCACATAGTTGATTTTCATTTCGTAGTCATCAATAACCACCGCCAGATTATAAAGAGGCTCTTTCATTCCCTTGGCAATAATAAAGTCTCCGAGGACGCCCGTTTCAAATTCTACTCGGCCACAAATAGCATCCTCAAAAACTATTTTTTCACCATGGGAAACCCTCAGACGAATAACAAAAGGCTTCCCCTCTTTTAAATTTTTATTAACTTCTTCCGGAGAAAGGGTTCGACATCGACCCGTATAATGAGGAGGCTCTCCCCGGCTAAGCTGGTCTTGGCGTTGAGCTTCTAGGTCTTCAGGAGTACAAAAACAACGATAAGCTTTATCCTCATCTAAAAGTTTTTGAATATAGCCCTGGTAAATAGCCGTTCTTTCACTCTGGCGATAAGGTCCGTAGGGCCCGCCAATATCCGGACCTTCATCCCAATCAAGCGATAGCCAATGAAGGCCATCAAGAATATCTTTTTCCCAACGCCTCTGGGAGCGGCTCTTGTCTGTATCTTCAATGCGAATAACGAAAGCCCCATTGTTATGTCTTGCCAAAAGGTAATTAAACAAAGCTGTTCGAGCCGTCCCAATATGAAAAGGCCCGGTAGGAGAGGGAGCAATTCTTACTCTTAATCCTCCCTTTTGTAATAGCTTTAACTGTCCGTCCGTCATAACTTAGAGCTAGTTAAATCAAAATATTGCATAAGATATTTAGCAATTTTCTTTCCGGCTTTCGGTCGGGCAAAGAACGAAGCTTTGGTCCCCATTTCCACCAAAAGATAAGGATGGCGGAAAAGCTGATGAACTGTCTCGCAGAAAAAATGCGGAGTAAAATTCTTTTCTTCGACTACAACCGCCCTCTGCTTATCACGGGCAAAGCGGTAAGCATTAGCTACTTGATGGCTTCCCGCCACCGCCGTCGTCAAGGGAATCAAAAGGCTTGGCTTCCTAAAAGCGGCAATTTCCGAAATTGTTCCCCCTCCCGCTCGACTAATAATTAAATCAGCGGCGTTATAGGCCCTTTTTAACCGCCACTCTTCTAAAAAGGGGTAAGGATAATAAAAACTTAATTGTTGGTCATTAGCCACCATTACCTTAGAAAGAGTTTTAACAGTTTTAAAATCTTTTTCTCCGGATTGATGGATAATAGTGAAGTCTTCTAAAAGGTCGGGCAGGGATGTTAAGATAATATTATTCAGGAACTGGCTGCCCTGAGAACCGCCAAGGATTAGTAAAACCGGCCTTTGCGGGTCAAGACCTAATTCTTGCTTAGCCTGTGGCGGAGAAAGAGGAGCAAGAAGTTCTTGCCGAATTGGATTACCGCTTAAGATCTGCTTTTGTTTAAAAGGGTAATCCCCTCGAGGAAAGGAAACAAAAATCTGAGTCGCTAAACGAGCGAGAAGTCGATTAGTCCGGCCCATTTGAGAATCGGATTCATGAATAAGCAAAGGAACCTGGAAAAACCAGCTCCACAAAGAAGCCGGGAAGGCTCCGTATCCCCCTTTACTAAAAGCAATATCTGGAGCAATCAGAAAAACATAGAAAAAACTTAAAATAAAGCTAATAGGAAATTTGATTAAAATATCAACAAGGTTTTTCCAAGAGAAATAGCGCCGAATTTTTCCTCCGGCGGTGGAATAAACTTTTGTTTCCTCTTGGGCAAAAACCAGTTTAGCCAAACGGCTTCTTGGGCCAATAAAGTAAAATTTAAAGGCGCCCGGAGCCATTTCTTGCAGTTCCCTTATAATGGCAACAATGGGATAAATATGTCCTCCGCTCCCTCCTCCGGCAAAGAGAATCTTTGTTTTTCGCGAAGAGAAAATTTTTGTTTTTTTGGAATGCTTAACTTTTGTTTTGTCTGGCAACATTGAACAAAAAGCCAATGGCTATTAATTCTGCCGTGAGAGCCGAGCCCCCGTAGCTAATAAAAGGCAAAGGAATACCAGAAACAGGAATCAGCCCCAAATTAGCCCCAATATGAATCATTGCTTGAATACCAATCCAACCGACAATTCCTGCTCCGATAAGTCGAGAAAATAAATCGTTGTTCTGACGAACTATTTTCAGACCGAACCAAGTAAAAAGTCCAAAGAGTAAAAGAACAAATAGCGCTCCGATAAAACCCGTTTCTTCTGATATTATAGCAAAAATTGTGTCACTCATCGAATGAGGAAGAAATCCAAACTTCTGCTGGCCAAAACCCAACCCTTTCCCTAAAAGGCCGCCAGAGCCAATAGTAAGAATTTGCTGTCTCAATTGATAACCGCTGCCGAGAGGGTTTGCCTCGCTGTGCAAAAAAGTTTCTAATCGAGCCAAGCGATAAGGAGCCAATCCTACTAATCCTAGAGAGAGGATAGCTAAGGTAATAATAACCGCAGCCAATTTTTTGAGAGAAAGGCCAGCAATAAAATACATAACTAAAGAAGTGCCAATAATCGTCATCAGAGTGCTCATGTCTGGCTGAAGAAGCAATAAGGCGCTAAGAACAACAGTCGTAAAACAAAAGGCAATGAAGAGTTCTTTTTCTTTAGATCGTTTTTTTAATTCAGCAATCAGATAAGCCCAATAAAAAATAAAGCTTATCTTGAGAAATTCTGAAGGTTGAAAGCGAATGGGCCCTACCTCCAACCAGCGGCTGGCTCCTTTTAACTGCGGGCCGAGGAAAGGAATAAAGGTAGCAACAATTAACAAGAGACCAAATAAAAAGAGATAGGGACTATACTTTTTAAAACGTTGCAGAGGGAGTAGAAAAGCTATTCCACCCAGCATAAAGCCGGGCAAGATTCCGTAAAGCAGTTGATGCGCTAAATAGGCATAAGAGATGCCGAAACTCTCTAAAGAAATAGGGATAGAAACACTCGTTAAAATTAAAATTCCTCCTACCACCAGAACGGAAACTGTTCCCAAAAGCCCAGAAAAACCTAGGAGAAATTTATTCATTGAGATAATTCCTTAACCCATTTTTGAAATAACTTTCCCCGTTCCCGATAATTGCGAAAAAGGCTAAAACTAGCCGAGGCGGGAGAAAGAAGGCAAATTTTGCCCTTTTCTGTTCGCTGATAAGCCAGCCGGACAGCTTCTTGCATACTCTGGGCAGAAAAGCGTTGAGGTAATTGAAACCCTCTCCCCTTCTCTTCGTATTGCCGAAGAATCGTTTTCCAAATTTCTTCCCCCGTTGAAGGAAAAAGAATAAGCGTTTTTATTTTTGATTTGAGAATTTTTTTAGCCAGAGAGTTGAAACTTAAACCCTTCTCTGATCCTCCTAAAATTAAAGTACCAACCCGAGAATCTAAAAAATCCAGAGCGCTGATAGTAGCTTCAGGAATAGTAGCGTTAGAATCATCGTAAAAAGTAATTTCTCGGAAAGTTCCTATTTCTGTTAAACGATGTTCCAAAGAATGGAAACTTCGGATGGCTTCTCTAATAGCCTTGGGCGTCATTCCTAACCGCCGCCCGATAATAATTGACGGCATTACATTTTGAAGATTGAACTTTCCCTTTAAAGGAATTTCTTTTACCGGTATAATTTTTCTCGCCTTGCCTCCGGCTTGATGGCGATAGGCAATCCAATCTTCAGACAGAAAACAAAAGGCTTCTTCAACTTCAGCCAGAGAAAAAGGGAACTTCTCGCCTTTCTGCTCACCTACTTCTTGGCTTAGCCAGGGATCATCTAGATTATAAATTAAGGTATCTTTCTCTGTTTGATAGCGAATAAGGTTTAATTTGCTTTGGGCGTATTCTTCTAAATTAGAAAAGTAGTCTAGATGGTCTGGGTAGAGATTGGTAAAGACAGCTATTTCCGGGCTTTGCTCTAAATCAACCAACTGGTGAGAAGATAATTCATAAACATAAAAAGTATCTTTTCCACCCAGGGAAAACTTTTTAGGGAAAAGCGAAAGTATCGGTTGGCCAATATTCCCCGCCAAATTAACCTTGAACTGGCCGTATCGCAGTAGGTGATAAATTAAAGAAGCAACCGTGCTTTTCCCTTTTGTTCCAGTCACTCCAATAACCTTGGATGAAGTATTATTAAAGAAAATTTTGGTTTGCGAGCTAATTTCTGCCCCCTTCTGTTTTGCTTTTTGGAATAAAGGCAAATCCAGAGGAACGCCCGGAGAACGGATAAGAAGATTGTAATTTTCTGGAGAAAGAGGAAATTTTTCTCCCACTAGGAGTTCTGCTTGCGGATCACTTTTAATTTTTCCCCAAAGAGAAGGAGATAAATCCTTTTCTTTTTTCTGGTCCGCCAACCCTATCTTCAATTGAGGAAAAAGGGAGCGTAAAAAATCAAAAGACGACTCCCCTTCTTGGCCTAAACCAACAATGAGAATATTCTTTTGAGAAAATTCCTTTAATCTAGTCATAGGAGGATAAAATATTAGCTTCAATCTCCCTTCCCAAAAAAGCCTGACTAATAGTAGAAAGACCATAAGGCGGAGCGCTGAAAAAGAAGCGGTTTTTTTGTTTTTTCGAAAAATCTGCCTTGAGAGGATGTTCTTGAAGAAAATCTTGCAGATCAGCTACCAATTGTTGAGCCGGATTAAGAATTTTCACCCCTGGAAGAACTTCCTGAATTACTTCTTGCAGTAAAGGATAATGAGTACAAGCTAAAACCAGGGCCTCAATCCCCTCTTCTTTCAAAGGCCGAAGAGAGAATTCAACAATCTCTTTTGTTCCCGGTTTTTGCATCCAATTTTCTTCCGCTAAGGGGACAAATAAGGGACAGGCTTGGGGAAAAACCGGAGGAAAAATTTCCTTCAAGGCTTCTTGATAAAAACCGCTTTGGATAGTCGCCACTGTTCCAATTATCCCTAGGCGATATTTTTTCCCGACCTCTCGAGCCATTTTTAAAAGAGGAGTAGCCATTTCAAAAATAGGAAGGGAAAAATTAGTTTTTAATTCCGGCCCGGCAATAGTAGAAGCCGTATGACAGCCAATAATAATAATTTTCGCTCCCTGCTCTTGAAGCCACTGAACATTTTGAAAAGACCATTTCCGAATTAAGCGCGAATCTTTTGTTCCGTAAGGAAGATGAGCCGTATCTCCAAAGTAAAGAATGGGTAAAGAGGGCAATTTTTCCTGAAGAATTTTCACCACGGTTAATCCTCCTAAACCCGAGTCAAAAACGCCAATCATGTTCAACCTAATAATCTAATAATCACCCCTAAAATAGCCGCCACAAAGCCAATGACCCAAAACCTCATTGTTACCTTATAGGACGGCCAACCCCTGGCCTCAAAATGATGATGAATAGGACTAGCTAAAAAGAGTTTTTTCTTTCGGAATTTCTTAGAAAGTAACTGAAGAATAACCGAGGCGGATTCTAGAAGTAATAAAAAGCCAATTACCGGCAGAACGAGAAGAGAGTTGGTAAAAAAGATGACAACGGTTAAAACAGCGCAGAGACCCATAACTCCTGTTTCTCCCAAATAGAACCTAGCTGGGGGGATATTAAACCACAGGAAGGCCATTAGAGCCCCAACTAGGACCATACAGAAAGCCGCTAAGTCAATTTGCTGGCCAGCAAAAGCGATAACGGCTAAAGCGCTAAAAATAGAAACAAAAGTGCCTCCGGCTAATCCATCTATCCCGTCTATTACTCCCCCGCTGTAAACGGCCAGCATGGTGATGATAAAGATAGGGATATACCACCAGCCAAGAAAAAAGTCTCCATTCCCCGGAACATGAATAGCTTGAGTTCCTAATTTACTATAAAACCACCAGGCGCTTAATAAACCCAATAAGGCCATAGCTCCAATCCTCCAAGATAATTTTAAACCCCCGCCGATATATTTCCCTTTTCCCCGAACCTGGAGCCAATCATCGGCGAGACCAAGCAGAGAAGCCCCGACTAAAACTGCTAGCGGAAGCCAAGTTTGCCCCCGGCTAAGAAAATTAAGCTTTTCAAAGAAAGGCCAGCCAGTCTGGGCCAAGAGGAGAAAAAGAAAACTAATAATCAAAGGAACTCCCCAAACAAGTAAACCGCCGAAGCGGGGAACGGGTTTTTCGGTCGGAGCATGTACCTTGGGAATAACCACCAATTGCTCCCCGTCAATGCTTTTTGTTTTTTCTATTGTTCTCCAAAGGCGATGTCGGTAAAGGAAATTGGTCAAGGGTGGCACTAAGAAAAAAGCCGCCAAAAAAGAGGAAAAACTTAAAAGAAGTATTTTAATGGCGTCACTTGCTATCGGGAGAGTAAGCATATCCATGATAATTAAAAAGATGAAGATAGGAGGAAGAAAGCCAAGCCGTTAATTTTTCTGTTTCGCCAAAACGGTCTGGAGAATCAAGAATAATCGTCAGAAGATAGGTTTCTTTCCCCGGTTGCTGAAAAATAGATAAGAGACTTCCCCCATAACCAGGCAGATAGCCAGTCTTTCCCCCGATTAAATAAGAAAATTCCCCTAATAACTGGTGGGAATTCACCATTAAATGATGGAATTGTCCTCCGGGCGTTAATAAAGAAAATTCTGGACAGCTAACGATTTTAACCATCGCTTCGTAAGCAGGACCAGTTAGAAAATTATAAGTTAAATTAGCTAAATCTCGACTACTGGATAAATTTGTTCCCTCCTCGGTTACCAAGCCGGTAGGATTGACAAAGCGAGTCTGGGTTAATCCTAGCTCTGCCGCTTTACTATTCATCTCCCGGACAAACTCCCCTACCCCTTTTATCTCCGCTAAAGCATAAGCCGCGTCATTGCTAGATTCCATTAAAGCCATTCTTAATAAGTCTTCAACTCTCCAGTAATCCCCGGCTTTCAAAAAACTGGTATCCTCGGGCTGATTAACCGCTTCTTCGCTAATTCTTACTAGGCGGTCAAGAGAATAATCGTCTATGGCCACCATGGCTGTCATTAATTTTGTCAAACTAGCGATAACAAAAGGGTATTGGTCGTTCTTCGCTAGTAATGAACGCCACTGGCCTTGGTTCATCTCAACCGCTAAAATAGATTGAGCTTGAAAGGTTGGTTCTTCTACCTGCCAGTCTCTAATAGGTCCGTAGTTTTCAACAAAAAGACGCTCTCCTCGGCGAAGATTAGCTAAATAAGCGTCGGGACTGCCAAGTTTCCAATAGAGAAAATCTTCCACCGCCGGAGAAAAGACAAAGACCCCTCCAAGGAGAGCGCTTAAGCAAAGAAACCCAACTAAGATTTTAATTTTGTTTTCCCTTTCCATGAGACTTCTTTCTCTTTTCTGTTTTTAAGTTTAGTTCCTTCAACTGCGCCAAGCTAACCGCTGAAGGGGTATCCATCATCAATCCTCGAGAATCCCCTGTCTTGGGAAAAGCAATTACTTCGCGAATAGATTTCTCTCCCAAGAAAACAGCTAATAAGCGGTCTAGGCCGAGAGCAATCCCTCCATGAGGAGGAACTCCGTACTGAAAAGCAGTTAGAAGGTGGCCAAATTGTTCTTTAATTTCTGCCTGGGAATGCCCCAAGACTTCAAAAACAGCTTCTAAAACCTCACGGCGGTAAGATCTTAAACTCCCTCCGCCAATTTCTTGGCCATTAAGGACTAAATCATATTGATAAGCCATTACCTTCTCCGGATGTTTTTTCATTTCCTCTATTGATTCCGTTTGCGGACGAGTGAAAGGATGGTGAACGGCCGCCCATCCTTCTCTAGATTCAGTTTTTTCAAACATCGGAAAATCAACAACAAAAGCAAAAGCTAATTCCTGATTATCGTCAGGATGAATTCTTAAATCTGGCCGATCAGTTCCATATTTCTCCATTGCTTCTTGATAAGAAATTCTCGGAAAAGGTTTTTGGAGACAATGTTTTTCCGGAAATACCTTCTCGACCAGGGCAATCATCATTCTTTCCGTCAAAGCCAAAACATCATCTTCTTCTACAAAAGACATTTCCAAATCTAATTGGGTAAATTCTGCCTGGCGGTCAGCCCGGGTATCTTCATCTCGGAAACAACGGGCAA
>CAZFWR010000012.1:0-9947 GCA_964522615.1 uncultured Candidatus Saccharibacteria bacterium | reverse complement strand
TGCTTTTTTTCTTGCCGCCTTTGAAATTTACTATGGACAACGCCGCTATGATTGCCCTGACCGGTTACTGCCACCAATCAGAAGCAAAAATCCTGTCCCGCCCTCCCTATCTCCAGGCAGAAGCTAGCCTTTCCTTTACCGAGAAAGTAGCTTATTAATTTTTTGTGAAATTGAAAAAAATGGCGAAAGCTTCTTAATTTTCTTAAATTATGGAAAAAAGATATTCTTTTCAAACAACCGAAGTAAAAATTTATCAGCAATGGGAAGAAGCCGGATTATTTAATCCGGACCATCTTCCTGGGGAAAGAACCGAAGCTTATACCATTGTCCTTCCTCCTCCCAATATTACCGGGGCTTTGCATATTGGCCATGCTCTAAACGCTTTCGTTCAAGACGTTCTTATCCGCCAACAAAGAATGGCCGGGAAGCGCGCTCTTTGGATTCCCGGAGTAGACCATGCCGGCATTGCTGCCCAAAATGTTGTCGAAAAGCAGTTAAAAAAAGAGGGCTTAAATCGTTTTGACCTGGGAAAGGAAAAACTTCTTCGGAAAATTTGGGCTTGGAAAGAAAAAAACGAAAAGACAATTATTAATCAGCTGAAAAAGCTCGGGCTTTCTTGCGATTGGTCTCGTTTCCGCTTTACCATGGATCCGGATTACCTGAAAGCTGTCCAAGAAGCCTTCCGCCACTATCAGGAAAAAGGGTGGATTTACCAAGCAGAAAGGCCAGTTAATTGGTGTCCCCGCTGCCAAACCACCCTTTCTGATTTAGAATTGAAATATGAAGAAGAAAAAAAGAAATTGTGGTTTATTAAATATCCTCTCCAAGGCAAACCGGGGAAATTTATTACTATTGCCACTACTCGGCCGGAAACAATGCTCGGCGACCTAGCCGTGGCTGTTAACCCCCAAGATAAAAAGTATCAGACTCTAGTCCAAGAACAAACAATGCTTATCGTCCCCTTGGTCAACCGTCCCGTTCCTTTGATAAGCGATTTAGCCGTTGAGCCGGAATTCGGAACCGGAGCCGTAAAAGTCACTCCGGCGCATGACCTCACGGACTATCAAATCAGCCTCCGTCACCACCTTGGCCTTCTTCCGGTTATTGATAAAGACGAAAAGATGACCGGAGATATTCCTTCGGTTTATCAAGGATTATCTACCACCGAAGCCAGGGGGAAAATCGTTGAAGATTTACAAAAAGAAGGGCTTTTAGAAAAAACCGAGGACTATCGGCACGCTGTCCCCCGTTGCTATCGCTGTCAGACCCCAGTAGAAATTATTCCCTCCCAACAATGGTTTCTAAAAATGGAGGAGATGGCTAAAATAGCTAAGAAGCCGGTAGAAAAAGGGGAAATTAAATTTTATCCTTCCCATTGGAAAAAAGTTTACCTTGAATGGCTAGCCCATATTCAAGATTGGTGTCTTTCCCGGCAGATTTGGTGGGGAATTAAGATTCCCCTTGAAGGCACAGAAGATGTTTTAGATACCTGGTTTAGTTCCGCTCTTTGGCCTTTTGCTGTTTTAGGCTGGCCAGAAAAGACTCCCGACCAGGACACTTTCTATCCGACTAATCTTCTTTCTACGGGAGTGGAGATTATGAATCTCTGGGTAGCAAGAATGATTTTTTCCAGCTTAGAATTAACGGGAAAAATCCCCTTCCGCCAAGTCTATTTTCACCCCACTGTTTTGACAAAAGACGGAAAAAGAATGAGTAAGTCTCTGGGAACAGGCATTGATCCCCTGGAAATTATTCAAGAACAGGGAGCTGATGTCCTCCGCTTCAGCCTTCTCTGGCAAACAACCCAAAATCGCCAAGATATTAGATTTGGCCGGGAAGATTTAGCCATGGCAGAAAAATTCCAAACCAAAATCTGGAATGCTTCCCGGTTTATCCTCCAGGAAATAGAAAAAGAAAATCTATCGTCTGTCAGTCTCCAAGAAATTAAAGAAGAGCTAAAGATTGTCCAAGAAACGAAAAAACTGGCTCAAGAAGTTGACCAATCCCTAAAAGAATTTAATTTTAACGAAGCTACTTATCAACTTTATCATTTTTTCTGGCATCGCTTCTGCGACCAGTATTTAGAAGAAGCTAAAAAGAAAATCAGAGACGGAAGTGCTAAGGCAAAAGCTCAAGAGATTCAGACCCTTCTCTTTGTCTTATTAACCTTTTTAAAACTTCTTCATCCTTTTATGCCCTTTCTAACAGAAGAAATTTACCAACTCCTTCCTCTTCAGGGAAAAAAGCCCTTCCTAATGATTGAAGAATGGCCAATTAAATCAAAGGGGGAATGACCGGTTTTGCCGTTTCCCTTATCTTAGCCGTCGTTCCCAGTTTTCTCTGGCTGTTGTTTTACCTTCGGAAAGACGCTCACCCAGAACCTAACTGGATGATCCTAAAAGTTTTTCTTTATGGTTCTTTAGCTGTTGCTCCAGCTATTATGCTCGAACTCGGGTTGGAGATTATTACCTCTCAATGGCTGGCAATTTTTCTAATTTCCGTCTTCATTGAAGAAATAATAAAATATTTAGTTATCCGCTGGATAGTTTTTCGCTCCCCAGAACTAGATGAACCAGTAGACCTGATGCTTTATATGATTATTTCCGCTTTAGGGTTTGCCGCTTTAGAAAATCTTTTTTTCCTCTTAGACCCCCAGTTAGTTTCTTTCACTAGCCTGGTAGGAATCAGTGCGGCTCGTTTCCTGACGGCTATTTTTATCCATACTCTTTCCTCTGGTCTCTTTGGCTATTTCCTCGCCCGGAATTATTTCTTGAGTAATCGGAGAAAGAAATTTTCTATTCTCGGTTTTCTTTTAGCTGTTTTCTTGCACTCTTTATATAACGGCTTTATAATAACTCTTAGCAACCAAGCCGGGGAGCAACCTGGTCTTGTTTGGGGACTTTTCGCTGTTCTCCCCCTGGGCTTAATTCTTCTTTACATTTTCAGCTTTAAGAAATTAAGACAATTAAAATTTCCTCCTCTTCAAAAGTAAATTTTTAAAAAATTATGAAAAAGAAAAAAGGAAATTCTTCTCCGGCTTGGCTCAATCAGCCAGAAGGAAAGTTAGCTATTGATTTATGGCAAACAGCTAAATATTTTATCATTCAGGCCCCCATTGCCGGCGTAGAAGAAAAAGATTTAGAGATTACCGTTAAAAACGACCTTTTAAATATCCGAGGAGGCCGGCCAAAGCCGGAAACAGACAAGAAAGGGCAATATCTCTACCAAGAATGTTATTGGGGAAATTTTTCCCGACAAGTCACTCTTCCCGATAATGTAGATGTTAATCGTATCAAGGGATCTTTAGAAAAAGGAATCTTAACAATTACTATTCCCCGTCTCTCTAAAAAGTCAGGGAAAAAGATTGAGATTGGTTAATCATCTTTTTAAGGGACAAAAGAAGAAGCCAGGGCAAAAATTCCCTGGCTTCTTCTCTAAAAAAGTGCGGGTGGAGAGACTCGAACTCTCAATGGTTGCCCACAGGATCCTAAGTCCTGCGCCTATACCTAATTCGGCTACACCCGCTCCCTCTGGAAAGCAGAGCTTGATTTTTTTCCTAGATTAAGCGCCGATTCCGGAGACATACTTAACAATACTGGGGAGTACTCTAGCTAGCAAACCAACCAAGAGACCGACAATAGAAAAAGCAATCAGCTTTCCCGCTTTAGCCACTTTGGCTGTATCCCCACTGGCAAACAAGAACATAAATCCGCCAATAAGAATAAAGATCATTACCGCCAGCATGAGAATGTAGAAAATCCAGTCCGTAACGTAGTAAATAGTGTTCAGTAAACAAATAATCGCCCAATCTTCCTGGGGATGAGTATTGGCGCTTCCTAGCGGTCCCACCGTATCTCCTTTGTTAAAAGTGGTTCCTCCAGCAGTAAAATTTCTTCGGATAGTACAGCTTTCGGGAATAGCTCCGACAATATCGCTGCTCGTACCTGATCCTCCTCCAGCTGATTGTGCTTCAGCCGAGGGAAGAGCAATATTCATCACCGCAAAAAGGGAAACCACTAGTAAAACGGAAAGACTTATTCCTCCCAAAACATTATTGAATTTCTTAGCCATAATGAAAATAATGAAAAATTAACGACCTTTAAACTTAACTCCCAAGAACATTTTTGATTATAGCAATAATCACCTTGCTAAACAAGATAATTAATAAACCGGCAAAAGTCAAGCCAAGCGCTTTTCCTGCTTTCTTCACTTGGGCCACATCTCCCCCAGAAAAAATAAAAAGAAAGGCAGCGTAAAGAACGGCAAAAACTACCCCGGCTATCGCCGCCCAAAGCAGAATATTCACCAGATAAGCGGCTAATTCCATTAAATTTCCCCAGTTAGTCGGATTCTCAAGATTGAGAGTAAAAGCATTATCCGCTCCAGCAGTCAGGGGAAGAAAAAAACTTATAGAAAATAAACTGAGAAAAACTAAAGAAAAAAAATGGGGCTTATTCATTTTCTCGGGTAAAAATTAAAGCGTAGTGGCTTTCTCCAGCTGAAATTTCTTTCTGAAGAGAAAATCCCAATTTCTTGGCCATTGATTGCACTTGGGCCGCCGTAACATAGGGCTGAGAAGAAGTTAATCTTTTCTTTTTACGCCAATCAACTACCAGTAAAATTCCTCCTGGGCATAAAATTCTTTTTGCTTCTTTTAAAATCTCTTCTTTCTCCTCCGCTTGGAAGAGAAGATTAGGGATAAGAACAATATCTAAAGAACGAGCGGGAAGAGCCGAGCCTTCTTTTTCTGATACATCTCTCTGGAGAATCTGGAGATTGGGAATTCTTTCTCTTTCCACTTTGGCTCGGAGAGCGGAAAGCGGTCCGGGTTGGACATCTAGAGCATAAACCAAGCCTTTGTTTAAATAGCTGGCTAAGGATACCGCCCAATGCCCCGCCCCACAACCAAACTCCGCTCCTCTCATCTCCGGGCGAAGATCAATTTCTTCTAAAACTTCTTCTGGGTCAATAAATTCAGTGCTCATTTTCTTGTTGATGATAAAAACAAACAGCCGCAGCCACTTGATCGCCCGCCTTCAGTCTCATTGCCCTCACTCCAGAAGTCTGGCGGCCAAGCTGGGGAAGAAGAGCGGTGTTTTGCCGAATAACTTGCCCCTTGGCTGAAATAATCACCAGTTCCTCTTCCCCTAGAAGCAATTTGGCAAAAATCAAATCTCCCGTCTTAGCAGCCAATTTGGCTGTAAAAATTCCTTTTCCTCCCCGTTTCTGAAGACGATACCGGCTAAGAACGGTTTTTTTAGCGTACCCCTTCCGACTAAGGACCAAGAGAGAAAGCCCTTTCCTCTGCCCTTGAGGAGCAATACCGAGACTGATTACTTGGTCATCTTTACTTAAGGAAAATCCTTTTAATCCTCGAGCCGCTTGCCCCATGGAGCGAACCTCCTTTTCCGGAAAAACAATCGCCCTCCCTTTCTGGCTAGTTAAAACTATTATATCTTTTCCACTAGTTTCGGCAACTGCTTTCAAGGCATCCCCCGCTTTGAGAGTAATGGCTCGCAAACCCGTCCGCCGTAAGTGTTGATACTTCTTTTTAGCCGTTTTCTTCACGATTCCTTGTTCTGTCACCATTATTAAATAAGAATGTTGGCTGTCTATCTTTTCGTTGATAATGGCTAAAACTTTCTCTCCGTCGCCGAGGTTTAAATAATTAGCCAGGTTGCGACCGGCGCTAGTGCGACTGGCTTCTTCAATATCGTAAACCGGTAATTCGTAGACCTTCCCTAGATTCGTAAAGAATAAGAGGCGATCTCGAGTCGAAGCCATTACTAAATGGTCTACCATGTCCCCTTCTATCACTCTAATCCCTAAAATTCCTTGCCCTCCCCGCCGTTGAGAATGATAATTTTCCGGTTTCATCCGCTTGATATAACCTCGAGCCGTTAAAACAATAAAGGTATCTTCTAAGGGGATAAGGTCTATCTTCTTTAATTTTTCTAACTGGTGCTGAACGACTTTTGTCCGCCGGTGGTCGCCATATTGGTTAATGGCTTCTTCTAATTCTTGCTTCATTACTTTTCGCACTTCTTTCGGACCGGACAATATTTTCTCTAATTCCTTAATTCTGATAGTGATTCGTTTTAATTCTTCCTCAATTTCTTTTCGTTCCAGACGAGCTAAGCGGTGAAGCTTAATTTCCAAAATCGCCTCGGCCTGCTCTAAGCTAAACTGAAAAACTTTTATCAAGTTCTTTCTGGCTTCCGCCTTGTCTTTTGATTTCTTAATAGTGGCAATGACATCGTCAATATGAGCTAAAGCCAGCATTAGTCCTTCTAGAATATGGCGGCGGGCCTGGTAATGAGCGAGGTCAAACTTGGTTCGGCGGGTAATTACTTCTTGGCGGTGCTGAAGATAATAATTCAGCATTTCCGCCAAAGAAAGGGTCTTTGGCTGAAGGCCGTTTACCAGGGCAACCATATTTAGATGGAAAGAAATCTGGAGATTAGTATGCTTGTAAAGCTGGTTGAGAATTCTTTGAGGACTAGTCCCGGAAGAAAGTTCAATCAGGACCCTGATTCCTTCTCTATCAGATTCATCTCGGACTACTTTTACTCCGGTCAGAGTCTTGTTTATAGCCAAGTCAGCAATCCGGCGTACCAGGTCAGACTTTACCACCCGATAAGGGATTTCTTGGATAATAATTCGCGTCTTCCCTTTCTCTTCTGTAATTTCTACTTTTCCTCGGACGACAACCGAACCCCGGCCGGTAGAATAAGCCGTCGTCAGACCTTCTCCATTATAAATAATGCCACCAGTGGGAAAGTCCGGTCCTTGAACAAAATGGAGGAGATCGGTCGTCGTTGCCTGCGGATGGCCAATTAAATGGATTAAAGCTTCCCCCACTTCCCGAAGATTATGAGGAGGGATATCCGTCGCCATCCCCACGGCAATTCCCGTCGAACCATTTAACAGGAGATTGAATAAAGGAGACGGCAAGACTTTGGGTTCTTCCCGGGACCCGTCATAATTAGGGACAAAATCTACGGTATCTTTTTCTATATCCCTCAAGGTTTCCTGACCCATCTTGGAAAGCCGGCACTCTGTGTAGCGCGGAGCCGCCGGAGGATCAGAATCGATTGATCCAAAATTACCTTGCCCTTGAACTAGAGGGTACCTCAAAGAAAAATCTTGAGCCATTCTTACTAGAGCATTATAAACAGCCATATCTCCGTGAGGATGATAGTGGGCAAGGCAATTATGAGAAACAATTCCGTTGGCAACAAATTCGTGCTTTCCCTCCACTTGGAAGTCATAAGTCTTCTGGGCTTTAACCTTTTCCACCGAAGAAACTTTAATAAAATGAAGTTTATTCTCAATAACCTGCTCTAGGAACTCAAAAAGTGGAGAACCGATTCTCTCCAATTTATTCTCTATTCCCCAATCAATAATTTGAGTTTTACGAAGAGCTTTCTCTTGAAGATCAGAGCTATATCTTATCTTCCTTCCTGTTTTGTACTTTACTCCTGACCGAAATTTTTCTCCATTTATGTCTTGGTACCAGCCTGCTCCTAAATGATTTTGGCTCAATTCCCCAAATATTATCCGGCTAGCGTAAGGAATAATATCGTACTGGAGACCGCAATCTCTCCTAGTATCTTCATCATCAATATAGTTCTGAGATCGAAGCTTCTTTCTTTTAGAAACTAAGTTTAATGATCGAATTAGTCTAATCGCGGCCGCCCCCCTTACTTCCAAGCTATAGGGCTTACATCTTGTTTGGATTTCTCTCCCGTTGATAAAACGGCTTCGGCTCTTCTTTAGGAAGTATTTGGAGCTAATTATTCCTTGGTGGTGAAGAAGAACCAATAACTGGTCGATTAAGGTTTCCGAAACAGAACTATAGCTAAGGCAAGTTTTACCTTTCTTGTGAACATGTCCATCGCCATCAATTAACCCAGAGATAAAAGAGAAGATAACTTCCGATGGTGACCGAAAGATTTGGAGAGGAATCTCTTTGATAGGGGCTTTAGTTCCTTCTAAAAGAAAATTGTCAACAAAGAATTGATTGATAAGTTTCCGATTAATCCTTAGATTATATTTTTTATGATTCAGAATCTTCCCCGTCAGATTCCGACGGTATTGGTAGTGTCTTACTTCAATAGTTGGCTGATAATTAAACTCTTGCTTAAAAAGCGAGACCACTTGCCTAGCAATCTCCAGCTCGTCTCCCAAACAAAAGTTGATCCTCGGAAGTTTTCCCCGACCATAATCATTTGATATTGAACCATCAGCAAGAATAAGCCCTAATAAGTAAGCAATATTCTTATTCAGATGGCGAGGCTGATTTTTCTTAACTCTCCGAAGTTTCACTAATCTTTTAATCTCTGGGTACTCTGCTTTCGTCACTAAATAATCCTCTTTCTTTAACTCTTTAGCCTCCTTCCATTCAAATTTCCAATCTTTAGTTAGAACTTTAAACTTTTGGGACGGAGTAACAATATTCGAAAGCCCATTGTTTAAACTAACTTTCAACAAGGGCTTCTTTGGCATCTCGTAAAGCTGAATAACTTTCCGTAATCCCGCCTGGGTGTAAACTTTATCTCCGGTTTGAACTCCTTGGATTGGGACTAATCCTCTCTTCGTTAAGATCAAAGTATTTTTTATAAAACATTCGCCAACTACGGCAGCTGATTTCCTAAACCGGGAATCAGGATTTAAACCTAGCCCAGACATAGCGTAAAGAATTCTTCTCTGGACCGGCTTGAGGCCGTCCCGGACATCCGGCAGAGCCCGAGAAACAATGACCGACATCGCATAATCCAGATAGGATTCTTCCATTTCGGTGGTAATTTCCCTAGCTTCTACGACTCGAGCTATTTTCTTTTTATCTTTATCTGTATCCTCCATCAAAAAGAAGATTTAAGTTTTTCTAAGTCTAATTGCTCTGCCGCTTTCTGGGCATTAAATTCCTGCAAGTGCCGAGCGGCGTTACCAAACCACCACCAGCCCAAGGCAATAGCTCCTAAAAGGATAATCAGCCAGATGATGGCCTTCTTTTGTCCTTCAGAAAGAGAACGTATTTTTTCTAAAAATTTCATGAAGAGATAGATAAAGCGCGAACAAGGGTCCCCTCGGGAATCAAAGACAATTTACTGGTCGCCAAAGAAGGCTCCTCTTCTATTTTCCCCCCGCCTAAGATTTCCGCTAAACGTTGAAGATGATGAGATTGGTAATCCATAGGGATAACTACCGGCGGCTCCAGTTGAGAAATGAGAGCGGCGGTTTTATCCGGCCCCAATCCCTGGCCATCTAGAGAAATAAGGAGAAAATTCGCTTCCGTAATCTGGTCCATCTGCCGGGGAGTCAATTCTTTCTGGGAGAGCTGAAGAAGATAGGCTAGTTTCTCTTGGCCAAGACGGAGAAGATAAATAAGTTTTCCATTATGGGGAATAGCTCGGATACTTACTCCCTTTATCTCATATTCCCCCGGAGAATTAATAAGGAAAGGTTTGTCTTTTAGCTTTTCCCAACCTTGGGGAAAAGCTTTGTCCCGAGCCACTAGGGTTATATCCGCTTTCGGCTCCAGCAGAGGTTCCTTCTCAAAAGCGCCCAAGCTGATTCTCACCTTGGGCTGCTTAGCTAAATCCTGAATCAGAAATTGATTTTGGCTTTGACGAGTAATAAACACTTTTTCTTTTCCGCTTAAGGCGTGGGAGAAACTTCTTGCCACTGTATAGAGCCGCTAGTGATATCTACCAAGCCGCTGCAGGAACAGGGGCCATAACCATCACTATCTGTTGTTCCTAAGCCCACCGTTTCTGAATTATTATTAAGGAAAGTAATATCTGGGTTTTGACTAACAGAACTGGTCTCATTAGCATATTCATAATCGGTCCCCAGCCCACCGCTGAAGAGCCATTGCCAGCTGGCCGCCGTTGCTCCGCCGTAGACAGCTGTTTCGTCTAAGAAGTGAGTGACTGATCCTGTTT
>CAZFWR010000011.1:0-10459 GCA_964522615.1 uncultured Candidatus Saccharibacteria bacterium | reverse complement strand
AAGAGAAAAAGGGACTTGTAGGAAAACTTGGTGAATTGGTCAAAAAAGCAATTAATTGTTGTGTTGAGTAATTGAAGCGAAAAAAAGCTCCGCCCTTTTCTCGAAATCCCGGGAAAGATACCTAACATCGGGACCAGCTGGCTAAATCCACGGACCTAGTCAAGAAGAAATCCCAAGGGATAGAGTTTGTCTCGGAATTTTGAGAATGAAGAACGAAGCTTTTTTAGTATGGCCCCTTTCCTCCTTCCCGTCAAGCGCTGTTCCTTCTGGAATAATCAAAAACTTCTTCTAAAGAGGTCCAGAGGTGAAGTTCATTTTCCGCCTCTGAAGAACTTTCGGAAGCATGAATAATATTGTAAATAGGTCTCTTCTCCCGATTAGCTTTAGCGGCGTCATCAATGGAAAAATCGCCGCGAATAGTTCCCGGGGGAGCTTGAGCCGGCATCGTCTCTCCGACGATTTTCCTCACCATCTCAATAGCGTGATTGCCCTCAACCACCATTTTAACCATCGGGCCAGAGGTTAAATAATCTAAAAGCCAACCCCGGACCATAGAGCCAATTTTCTCCGGATCGCTTGCCCCTAATTCTTTTTGGGAATCAAGGCCATGCTTTTGATAATTCTGGAGAGTCTTTTTCCCTAATCTCCTAATCCAAGCCGGATCCTGGGGGTAATGTTCATCTACCTGGGATCTCTTGGCCCAAATCATTTCCAGAGAGACAATCTTTAATCCCCTCTTCTCAAAACGAGAAATTATTTCGCCAAGCAAACCTCTTTCCACTCCATCCGGTTTCACCAGAACAAAAGTTTTTTCTTCTGTATTCATAACTAAAAAAAATTAAAAATTGACCACTATTTTTCCTTCCCTTTCCGTTTGGCGAAGGGAAATTTCTGAAAGAAAATTCTCTTCGGAAAAAGCCCCGCTGACGACCACCAGAGAAGGAGAAAGGTTGGACCAAAAAGACCAAGGCAAGATTTCCTGCAGATAATGGGCTTCTACTATCTCCGCCTCCAGCTCATTTCTCTCAAGAACGGCTAAAGATTGAGAGGGAATTTGGCCTAAAAAAAGAAAACTCAATTCTCCCTCTCCTAATTTCCAAACCACTTCCCCTTCTTCTGAATTTTCCAATTGACGGCGATAAAGATTTTCCCGAGGAGCCAGCACTTCTAAAAAAGCGGACCCCAGAGCTATTTTCCTTCCTGCCTGAGCTATGATAATTTCTGCTCCCTCGGCCGCCAGATAATCCCCCCAGGTCCGGAAAAGTGGCCCTTCAACTACTCCACCACTCCAAAGAATATGGGCTACTTTATAATTCTCCAGAACGGAAATTAATCCCGTCAAATGATCTTCTGCTAAAGAAGTCAGAATAACTAAATCCAGCTCCTTATCTCCGGCTGGCATTTCCTGGCCCAATCTTTTAAGAATTTCTCTATCTCCTCCGCCATTAACCAGAATCTGCCCTCCTTCCTTCGTCTGGATAAAGAGATTATCTTCCCCCTCCGGCCAAAAAACCAGTTTTCCTCCGGCTTCTTCAAAAAAGATCCCTTGCCAAACGAAGGCCGTCGCTATCATTAACCAGACCAGTCCCCATCTCCCCCCGGTTAACCCCATTACTTCGCCTTCTTTTCTGCTGACTGGCCAAAAAATGAACCTAGTTCTGTTTCTTCAGTCAGAATCCCAACTGTCCGGCCGAATTCCGCCAGTTTTCTTTTTACAATCTCTGGTTCAAAAACTGGTGTTCCTTTAAGCGCATTAAGGACATCTTCTTCTTTTATCCCCGCTTGCTTCAAATCAGAGTGCTGGTAAAAATCGGTTAATTGCCCCTCGAAGCTTTCCGCCTTTACTTGGCCGCAGATAAAAGGGCCTCCTCCTCCAACCACCGAACCAATAATTGTTCCGTCAGCTGTTGCTACCGGAGCCCAAAAAGAAAACAGGCTGCCAAAAACTTTAATTAAAACTGGATCACTATGGGCAGTAATTAAGTTTTCGGCCCGAAGATAAGCCTGATTATAAAGCTTTTTCCCAGAAGCGCTTTTCTTTAATAAACGAGCAATGCTTGATTCGGAACTCACCTCCGTCACCGGCTCTCCTTGGTCATCAAGAACCACTAATTGGATTCTCAATTCTTTAGCCAGTTCGTTCTGTAGTTTCTGAATATTCTCCAAAAACCACTGGCTTTCTTTTGAATCTAGCTTTTCTTTTTCTTTCTCCATGATTAAAGTAAAAAATTAATCAAAAACGACCTTTAGACTAATAACTTTTTAAGCTTTAGAAAATCTTTTTCCAAAGTTTCTTTCATTAAGGGATTATAGGTAGCTACCGCTGGATGGTAAAGAGGCATAATTTGCTGTTCTTGAAAAAGGCTCTGGGCGGAAAAAACCTGGCCATGAAACCGGCTGATGCCTAGCTTCTTCCCTTCTTTCAGGAATTGATTTTCTAAGCCGTAGTTTTTAAAAATCCAATGGCTGGCAAAATTTCCTAAAGGACAGATAATAACCGGTTGAATAATCTCTATTTGTTGATTCAGAAAAGGGGTAAATTCTTCAATTTCTGTTTCTTGGGGATTTCGGTTATTTGGAGGCCTTAATTTTAAAAGATTAGTGATATAGAACTCCTCCCTTTGAAGGCCTACTTTTTGAAGAAGTTCGTCAAGGACTCCTCCAGCCGCTCCGCAAAAAGGCCGCCCACTGACTGATTCGTGATAACCGGGAGCCTCTCCAATCATCATCGCTTTTGCTTCTAATTTGCCCTCGCCGAAAACCATCTGGCTTCCCTCTTCCGCTAAAGAACTCTCCTGGCAGAAGACAGCGCACTCTTCTTTTAATTTTTCCATTCTTGCCTCTTTCTCCATTAATCTAAAAGATAAATAGGGTGCTCTTTCAGAGCATCTAAGCCAATATTCAACCGGGCTTGGCTAGTAGTATAAAGATAGCAAAGAGTGTCTCCCTCCTTCACTAACTCTCCCGGGAGTTTCTCTAGATAAACACCGGCTTTCTTTGAAGTCGGAGCTCCTAAACTCTTGGCTACCCAAGATAAATCTTGATTTTCAATCATTCGCACCCGGCCTTTTTTAGTTGCCCGCAGGGGATAAATAAATTTTCCTAACTGGATATCTTCCGAATTAATATTAGGGTTTCCTCCTTGAGCCTTGATAATTTTCTGCAGCTGCCTCCAGGCCCGACCGCTTTCTAGGCATTGCTGAGCTTCTTCCTGCCCCTGCCCCTTTTTCACTCGACCAGTCATTTCCAATAATTCTCCGGCGTAATAAATTCCCTTTTTTTCCAAATCTAAAGGCCGTCTTTCTTTTCTTTGCATCACCCGAATAATATCCCGGGCTTCCAAAGCCGGACCGATTCCCCGACCAACCGGGCCAAAAGAATAATAGGAAATAACCTTTACCTTAATTTTGAATCTCTTTCCTAAATAGAGGAAGAGGGACTTGATTTCATCCGCTTCCCGAAGGGTTTTCACTTTCGCTGTCGGATTAACCGGAATATCAATGATTAAATATTTCACCCCCATGGCCACTTTCTTAGCCATAATACTGGTGACCAATTTAGCAATTGGCTCGCCCGGCAATTGATAGGCCACTCGAATAATCCGGTTGTCGGCAGAAGCAATATCTTTGGCTCCCCAAATACAACATCCTTTGGTTTTTTTAATTATCTTTTTTATCTTCTCCGCCGAAAAAAGGACTGGGGCCAGGACTTCAAAAGTATCTGCCGTTCCAGCCGGGGAAGTAATCGCCCGAGAAGAAGTTTTGGGCATCAGAACGCCAAAACTACTAACAATAGCAACAATAATCGGAGTAATACGATTTCCGGCTAATCCCCCGGTTGAATGTTTATCAGCTACCTCCTTCCCAAAATTAAGTTTTTTCCCCGTCTCTACCATCGCCTTGGTGATGAAAAAAATCTCGTCTAGGGAAATATTATCCCAAAAAACGCTGGCTAAATAGAAAGCCACCATGGCGTCATTTAAGCGATAATCTACTAAATCGGAGATAATCTGATAAACTTCAGGGTAGTTTAATTCCTCCCCTCTTAATCTCCGGGCAATAAATTTGACTGAAGCAGGAATCCCCAAAAGTTCCAAATCCAAAATATCCCCTGATTTGACATTCAGCCTCTGGGCTAAATCTTCCGGAACCCCGGCTTGGCGCGGCTTCACTAAAGAATCCGTCAGCATAACTTCTACCGTTAAATTCTGATGCGCTGGAGTAGTAATCATCAGGGAATCAACCTTCTTTATTCCCTGTTCCTTAGCCTCCTCCTTATGAAGAAAAACGTAGAAGTTATCGCTAGTCTCGGCATCGATAATAACTGCTTCTAATTGAAAAGAATTTTTCATAACCAATAGTCTAAAGCTTCTCTTAAAACTGGCCAGTCTTCCGCTTTTTTCTCCAGAGAAAGCCCTTCCATCACCGCTTCAACCGCTAAGCGAACGGCCTGGGCTCCAGCGGCTGACCCCCGGGGGTGGCCATGAATCCCTCCGCCGAAATTAATAAGCAAGTCCGGCCCTAATTTTTCTATCAAAGAAGGAATCAAACCCGGATGAAGGCCGCCGGAAGCCACCGGAAAAACTGGTTTTATTCCCTGCCACTCCGCCCGGAGAAAATTATTAATTTTCACCACCTCCTCCTTCCCTCCTTCCATTTTCCCGACTACTGTTCCCGTATGCAACTGATCTACTCCCGCCAACCGGGCTAATTTAGCTAAAACATACATCGACATTCCTTGCCGGGGATAACGGTCAAATAAGCCATGGCCGGCCCGATGGCCATGAATGATAAGATCCGGTTCCTCCTGGCGAAGAAACTGAAGAGCGGAAAAGCCAGCCGCCACTAAATCAACCATCACACAAAGGCCTCTATTATTTCTTACTAATTCTGCCCGTTCCAGCATTTCTCCCATCGGGGCCGTAATATTAAAAGCATAAATCTTCTTCTGGCCGGTTTCCTTTTCTGCCTTTCTTTTCCAAGCCATAACGGCTTCTAGCCGAGAAACAAAAGGATTAATTTCCAAATCCGTTAGGTTTTCATCATCTTTGACTAAATCAACTCCGTTTCGAAAAACCTCGTAGGCCAACTTGGCGTTTTCCTCCGGCGTCAGGCCGATTTTCGGTTTCATAATCGATCCGATGACCGGACGGTTAAAGACATCTAGAGCGCTTCTCACCCCTCCTAAGCCAAAGGCCGGACCGGAAAATGCCTGGAGATAATCAACTGGAAACTCCAAATCCTCTAATCGGAGAAAAGCGACTTCCTTCATCGAAAAAATATTACCAGCTACTGAGGAAAGCAACTGGGGCAAATTTCCTTTTTCAAAAAGAGCTTCCGGATAAGCAATCTTTACCAGTTTATCCTTTTCGTTTAAATTATAAACCTTCGCCGCCAATCTTTCAAAAACATCAGCAGAAAGAGTTTTTAAACGAGTCCAGGTTCCAATTGAAGATTCGGCCGCTACTTCTTGGGCGACCTTAACAAAATCAAAACCAGCTGCCGGTTCCAAGCGGTAAACAGCTATCAGTTCCCGACGCCGGTCAGGCTGGTGGTCAAGATGAAGATAATTAAATTTTCCGGGCATTTAACCAAGGATAAAGTTTCAAAGCTTGCCGAGAAAAATCTTCCGGCTTGATGACTCCCTTTTCAGTAACAAAGCCTTTGATGTAAGGAGCTGGAATATGGTCAAAAGCTAAATTAATAACCTCTAATTCGGCTGGGGCTGATGGCCAAATCTCTTCCCGGGGTCTTTGTTCTAATTCAATTTCTGAATAGGGATGGTATTTAAGCAAAGAAGCCGCTATATAAAGAGGAACACCCGCTTCAAGGGCCGCTAAGCTTAATCCGTAACTGCCAATTTTGTTAACAGCTGACCCGTCTGTTAAAACGGCATCGCTTCCTAACAACAAAAAATCTATTTCCTCTGAAAAAGAGGAAAGGATGAAGGGACCGGCGGCGTCAACTGCCATTTGAACGGGAATTCCCGCTCGCAGTAAATTCCGGGCAGTAATGCGTCCCTGGAAAAGAGGCCGGGTTTCAGTATTAATTACCTGGAAAGAGAAACCTCTTTTTTTTCCCTCTTTTAGAACCCCTTCCACACTTGAAGAACGGCAATGAGTAAAGACTACTTGAGCCGAACGGAGAATTTCTATTCCTGATTGAGCTAGTTGCTCTTTTCCTTGCCGAATAAATTGAAGAAAATTCTCACTCTTGTTTTGAATTTCCTCTCCCTGAACAGAACCAGAAACCCTTTCCAGGGAGGATAAAATAAACCTCGCTCCGTTTTGAGCCATCGCCTCCGTCGGCCGAGACGAAAGAAGATAAGCGGCTGCTTCTTTAATTTCCTCATCGCTCTTTCCCTCTCGGCTGTAATCTCCCAAGAGTTGAGCAATGGTTTGAGCAATAGCCGTCGCTCCCTGAATCTTTAATTGTCGCAACTTCTGATAAACTTTCTCTAAGTCTTTCGACATTATCAAAGCGGCTTAGTTCTTTTTAACGTCAATGGCAAAAAGACCGCCTAAAATAAGAAGCACTCCTACCACCAAACCTCCGACAAAAAACCAGAAAAGCCAAATGGGACTGACAGCAGTGTTGGCTAAAAGAACGACCACCAAAGGAAGGCCGCAGACAGCAATAAGGAGAGCCCCTAAAGAAGCAACTTGAGTTTTCCCTCCCCAAATTCCTAAGTAACGAAAATTTTTTCCCGCCATAGTATAAATAAATTAAAAAAAAGACCTTTAAAATTACTTTTTCATTATAGCATCATTCAGAAAAAAACAAATTTCGAGCAAGGCGAGAAACAAGGTTCTCCTAAGCGAAGCGAAGGGGGTTCTTATTTCGAGCAAGGCGAGAAACAAGGTTCTCCTAAGCGAAGCGAAGGGGGTTCTTATTTTAGGCCCGATCGCAGATTCGGCGGTAATCACAGAAGCGGCAATGGTAACCTGGCCGGGGAGGAAAAGAGCTTTTCTTTACTTCCCTAATAACTTCAGCAATTTCTTTTTTTGTTTTTTCCTTTTCTTCCGGGCGGCCAAGGAAAGAGAGTCGGCTCCCGTCCTGGAGATAATAGAAGGTCAGCCTTTGAGGAAGAAGATGTAAAGCTTCTTCAGCCGCTATTTGATAAATTAAGAGCTGGCGGCGGCGATCAGCGTTAAGCCTTTTTTGAGGAAGGCCGGTCTTATAGTCAATAATTTCCACTCCTCCTTCTATCTTGTCCACCCGGTCAATTTTTCCCTTAAATAAATTTCCGGCTAAAGAAAAAGAAAAATCTTTTTCCAGCCAAGGCCGACCGTTTGCCAGCCAAAGAGACGGAGGGTTCTTCTGGAAATCCTGGAAAAAGTTTTTTAATTGTTTTTTCCCTTTTTGGAAAAAATCTTTCTCTTGCTTTTCACTCTCGTACCAGTCGGTAATCCAGTTTTCCTCATAAATTTTTAATAGTTGGGGCCAGTCGGCTTTAAATCGGGGCTGAAGACTGTAATCTTGCAAAAAGGCCTCTAAGGCTTTATGGAGGCTTTGGCCAAAGCTTCTCTCTGGTCCACCTCGGCTCGGCAATTTTAAAAGATGGGTGAACCGATATTGCTGAGGACAAGTTTGAAAACTCTTAAACTGGGTAAAAGAAAAATACCTAGGAAGAGAGGAAACAGGTTTTCGCTGAAGGGGCTTTTGCTTTCTCTCCGGAATATCTTTCCCTTCCTTTTCCCTCCCTTTTAATTCTTCCTCCATCTCCCGCAGAAAACGAGAGGGTTTCTTTTTCCTCACCCCGCCGTAATCATCCGCCCAGGTGAAGAAAAGACCTTTCTTAGCCCGAGTCATGGCTACATAAAAAAGCCTTCTTTCCTCCTGAAGATGTAAATCCCCCTCTGGAAGTTTTTCTTGAACTAGTTCGGTTGGGAAGGGAATTGCCTCTCGCTTCTGGCTAGAAGGAAATCGCTGATTAACTAAACCCACCAAGAAAACATAGCTGAATTCTAAACCCTTAGCGGCGTGAACCGTCATTATTTTTACCGACTCCGGGTCTTCTTCGGCCATTAAATTTTTCTTATCCGGCACCCCGGCCTCTCCTTCCTGCTCCGCCTGAAGCAGGAAATCATGAAGCCGCCCCTCCAAAGTTTCTTCCTCAAATTCCTTCACTCTCCGAAAAAACTCATTTAGAGAAACCAATTCTTTTTCTTTCTTCTGACGAAGGAGCCGCTTTAGCCAACCCGTTTCTTCCAGTATAGACACCAAAACCGAACTCAATTTCTTTTCTTGGAGAGCAATCGTATCTTTCTCAATCCTGGTTAAAAAAGCCCGGACTTTTTTCCTCTCTACCGGACTCAACCGGGAAGCGATTTCTCCTAAACTCCGAAAAAGAGATTGTCCTCTCCTTTGATGGTGGTCCATTAATCGAGCCAAACTGGAAGGAGATAATTGCCAGCAAGGAAGTTGGAGTACTCGGTAAAGAACAGCGTCGTCAAAACGATTTTCCAAAAGACGCAGATAACTAAGAATATCTAAAGCGAGAGATTGTTGGTAAATATTGGCCGAAGACTGAACTTGGCAGTCAATCCCCGCTTGCCGCAGAGCTTCTTCAAAAGGCCGTAGGGACTGATGAGTTCTGGCCAGAATAGCAATCTCTTGAGGAGAAACTTTTTTTAATAATGACTGCGCTTTTTTTGCTACTCCGATTGCTTCCGCCCGCCCGCTGGAAAAATGAAGAACTTCCACCTTTGCTCGCCCCTTTCTCACCGCGCGCAAATGATTATCAATCTTCAATCCTTCTTTCTTGTCCCGCGCTTGACATTCTAGGCGATTAGGATTATTCAGCTGAATAAATTGATAGCTCACATCCAAAATCTCCTGACGAGAACGGTAATTATCCCGGAGAACCACCACTCCCGCTTGGGGATAGTCTTTAATGAACTGAAGAATATTAGTAAAAGAAGCCCCCCGCCACTGGTAAATTGCCTGGTCCTCACTGGCGCAAACCGTCAGATTATTCTCCGGAGGAGCAATAAGCTTTAAGAGTTGGTACTGGGCCCAATTGGTATCCTGAAATTCGTCAACTAAGATAAACGACCAGCGTTGGCGAAAGCTTTCTAACACTTTTGGTCTTTTTTCTAAAAGTTGGCGGCTTTGGTTTATCAAATCTCCAAAATCAAGAGCTTGATTTTCCAAAAGTAATTTCTGGTAAACTTGATAAGCTCGGGCAATGTCTTTCACTCGCTGGATCTCTAAACGGTCTTTCTCTCGTTGGCGAAATTTCTTCCAATAAGCAGTATAGTCTTCTGGGGTTATTCCCTCGTCTTTACAGCGGGAAAAATGAGTGAGCAGGGCAGAAATTAATGGTCCGGGGTTGCCTAAAGGCCGATAATAAGGAAGCTCAAAGCGTTCCCAAAAGCGCCTCATTAACAGCCAGCTTCCTTTCTCGTCTAAAAGGCGGAAGTTAGGAGACAAGCCAATTTCCAGTCCGTATTCTCTCAAGACCTCCTCTCCTAAAGAATGAAAAGTCCTTACCCGCCAATCAAAAGCCGAAAAGGGAAGCAGTTGGTCCGTTCTCGCCTCCATTTCCTGGGCAGCTTGATTGGTGAAAGTAACGGCTAAAATCTTTGCTGGGTCAACTTTTTTCTTTTGGATAAGATAGGCTAAGCGATGGGTTAAAACCATCGTCTTCCCCGTTCCCGGTCCAGCAATAATAAGCAGGGGGCCGGAAGAATATTGAACCGCTTTCTTTTGTTCTGGATTAAGCTTGCTCATTCTAAAACTATCTTAGCCTAAGGAAAGAGAAAATCAAAACAATATCTCTTTCCTCTTGTCAAATAATCTTTTCGTGCTATAATGGTTTTCATCTCAAAGGAGGTGCAAATGCTCTTTTCAGGAACTTCTCCACCAAGCTTCCTCTCTCTAGAATTGCAAAATAACTCATAGGAGATGAGGAAACCATGCGAACATGGGAAATTAGAACAACATCATCACGAAATTACGTTATCCCCGAAGGGGAAATGGCAGCCGTGAGGCGACTAATCGAAGGCGTGCAGGGAACAATCACCATTGAGAGTGTCTCCTGGAATGGCGATTGTACCATTAGTATCCATGGGTGCATGACAACGGATAGTAGGCGAGTCGCTAAACGCGTAGCAAGCCTCATTCACTCGATAGGGGGTCGGGCCCGCTTGCGTGAGATAGATGACCGAAAATTGATAAGAGGTGGTTTTCTCTCATCAGCAAATCGTCAACGAAAAACTGGTGGCTACCGTCGGGTGACGGCAAGATAAGAAGTTGTCACAAAACAAAGAGGGCGACCGGACAACGGCTACCCTCTTTCCTTCTTTAATATTTTCTAAGCGAAGATCAATTGTGGAATCCAATTTCTTCTTCGCGGTCGTTGATTTCTTCAACCTTACCAAATTTTTGCTCATAATCAGCCAAATTCTTCTCCAGCGCTCTGACAATCTGCTTCAAATGAGCCGGGGTAGTTACAA
>CAZFWR010000010.1:0-11406 GCA_964522615.1 uncultured Candidatus Saccharibacteria bacterium | reverse complement strand
AAAAATTAGGCATCGGCCGACCCTCAACCTACAGCCCCCTTCTTTCTACTATCCAAGGGCGGAATTATGCGGAAAAAATCAAGGGAAGATTTTTTCTGACCAAAATTGGGAAATTAGTAGACGAAATGTTAGCTCGTCATTTTCCCCAAATTGTTGATTCTCAATTCACTGCTCAAATGGAAAAAAATTTAGATAAGATTGCTCAAGGAAAAGCAACTGCTCTTTCTGTTATTCAAGATTTCTATCAACCTTTTATTAAAAACCTGGGACAGAAAGAGAAAGAAGTCAAGAAATTGGATTTAACCGAACCAACTAAAGAAAAATGCCCTCTTTGTGGGTCACCTATCATTAAAAGAGCGGGCCGCTACGGAGATTTCTATGCCTGTTCTAATTTCCCAAAATGTAAATATACTGCCCCCCTTCCCTCCCAAAGAACCGGTATTAAATGCCCCCAGTGCCAAAAAGGGGAAATTATTGAGAAAAGAAATAAAAGGGGACAGATTTTCTACGCCTGCTCTAATTACCCTCAATGTAAATTTACTCTTTCGGGCAAGCCGACGGGAGAAAAATGCCCTCAATGCGAAGCTTTATTAATCCAGGACAAGAAGGGGAAAATAAGATGCAGCTGTCCTGAATGTCATTATCGAAAAGACTAGAAAGGTCCTTTTCCCCTCTTGACAAATATATGGCAATGTAGTATCATACAGGTGTCAGTGAAGGAAAGTTCGGTACTAGTTTTCGTTGTTCCTTAGAGATTAATCGTTAATTGGGAACAAGAAAACTAGTTTGCTCTTTTAAAGTCAATAAGGAGAAAAGGAGATACAGGATGAACTGGAAACTTTGGTCGTTAGGATTTTTGAAAGTACTCTGGGCGGTTTTGTTGCTTTTCTTTTTGGTGATGAGCGGCTGGTTGCTTCATATACTTGAGGGAGCAAGTCAGAGCATCATCAAGTCCAAAAAGGGTTTCAACAAGAGGGCCATTGGCGCAGGATCGGTTGCCTCTTTGGTAGCGAAACCCGTCCACAAGCACTCGAAAAGAGGACGGGGAGCTATCCAGGGATATCTAGCTGGACATTACTCTTACGGGAAGTATATCCGTAAAGTAGTGTGATATTTTTTCTCCTTCGTTCGTTCCTTGATGTGGTTTTCTCCAAGTTCGCAAGGATTTGAAGAAGCCCATCTCCATGGAGGGTCGAAAGTTTGTTCTTAGTAGGTAAACCACCTTTTTCAAGGTTTACCCTAAGAGCACCCTTTCCCCCTCCTTTCCTTTTTTAAAACCATAAATTTATAAGGTCCTCTTGAAAAGAGGAGAAAGGGGGTTAGAATAAGAAGAGCAAAGTGCGTAGCCGAAGTGGTGAAATTTGGTAGACACGACGGATTCAAAATCCGTTGCTCGCAAGAGCTTGAGGGTTCAAGTCCCTCCTTCGGCACCACATTTTAGGCGAAGCGGCATCGCTTGACTCTCCTGTTGACAAATTGACTGATGAGATTAGAATAGTCTCTACGATTACGTTATGTTCGTTCAGGAATATTGGGAGAGAGGTGAATTTCTCAGTGAGGCGAACCATTGGTGGCTCGTTTCTAAGTTAGGGTTCCCTCCCTCCCTCTTTCTTTTAAGTTCCTTGACTATCTCTTTAAACTAATTATATTATCAATAAGTATTCGTACCTTATTTAAAAGGAGGTGGCTAAGGTGTCTCTAGCACTCGCTATCCGCGTCAAGCATCTGCAAGACGTCGTTGGCCTGGGAGAAGAAAGCCCAGAGGAAATCCAAGAAATCCGCAACCCTCTTTTCCGAGCAATCACTACTGCTCTTCTGGAAAAGAGAGTTAAGGGAAATTGGTATCTAGTCCGCAATGATCCTGAAATCCAAGATTTTGATTTTGCTTTTCTTGGATTTAAGGGAAAACCCCAGCTAAATCTAGAAGGTCTCTGGTTAAAACAATGCCGGAAATGCGGACAGAAAATTCCTGTTCTAATTATCCGGCGAACTTTGCATCTACGAAGTTCGCTCCCGAATAGAATCGGCCAATTCCGAGAAAGTACCGAATGTCCAAGTTCTCTCTTCACTATAGAGTGCGGAGAGGAACATTTTGACGGTTTTCTCACCGTCCAAGATCTCATGAGGGGGTAGCTTTCATGAAAAGGCACCAATTGCTCGAAAAGAGGCTTTTCTTGACGTTAAGTCAAAAAAGAAAAGCCTCTTCACTATTTCTTTTTAGCCGCTAATTAAATTCTAAAACGATGACAACCGGGCAATGGTCTGACCCCGGAACCTGCTCAAGGATACTTGCCCCTTTCAGTCTTTTCTTCAGTAATTGGCTGATTAGGAAATAATCAACCCGCCAGCCAATATTCCTTGAACGGCACTGGAAACGATAACTCCACCAAGTGTAGTGGCCGCCTTCTTTAACAAACTGCCGATAAGTATCCAAATAGCCCTCCCCAAGAAAGGAATCCAACCAGGCTCTCTCTTCCATAGTAAAGCCAGCGTTGTTTTGATTAGCTTGAGGATTAGCTAAATCAATATCCTCGCGGGCAACATTAAAATCTCCCCCAATAATCAAAGGTTTTTTCTGGGATAGTTTCTGGCAGAAATCAGCAAAGACCTCATTAAAATTAAGTTTGAACCTCAAACGCTTTAACTCTCTTCGGGAATGAGGAAAATAAGCGTTGACTAGGAAAAAATCTTTTTCTTCTAAAGTGACCACCCGGCCCTCTTCGTCAAATCTCTTGTCTCCGAGACCATAAATTACCTGAAGGGGTTTTTGCCGAGCAAAAGTCACCACTCCGCTATAACCCGGTCTGGCCGTCGTACTCCAGAAGGATAAATAATCTTGGCCTAGGGTTTTTTCTAAATCACTTAGTTTCTCGGGAGAAGTCTTTGTTTCCTGAAAAAGATAAAAGTCCGCTTTTTCCTTTTGGGTAAAAGACAAAAGATTCTTTTCCCAACAAGCTTTAAAACTATTAACATTCCAGGAAACAAATTTCATAAAAAAATTCATAACTGCTTCGTTTTAAACTCCGCTTCTTTTTTATTTCTCGCCTTTAAAGAATAATACTGGACTAGCTTCTTGGCTTTTTCCACTGTTTTTCGGGGAAGGTTCTTCTTGGGGGTATAACTCCGCAGAAGAGCCGTTGGACCGGGAATGCTTTCTAAAGCAATCAGTAAATCTCCGGACTGGGCTAATTTATCTAGAGCCCGATTTTCTTTTTCATCTCGGCCGATAACAATTTTGACTTTTCCTTCCCAGACTTGTCTTCCGTTTTTTAATATCTCTATATCGTTTAAATCTGCCCGGGAATAAATTTTCAATAATTCCCGAAGTTTCTGGCTAAACTCCGGGTCGGTTAAAAGACAACCTCCTCCCGGAGAAGGGTAATCGGTCAAACCAAATTTCTTAGCTAAACGTATCTGCTGCTGGCGAGAACGGCCAGAAAAGGCGTAGAGCTTCCGGCCGTCAATCCAACCCTGTTTTTCAGGGACCGTAATTTGGATAAGGCCGGCTGAAAGAGGACGAAGGAGAAATCCCTGCAAACCAGATTCCTTTTCCACTAATTTCATTGTTTTTTTCTGTTGCGTCATCGGCCTTTCTCCCAGAACCTCCCCGGTGGCCACAAAATCAAACCGGCCTTGGGACATTAGCTCTCTGGCCCGGCTAAGCATCAAAATCCGACAGTCTAAACAGGGATTCATTCCTTTTCCACAACCATAGCGGGAAGATTTAACCAAGACTAAGTGTTCTTGGGAAAGGTCAACTACTTTCAGCTTCAGACCTCTCTCCCGAGCGGCTTTTTTCACCGGCCGGCTGTCAAAAAAACAACTGCTAAAATGAAGAGCAGTAACTTCAATTCCCTGCCTCTTTAGAATTTCAGCCGCCAATAGGGAGTCCAGCCCTCCAGAAAATAAGAGCAAGGCTCTAGTTTTTTTCTTCATTAATTAAGATGAGAATTTTTAATATTCTTCTTGACCAAGGAATGGGGCTCAATAACCACCTCGGGATCAATCAATACTCCAGGCATAAAAGAAGAATGGACTCCTACTTTAACCTTGTCTCCCAAAACGGCGCCGAACTTTCTTCTTCCGGTATCTATTATTTCCCCTTTCACTTCCGCCCGAATTGACTTTTGGTCAAAACGAAGGTTGGCAGTAATTGTTCCGGCTCCCAGCAAGCAATGAGAGCCAATAACGGAATCGCCGATATAACTTAAATGAGAGATTTGCGTTCCTTCGCCAATAATAGAATTTTTGATTTCCACCCCCGCCCCAATCCGGCAATGAGCGGCAATCATCGTCGCCGGACGAAGATAGGCTTGAGACCCGATTTGGCTTCCCGCTCCAATCCAAAGGGGCCCCTCTAAATAGCTGCCGCTCTTGACCATCACTCCCGGCTCAAGGACTACCTTCCCTTTTATTCTTACTCCTTTTTCCAGTTTTACCCCTCTTCTTTTCCCTTTTTGGCGAGCAAGCAATAACTGGTTGGCTTGAAGCAAATCCCAGGGATAAGACAAAGGAAGCCAATTTTTCGTCTTCACCGCCCAGAGAGGAATCTTCTTCGCTAAAGAGCCAATGGCTTGCGTTAATTCTAACTCTCCCCGTTCAGACATTTCTAATTTCTCCTTAAAAATCCCTTGGTCTAAAAAGTAAAGGCCAGCATTCGCTAAATGGTTAATGTCCCCCTTTGGCTTCTCGATAAAATCCTTCACCGCTCCTTTTTCTATGCTGACCACCCCAAAAGCTGAGGGATTTTCTACTTCCTGGACCAGAAGGCTAGGAAACTTTTTTAAAACTTTTTCCAGGTCTTCTCTTTGATAGAGGTCATCCCCGTTTAAAACCAAAAATCTCTCCTGAAGATAGCTTTGAGCTTGCCGGAGTGCATCTCCGGTCCCTAAAGCCTTTTCCTGGTAAGCATATTTAATTTTCAGCTGGCGGAATTGATTTCCAATCTTCTGAAGGAAAATTGATTCTTGCCGGGGGTCAATGACTAAAATGGCTTCTTCCGCCAATCCGTTAAGAATTTCCAAGGTATGCTCAAGAATCGTCTTTCCTCCAAGCGGCAAAAGAACCTTGGGCCGCGTCCAAGTAAGCGGTCTTTGCCGAACCCCTTTTCCTCTAGCGAAAATAACGGCTTGCATTATTGAGCCGTAATTAAATTAAACAAGACCGAGGCAGTCTTCTCTGAATCATGCCGAATAAATCCCCGCCGCCGGAGCAAATCTTTCTCCAGAACCTCTAATTTTCTATCCGCCAAAGCCTGGAGGTCATAATTGACAAATTGAGCTTTTTCCCGTTCATATTTAGCCACTCTTTTTGCCGTTGGCTGATGATTATTAAAAATCACTTTATCTAAAACACCCTGACCGAGATATTTTTCTACTTCTCGGACAAAATCTTCCCCCCGGAAATTATTTGTTTCTCCAAATTTGGTCATAATATTAGCTAGATAAACTTTCTGAGCCCGGCTTTTTTTAATCGCCTGGGGAATACCCCGCACCAGCAAATTAGGAAGAAGGCTGGTATATAAATCCCCCGGCCCGATGGTGATTAAATCCGCTTGCTGAATAGCTTTCAGCGCCAAAAGATTAGCGGAAGCTGAAGGCTGGAGATAAACTTTCTTAATAGCCAAACAGCCATTATGTTTCGGAACATCAATATTTGTTTCTCCGACAATCACTCGATTATTTTCTAGTTTCGCCCGGAGATGAACCCGGTCCAGAGTAACCGGAACCACCTCCCCTTTAACCGCTAAAATCTTTTCCGCTTGCCTAACCGCTTTCCCGAAATCTCCTTCTAAATCAGTCAAGGCCGTTAAAAAAAGATTGCCGAAGCTATGTCCTTTTAGCCCTCCCTTGGAAAAACGATAGCTGAAGAGGTCGGCTAGGGGTTGGGCTGATTGGGACAAAGCCACTAAAGCCCGCCTCACATCTCCGGGAGGAAGAATGCCAAACTCTTCCCGGAGAATCCCAGTAGAACCTCCGTTATCAGCCATAGTAACAATGGCCGTCAGCCAAAGGGGGTATTTTTTCAAGCCGGAGAGAACGGAAAAAATACCTGTTCCCCCGCCTATAACGACTACTTTTTTATTTTTTTCCATTTCCAGTCCTCAACAAGCTTAGTCCATTTGATTGGCCGCTCTTTTTGATACCAGGGTAAATCTAATTGAGGCCATTTTTCTTCCCAAGTAATTCGCCGGTTTTGATAAAAAATACCAATGGGAATCTTGGCTTTTTCCTCTTGATTGTAATGCCACTCCTGAGCTTTTTCCCAAGCTTGGGAAAAATCATCTCTTTTCTTTAATTCTAATTTGTAAATATGCTGGCGTAAAAACTCGATATCTTGGTGGAACTTCAGGCAGGGCTGAAGAACGTCAATAAAAGAAAAACCGCGGTGTTGAATAGCTTCTTCAATTAATTTCTGGAGATGTTCTGGGACTAAAGCTGAACCTCGGGCGACAAAAGTTCCCCCGGAAGCTAAAACTAAAGCAAGGGGATTGAGAGGGGGTTCCTTCACTCCCAAGGGCAGGGAATGATCGATGAATCCTTCTTCCGTCGTCGGGGTTGCTTGACCGGTGGTTAAAGCAAAAACTTGGTTATCGGAAACAATCATTGTTAGGTTAGCATTGTAGCGAGCGGCATGCACTAAATGAGATACTCCCTCGGCATAACTGCCTCCGTCCCCGGCAAAGCCGAGAACTGTAAGATGAGGGTTACCAGTTTTAATTCCTAAAGAGGTGGGTAAAACTCGGCCATGAAGAGCGCAGAAACCATTAACCCGAAGATAGTCATAAATTTTTGCTCCACAACCAATACCGCTTACCGCCACCACATTTTCCCAATGAAGCTGGTTAGTCTGGTCTAAATGGACAATCGCTTTTTTAACAGCCAGTAAAAGCCCGTTATTAGTACAACCCGGGCACCAAGTGTTTACTTGATGGGTTTCCAAATCTTCAATCTTCATAATTCCCTCACTTTTTGAATAATATCTTCCGGGGTAAAAGGCCGGCCGTCATATTTCAAAACTTTCCTATCAATAGCCACCCCAGTTTGTTCTCTAACCACCTGCCCCAAAAGCCCGGTCACATTGTTTTCCACTAAGACTATTTTCTTCGCTTTCTCTAGCTCGGCTAGCACTTGCTGACTAGGGAAAGGGGAAAGATAAGAAATTTGCAGAAAGCGATAGCCAGGCAAATCAGTTAAGCTATCAAGAATGGCCCCCTTGGTTGATCCCCAGCCAATAATTAAATTCTTGCCCCGGCCGTAGGTCCGCACCGGCTGAAGACGGCTGACCTCTTTCTGAAGAAAAGGCAATTTCGCCCAACGCTTATCATTCATTCTCTTTATTTCTTCAGCCTCTTCACTCGTATAGCCCTCCTCATTATGTTCGTAGCCCGTCGCCCGAACGAGAGGGCCTTCTCCCGGGACCATTCTCGGGGAAATTCCATCCGGGGTAAGTTGATAACTTCGGTAATTAGCTGCTGGTTTTTCCAAAAGAAACCTTTCCGCCTTTACCCGAGGAACCCGAATGCGGTCAAAACTGAAATGGCTTTCAGCCAAGTGCTTGTCACCCATAATAATAGAAAGAAGATGATATTTTTGAGAAAGATAATGAGCTTCAATTGTTCTCTGAAAAGCTTCTTCCGCATCCCCGGGGGCGACGACCACTCGGGGAAATTCCCCATGGCCAGCCTGAAGAGCAAACTTCAAATCTCCCTGACTATTGTAAGTAGGGACTCCTGTTCCTGGCGACGTCCTTTGGGCAAGGTAAACCACTAGAGGCAATTCTGAGATTCCAGCCAGACTCAAGGCTTCGCTCATTAAAGCAAACCCGCCGCCAGAAGTTCCCACCATAGTTTTCGCTCCAGTAAAGCTGGCTCCCAAAGCGGCGTTGACCACCGCAATTTCATTTTCCAATTGGCCAACTAAGAATCCGTACTTTTCCTGCTGAGCCGCTAATTGATGGAGAACACCCGTAGCCGGCGTCATCGGATAAGCAAAATAAACATCTAAACCGGCGGCAATCGCTCCCTGGCTGACTCCTTCCGTCCCATTAAAAAAGTAAGTCTCTCTTTTATTCCTCAAGCGGGGAAGTTTCTCCCGAAGAGTAACCAATTGTCCACCTTCGTCCAAGGCTGCTTGAATTTTTTCCGTCTTGGAAAATTCTTCCTCTACGGCCCGAAAAGCCACTTCTAAAGAAAGCCCCCAGATTTTTACCAGAGCTCCTATAAGAATATTATTTTCCCGCCCGACAGACGGAGGAAGAGAAACCGAAGCCATATCAAGAGCAATTAACCTCGGGTGAGAAGTTCGTTCCGCACTGCCTAAGATAAAACCATCCGGCACTAAGGAAGCGGCGTGCTTTTCTATTGTTAAATCGTCTAAAGCAATAATTGCCTCTAGAGAGCGGCGATGGGAGTAAACCGGCTTGTCGGAAACAGTTAAAACATTAAAATTGTGCCCTCCCTGAATGAGAGATGGGTAATCTCGGTAGATAAAGACATAATAGCCAAGATTATTAAAAATTTGGCCGATTAAAGAAGAAGTTTTGTTCACCCCCTGGCCGGCCTGACCACCGACGAGAATAGTCTTCCGCATCTTTTTTGATTCACAATAATATAATTGATCAAGTATAGCAGAGTTTTCCCCTCTCCCAAAACCGAGGAGTTATTCCACTACTACCGATTTAGCTAGATTTCTAGGCTTATCAACATCATTTCCCCTCGCCACCCCTCCTAAATAATAAGCCAAGAGTTGAAGAGGGATAACTGTCAAAATTGGAGAAAGCATTTCCAAAGTCCGCCCAACATACCCAATAATGCCACACATTATAATCAATTAAATATCTTCTAGGGATGCCAATGAAGCTGACATCCCTAGGGTTAGTGTGGAGTGCAAGTCATTAGGACCTGCTAAGTCGACAGTAGCCTTCGTGCTCACGTGGGCTACGGAACAAAACCTCCGGTAAGTGCTTGTCGCATGATAGGCCTCCTTTGTGACCGACCACGACTGTCGTGCCCCAAGAAAATTCTCGGGGCGCCTCCTCCAAAGATCATTGTTAATGAGATCAAATCCTCATCAACAATTTCATATTACATCACAAATTGCATCTTCGCAAGTTGATTTATCCACCTTTCTAGAATTTTTACTTCCGAACACAACTTTTTAAAAAAGCTGCAAATTATCTACCTCGTTACAAAATTAATTCATTTCCCGGGGACAAGAATTGTTTTCTTGGAATAGCACACTGTTGCTACGGAAAAAGCTTATAAATATCTTTTCTAGGCAAAACTCTCATAAAAAACAAAACTCCCTCGCATCTTTCTTGATGTCTTTTGGGAGTCTTTTGAAATCTTTTATAAACCTTCTTTTAAAGAAAACATCCATTGATGGTTTCTATCTCTTATTTCAAGAATTTTTTTGCTCGAGAGAGAGGAATATTCTTTTCTTCCTCTGTTTTTTCCATCAAATAGCCAAAATACCTATCTTCAATAAAAGCCAAAATTTCCTCAGAGAATGAGGCTTTTCTTTGTAGAGTTTCTAGATAATCCTTATCCAAAAGCACCCTATTATTGTTTTGTTTTATTGCTTGAGCCATATTAATTTATAATACCAAATCACAAAAGAAAAACAAATTTAATGTCATTCCAACATGACAATGTCCTAGTTTCACGGTATAGAAATTTCATAAAAATCGGAAGCTGGACTTCCGATTGTTGATTCCGATTCTTTAGCTGTCGGAAGTATTGCTTAACCTGGTTAAGCAAAAAGAAACTTGTTGCTTTAGTAAAGCAAAAACCCGGAGCGGTTGGAATTAAACCTCAACCGGGTAATCTCAACTATGGAAGTTCAACTTCCATAGAATGTTACAAAATCCACCCCGAGTCCATACCTAATCTACGGGTTTATGGCCAAAAAGCTCTTCCTTCTCAAAATTCATTGTTTCTATAATTTTTAGCAGTTCATCTTCATAGTCGAGTATCTCCCTTTCGAAAGTAAGGGTTATTAAAATTGAATTTTTAGATTGATTTTCTTCATCGTACGACCATGTAGGATATTTTCCTATACTTACCCAAATTATTTTATTTTTATATTCTTCTTCAATCCAATTATTAAGTTCAGACTCCGTAATGGAAAGTTGGCCCATACAATCTAGAATGTCATAGGCATCTCTTGACACAATACCAACCTTCCCGTTTTTTAGATCTGTTTCATATTGCACATCATTCATACAAAGACCACCTACGCCATCTATATTAAATATTATTCTTATTGTGGGATTACCTTCTCTTGATTTGTCTTCAAGAATCAACATCTGCTCACCTTTCCCTGGAGCTATTTCATCTTGTTCGTCAATTTCATAGGTAGGAGGATATTTAAACTGAATACCGTAAGGTGGATTATTATAGGTTTTCCAATCCGCGGTTTCGTCGATTGTTGTTGTATCGCTTGTGGACAGAGCGGAGGTAGGAGTAGATGCGGGCGATGAGCTTGGAGTCGGAGCTTCTTGTTTGGGCCACATCTGCCAAGTTGTTATCCCTCCAGCAACAATGACTACCGAAAGAACAATGACAATCCATGATAATGATGAAATACCTTTTTGTTTGTTCATAATAATTTATAATAAATCCCCAGGTTCTTTTCTCAAAACTCCCAATTTGTCAAAATCTTTATCATAGGAGATAATTACTACTTCTTTGCTTAAAACCCTCGGATGGGAAGCTATTATGGCGTCAACCAATTTAACACTATGCTTCTCGTACAATTCCAAAGCTTTTCCCATGTTTTGTTTATTTTCAATTCTCAAATGTTTAAATTTATATATTCCTTTAAGAATTTTTAGCAAATCCCCTTTTCTCAATTGGTAAAATCGTTTTAGAACCCAGTGTATTTCAACCAAGACAAGATTAGAGGTAAAAGCGTTAATTTCGCTGGCCCTTATTTTCTGGAATAATTCTCTACATTCTTGAGCAGCTTTTTGGCTGTCTTTTACAATGGGACGCAGGAATATATTAGTGTCTACGAAATAATTATTCTCTTTCATACATTTTCTCCATTAACTCTCTAGTTTTAAGGGGGTCTATTTTCTTTTTAATCTTTATTTTTTCAGCCACTTCTAAAAAGTCCTCCACTGGCTTCATTGTTATTACTCCGCCCTTCGAGGGGATCTCCACTAAAATTCTATCTGCTGTTTTCAATTCTAAAACATCCCTAATTGGTTTAGGAATAGTAATCTGCCCTTTTTTAGTTATAGTAGTAAAGTAAGCCATAATTATTAATTCTTATTTAGTTTCTTTTCCTTACCTTAAGTATAATCCTTACTTAATGGTTGTCAAGCTCTCTTGTGTTTTCAACACTACAAAATTAATTAGCTTGTCTTTAACAAAGATAACTTTTTGAATTTTCTTTTTAC
>CAZFWR010000009.1:0-11921 GCA_964522615.1 uncultured Candidatus Saccharibacteria bacterium | reverse complement strand
TCAGACGAAAATAGATATTACCGAAAAAAGAAAGAACTTCTCGATTTTTGAATCCCCGATCCGCTTATCGAGAATGAGCGGCGGGAATGCTTACTGGCTTTTGTTAAGCGTAAGCGAGAGCGGGCTCGAGGTCCGCTGAAAAGTTGCCACTTTTCTGGTTTTAGAAGTTTTACAAGGATCTAAACCTTGACCGGAAGATCTTTCCTTCCCTTTCCATCGAAGCCTAGCGTCCCCAATTTTTTAAAGCCCGTCTAATTCTCTGGTTAATTTCCCTCTTTTTTATCTTTTCCCGTTTATCAAATTTCTTTTTGCCTCGGGCTAGGGCAATTTCTACCTTGATTTTACCTTTTTTAGTATACAACTTTAAGGGTAGTAAAGTCAAGCCTTCTTGTTTTAATTTACGGCTTAAAGCTTGGATTTCCTTTCGGGTGAGGAGGAGCTGGCGAGGACGGTCTGGTTGATAACTAGGCGGAGTATTAGCTGGTTGATAGGGGGGAATATAAGCATTGATGAGCTTGACTTCTCCGCTTGAAAGAAGAACAACATAAGCCCCCTTTAAACTGGCCCAGCCATTTTTCACCGACTTTACTTCTTGTCCAGTTAGGACAATCCCCGCTTCTAAAGTTTCTCGGAGTTCGTAATCAAAACTGGCCTTTTTATTTCTAGCTAGAATTTTCATCCTTCTTATAGTATCATAGTTTCAACCCTTTCTTAAGATTAAAAAGTGAAAACGCTTCAAGAAGAAATTCAAAAACTTTTGGCAGATTCTCTGGAAAGAATGAAGATTGGCAAGGAGGCAAAAGAAAAATTTCCTTCTGGAGAAGTTTTTTTTGCCGATGATTTCCGACACGGAGATTATGCTTCTAATATTGCTTTGATTTTAGCTGGCCCCCTTCAATCTTCTCCAAAAGAAATTGCTTCTACTTTGGTTAAAGACCTGAAAGTTCATCAACCTTCGTGGTTGTCAAGGATTGAAATAGCTGGACCGGGTTTTATTAATTTCTGGCTTTCCCCTCTCTACCTGAAAGCCAATCTAAAGCGGATTCTGCGAGAAAAAGGGAAGTATGGCCGAAGAAAAGAGAAGAAAAGGTTGGTTATCGAGTATTCTTCTCCCAATATAGCTAAGCCCTTCGGTATCGGTCATCTCCGCTCCACGGTTATTGGCCAAGCTGTTTATAATCTTTACCAATTTCTGGGCTGGCGATGTATCGGTCTTAATCACCTGGGAGATTGGGGAACGCAATTCGGGAAAATTATTGTTGCTCTTCGCCATTGGGGTCCAGACTTTTCTCCATTAAATCTTAGCCAGCTGGAGAGACTTTACATCAAATTTCATCAAGAAGCGGAGAAAGACCCTTCCTTAATTGAAGAGGCCAGAGAATGGTTTAAGAAACTAGAAGAGGGAAATAAAGAAGCTTTAGCTATTTGGAAGAAATGCTCCCGTTTAAGCCAGAAAGAATTTCAAAGAATTTACCGACTTCTCGGAATAAGAATTGATAATCAATTAGGGGAAAGTTTTTATCGCTCTCAAGTTCCGGCGGTCATTCAGACGGCCCGAGACAAGGGTTTGGTCCAAAGAAGCGAAGGAGCTCTCATTATCAATCTTCCGGGGATAGACACCCCTCTTCTTTTGGAAAAATCTGACGGGACAACTACTTATGCCAGTCGGGATTTGGCGGCGACAAAATATCGCCAAGAAAGATGGCACCCCCAGTTATTAATTTGGGAAGTTGGCCGAGAACAGGAATTATATCTTCGCCAGCTTTTTTCGGCGACTGAATTATTAGGTTATAATCAAGGTTCGTCAATGGTCCATTTAGCTCATGGCTTAATTCGCTGGTCGGGGGGGAAACTTTCTACTCGGCAAGGAAAAACCATTCATCTGGAGGAGGTTTTGGAAAAAGCTGTTGAGAAAGCCAAAGACTTAATGGAAAAATCGGCGAGTAGCCACCAGTTGACGGCTCAAGAAAAAACTAAAGTGGCGCAAAAAGTAGGGATAGGCGCCTTAAAATTTTATGATTTGTCTCATTATCCCCAAAAGGATATAATCTTTAATTGGAAAGAGGTTCTGAATTTGGAAGGAAACTCCGGTCCTTATCTCCAATATACTATTGTTCGGGGAGAGAGTGTTTTAAGAAAAGCTAGCCACCGGAAGAGGTTTTTTTCTTTAGGGAAATTAACTTCGGAAGAAGAGATTCTCCTTCGTTTAATGACTCGATTTCCGATTATTGTTCAGGAAGCCGCTCATCGTTTTTCTCCTAATCTGGTCGCTAATTTTGCTTCTGAATTAGGGCAATCCTTTAATCTTTTTTATCAGCGTCAGCCGATATTAAGAGTGCCAGGGGAGAAAAGAGATTTTCGCTTAGCTTTAACTGCCGGAACCGTTCAGATTCTCAAGAGTTGTTTAATTCTTCTAGGCGTTCCGCTTCCTAAAAAAATGTAGAAAAATGGAAGATATTCCTAAAAAAGAAAAAGAAATTTTAGAATTTTGGCAGAAGAATAAGATTTTTGAGAAAAGCGTCCAGCAAAGAGAAGGGCAAAAGCTTTTTGTTTTTTACGATGGACCGCCCTTTGCCACCGGCCGTCCCCATTATGGCCATTTACTACCCTCCACTCTTAAGGATACCGTTCTTCGTTACTGGACGATGAAGGGTTATTATATTCCCCGCCGGGTCGGCTGGGATTGCCATGGTTTGCCGGTGGAAAACCTGGCCGAAGATAAGCTAGGAATCAAGGTAAAACCCGAAATTGAGAAATTGGGAATAGCCAAATTTAATCAAGCTTGCCGAGAAATTGTCTTTCAAGACCGGGACGTTTTTGAAACTACCCTCCAGCGGTTAGGACGTTGGGCAGATTATGAAAATTATTACGCTACCTTAGACAGCGCTTATACGGAAACGGTCTGGTGGGTTTTTAAGCAGCTTTTTGAACAAGGATTAATCTATCAGGATTATCGAGTTGCTCCTTATTGCCCTCGGTGCGGAACAGCTCTTTCTAACTTTGAATTAAACCAACCGGGTGCCTATCAGGAAATTCAAGACACGGCTGCCTATTTTCTTTTTCCTCTGAAAAAAGACCCGGCTAGTTTTTTCCTGGTTTGGACTACTACTCCCTGGACGATTCCGGCTAATTCTGCTTTGGCTCTCCAGCCGAAAGAGAATTATTTAAAAGTAAGAATCGGTTCTCGCTTTTTCTTTTTGGCCAAGGGAAGATTAGAAATTTTAAAAAACGAAGATTATGAAATAGTGGCAGAAATGAAAGGGAAGGATTTATTAGGGAAGAGATATCAACCCCCTTATCGGGTAAAACCCAATCAGGCCGCTGATTATCAGATATTGGGAGCAGACTGGGTTTCGGTTGAGGAAGGAACCGGTATTGTCCATCTAGCCCCGGCTTTCGGTGAGGATGATATGGTTTTGGGGGAAAAGAATAAACTTTCAGTGAAGATAACAGTTGATGAAGAGGGGCGAGTAAAAACAGGCCTCAATCTGCCGGGCGAGGGGAAAGAAGTTTGGAAAGCGAGCCAAGCGGTTATTCAAGACCTGGAAAAGAGAGATTTACTTTGGCGGAAAGAAACAATAAGCCATCAATATCCTTTTTGCTGGCGTTGCGGAGAGCGTTTAATTTATTATCCTCTCAATGGCTGGTACGTGGCCGTTACCAAGCTCAAGAAAAAATTACTGGCCAACAATGAGAAAATTAATTGGACTCCGGCTTATTTAAAAAGCGGAAGATTTGGCCACTGGCTGGAAGAAGTGCGAGACTGGTCTATTTCCCGCAATCGCTATTGGGGGGCACCTTTGCCAATTTGGGTTTCTTCTTCGGAAACTAAAATAATCGGTTCTCGCCAAGAGCTGGGAGAACAAAAATTTAGTTCCAATCATTATTGGTTATTGCGTCATTCGGAAGCAGAAACCAATCAAATTGGTATCTTAAGCACGGCTGAAGGAAAATATTCTCTTACTCCCCGGGGAGAGGATAATTTAGAGAAGATTATCCCTGAATTAAAGAAAGCAAAGATTGATTTAATTTTTGCTTCTCCGGTCCAGCGTGCTAAAGAAACAGCGGAAATTATTGGCCGGGCCTTGAGGAAAACTCCCATTTATCGAGAAGAGCTAAAAGAAAGAAAATTCGGGGCCTTTGAAGGAAAATCTGCTTCTGCCTATCACGCTTTTTTCCGAAATAAGCTGGAAAGAATGACAAAAACTCCTTCGGGAGGGGAAACCGGAAACGAAGTAAAAAAGAGGATTTATCATTTTCTCCAAGAAGTTGACAAACAGTATCAAGGAAAGAACATTCTTCTCGTCAGCCATCGAGGACCGTTGCGCTCTCTCTTAATCGCTAATCAAGGATTAACTTCTTCAGAAATAATTCCTGCCTGGCCCTCTTTGTCTTTTGGTCTTGGAGAGCTTCAGCCAATGGAGCTGAAAATTTTTCCCTATAATGATCAGGGGGAACTGGACTTTCATCGTCCTTTTATTGACGAAGTCCATTTTCTTTCTAAGAAAGGGGAAGAGATGAGGAGAATAGAGCCTGTTTTTGACTGTTGGTTTGAATCGGGGGCTATGCCTTATGCCCAGAATCATTATCCTTTTGAGAATAAGGAATGGACCGAAAAGAATTTTCCGGCTGATTTTATCTGTGAAGCAGTGGACCAGACTCGAGGTTGGTTTTACACCTTAAATGTTTTGGCCACGGCTTTGACTCAGAAGGAAATTGGTCTTGGGAAAAATCAACCAGCTTTTCGCCAGGTAGTCGTCCCTGGTTTAGTTCTAAGTTCTTCTGGACAGAAGCTTTCTAAACACTTAAAAAATTACCCCGATCCCTTGGAGATAATAGAAAAGTATGGAGCAGACGCCCTCCGGCTCTTTTTTCTCACCAGCACCTCCTTGGGAAATAATTACCTAGCCTCCGAAGAAAATATTCAGCAGATCTGGAGGAAAATTATTCTTACCCTTTGGAACTCTTACCAGTTTTATGAAACTTATAAGCTGGGACAGAAGCTCGTTTTTCCGGAGTCGCAGAGTGTTCTTGACCGCTGGATTGTTTCTCGTCTCCATCAGGTTAATCAGCAAGTGGAAAAACAAATGGGCCATTATCAGCTGGACGAAGCTGCCCGAGCTTTGGCAGGGTTAGTGGACGACCTTTCTAATTGGTATATTCGCCGTTCTCGCATTCGTCTCCAAAGTGATTTTTCTTCGGAGAAAGAACAAGCTTCTTTAACTCTCGCCTATATTCTTTATCGGTTGAGTCTTTTGCTTGCTCCCTTTGCTCCTTTTATCAGCGAAAGAATTTATCAGGGCTTGGTGGAAGAAGAAAAAAAGGAGTATCCTCTTTCGGTTCATTTGAACGATTATCCCCGAGCGGAAGAGAAACTTATTTCTCCTCAATTAGAAGAAGAGATGAAAAAAACGAGGACGATTGTCAGTCTTGGTCTGCGTCTTCGGGCGGCGGAGGGAATAAAAGTCAGGCAACCTTTGGCGGAATTAAGAATTGCTGGCCAACCTTTACTAGATCGCCAACTTCTGGCTCTCATTCAAGAAGAACTGAATATCAAGAAGGTAAGCTTGGTAGAAGAGGTAAAGCCGGAAGAAGGGTGGACGATTTATGAGGAAAACAAAATTATTCTCGGTTTAAAAACTGATATTACCCCCGCTCTCCAAAAAGAGGGCTGGGTCAGAGAAATCAGTCATGCTCTTCAGGTGATGAGGAAGAATCTTCATTTAAAACCCAGTCAGACCGTCATTATTTATTATCAAGCCGAATCGGTTTTAGAAAATCTTATTTCCCGAGAAGAATCAACTTTTTTGGAAAAAAATCGAGCCGCCAAATTAGAAAAAGGAGATAGGAAGAAAACTTATTCTGCTCAAAAGGAATTTAAGATTGGCGGTCATTCTCTTTGGCTAGCCATTAATCAGAAAAAATAATGTGGGCTAAAGAAGCAGATGAAGCCCTTGTCCTATCCCAGAAAGAACAAGGAGAGGCCGACCGAGTTTTTACCGTTTTTACGCGACAACAGGGAAAACTTAATCTTTTAGCTAAAGGGGAAAGAAAAATTCTTTCTAAACTGCGGAGAGGAATTGACTTATTTTATTTAACCCGAGTGACTTTTATTTCAACGACAGTTAGAAATACTCTGACGGATGTTGATTTGATTAATGATTTTTCTGCCCTACGCCAAGACTGGCGAAAGTTTCGGGTCGCCAGCTGGCTAAGTCGTTTAGTGGATTTTTCTCTTCCCGGGGCTATTCAAGAGGAAGAAATTTTTTCTCTTCTTCGGGAAAGTTGGGAGGATTTAGAAAAAACCGAGCAATATTTTCAACGTCCATACTATTATTTTCTTTGGCAGTTTTTCAAGATTTTAGGTTATCAGCCAGAAATTCTTTTCTCTTCTCCAAAAGATAAGATTTTTGTTTCGAGTATTGAGGGAATATTTTCTGGTCAAGCCAAGCAAGCGGAAAACGCCCACTTGATCGATCCTTCGAGTCGGTCTTGGCTGCAGCTTATTCTACAAGGAGAAAAAGAATCTTTTTATCAGCAGCCACTTTCTCCAACGGAGGAAAGAAATTTAAAAGAAATTTCTCAACTTTATCTCTCTTTTCTTTCCTTGGGGAGAGATGGCGAAACTTTCAATTTTGCGTTATAGTCTATAAAGCGTTAATTTAACCTTAACTTTAAAAAAATTTATGCGCCAATTTGATAAATTGCTTCTTGCTTTTATTGCTCTTTTGCTTTTAGGAGGAGGAGCCGGTTTTTGGTATTACCAAAGAAATCAGAGTTCCAAAGGAGATTTAATTTTAAACCTTCTTGGTCCGGATTCTATTTCGGCTGGGCAGGAAATGCAATATACTCTTCGCTGTCGAAATCAAGGGCAAGCAACGATTGTCCAAGCGGAGCTCCTTTTTAATTTTCCCATCCACTCTCAACCAGTAGAGCCAGCCGAAGCTACTTTTCGTCAGGAAATTGGGACTATTTATCCCGGACAAGAGAAAGTCTTTACTTTCCGAGCTCGTCTTTTTGGCCAGATAGAAGAAGTGGAACAGGCCCAGGCAAAAGTAGATTATCGCCTTAAAGGATTGACTGCTTATTATAATTCAGAAACTCAACTGACGACTTCGATTGATAATGTTCCTCTAACTTTTGAATTTGACCTTTCCAACTCTGTTCCTCCCCAAGAAGAGTTTGAGTTTTTAATGAACTATGCTTCCTATTTTGACCAGCCTATTTCTGATTTGGTAATTAAATTAGAGGCTCCGAATGATTTTCAGTTTCTTTCCAGTCAACCAGAAGGAATTGAACAGGAGAGATGGAATTTGCCTACTCTTCTTAATCGGCAAGGGGGGCAGATTAAAATTCGAGGAAAGATGATACAGGAAACAGGGGAAGCGGAGATCTTTAGAGCTTCCTTAGGGGTTTGGACTCAAGATCAGTTTGTCCAATTGAAGGAGATTGCCCAAACGGTGAAAGCTGTCCAATTGCCGGTTTATCTTTCCCAGCAAATTAATAATCGTTTGGATTATACTGCTTCTCCGGGGGACGTTCTTCATTATCAAATTTTCTTTCGGAATGTCAGCGATTATCCCCTGGAAAAACAGCTTTTATTGGTTAGACTGAATGGTTCCCAGTTTGATTTAACTACTCTTAAATCCCCAGATGGGCTTTATCAACCCGGAGATAATTCTCTTCTTTGGGATTGGAAAACTAATTCCTCTCTCCAATTTCTCGACAAACAAGAAGAGGGCTCAATAGAATTTTGGGTTAATTTAAAGAAGGATTGGACGGTTACGAGCCAACCGCCAGAAATTTATAATGTGGTTGAAATTAGCCAAACACAACGAGTTTTCCCATTAAAAGTTAACACTCGATTGGGGTTGACACAAAAAGCTTATCACCAAGATGAATTTTTTAATGACCAAGGACCTTTTCCTTTCCAGATTGGGAAAACGACGACTTATACTATCTTTTGGCAAGCAGACAATTTCTGTAATACAGTGAAAAAGGTGAAAGCAGAAACAACTCTTCCGGAAGGAGTTTGGTTTAACTATCAATCTTTTCCTGAAGACGAGTTAGTCAATCTGCATTATAATACAGCTAGCAATAAACTGGTTTGGGAAATAAATCAGCTGGAGCCAGAACAAAAAGCGACAGTAGCTTTCCAGCTTTCTTTCACTCCTCAAGGAGAAGCTGATCTAAAGCAAGATTTAATAACCGACACTTTTATTTCTGGAGAGGATCAATGGACGGAAGAAGGGGTGAGTTCTTCTGCTCCAGCGGTGGAAAGAATGAGTCTTTTGGAGCAATCATCAGCTGAATAGACTAAGGGGAAAAATGGAAGATTTAATGGAAAAAATTATTTCTCTAGCAAAAAGAAGGGGCTTTATCTTTCCTGATTCGGAAATTTACGGAGGCTTTAGCGCCGGTTATGATTTCGGTCCGCTGGGAGCCCCGGTAAAAAATAATCTTCAATCTGAATGGCGTCAAGCGGTTGTTTCTTCCCAGCCCGCCGTAGTAGAAATTAATACGCCAATTGTTATTCATCCCCAAGTCTGGGAAGCTTCTGGGCATTTAGGGCATTTTTCCGACCAATTAGTAGAATGTAAAAAATGTCATCGTCGCTTTAAGGAAGAGGAGGCGAAAGATGGCCATTGTCCTCTTTGTGGCGGAGGATTAACTTCTCCCCGCAGTTTTCATTTAATGATGAAAAGTTTTCTTGGCCCGGTAGAAAATGAACAGACGACTGTCTATTTACGGCCGGAAACCTGCCAGGGAATTTTCTTGAATTTTCGTAATGTCGTTCAGTCAGGAAGAATGGCTCCCCCTTTTGGTATTGCCCAACTAGGGAAAGCTTTCCGAAATGAAATTAATCCCAAGAATTTTATCTTCCGCACCCGGGAATTTGAACAAATGGAGATGGAATGGTTCTGCCGGGAGAAAGAGGCGGAAAAATGGTTTGAATTTTGGAAAAAAGAAAGACTGGCTTGGTATCAACATTTGGGGATAAAACCAGAAAATATTAGATTGCGAGAAACACCTCCTGAAGAATTAGCCCATTACGCCAAGAAGGCAGTGGATATTGAATATCATTTTCCTTTTGGTTGGCAAGAAATTGAGGGCATCCACTATCGAGGGGATTATGACCTTCGAAATCACATGGAACACAGCCGGGAAGATTTGTCCTACCGTCATCCAGTAACACAAGAAGAATTTATTCCCCATGTTGTAGAGGTTTCTGCTGGGGTGGAAAGAACTTTCTTAGCTTTCTTTATTGACGCTTACGAAGAAATCAAAGGCGGCCGGGGGAAGGCTTCTCGGCAGGAAAAAGAGGTTGTTCTCCACCTATCTTCCCGTTTGTCGCCTTTTCAAGCGGCTATTTTCCCCCTTCTCGGTCGAGAAGAAGGATTAAAACAAAAGGCCCAAGAGATTTTTCAGTCGCTCCTTCCTTCTTTTCCAGTGGTCTACGATGAAGGGGGATCTATTGGCCGGCGTTATCGCCGTCAAGATGAAATCGGAACTCCTCTAGCGGTCACCATTGACTTTCAAACCCTGAAAGACGAAACGGTTACTTGCCGTAATCGAGAAACGATGGAACAGGTCCGGGTTTCCATTGCCCAGTTACCGGAGGTGATTGCCGACTTAATGAACTAATTGATTAAAGGAAAATGGAAAAAATCATTCTCCCTAATAGCTTACGACTTTTATTTGTTCCGCAGAAAGAAGCAAGAACGGTAACCGCTTTAATTTTAGTTGGAGCTGGCTCGAAGTATGAAACAAAAGATATTAACGGCCTTTCTCATTTCCTGGAGCATATGCTTTTCAAGGGAACAGAGAAAAGACCAACTCCTTTGGAGGTGGCCTCGGTTTTAGACCAGGTCGGCGGTAATTATAATGCTTTTACCGACCGGGAATATACCGGCTATTTTGCTCAAGTGCGGCCGGAGCATTTTGACTTGGCCTTAGATTGGGTGAGCGATTTATTTCTTCACCCTCTTTTGCTTCCGGAATCAATTGAGAGGGAAAAGGGAGTTATTCTCGAGGAACTGCATCTGTATTTAGATACTCCCCTCCAATATATTGGAGAGATTTGGGAAAGATTGCTTTACGGCGATCAGCCAGCTGGCTGGGATATTATCGGGACGGAAGAAACGATTTTGGGAACTAGTCAAAAGCAGTTGCTTGATTATTTTCGCCGGCATTATTCCTCGCAGAATACGGTTTTAGTTTTAGCTGGCCGCTTGGAAAATCAGGAAAAAATTAAGAAGGAAGTGGGAAAAGTTTTTTCAGAGATGAATCAACAGCCGCCGCCGGAAAAATTAAAAGTTAAAGAGGAACAAACTGCTCCCCAGAGCTTGATTCAGTTTAAAAAAACAGACCAGACTCATTTAGCTTTAGGAGCAAGGGGTTATGACGGTCAGGACGAACGGCGTTGGGCCCAGGCGGTTTTAGCTGTCATCTTAGGAGGAAATATGAGCTCTCGCCTCTTTAATCTTATTCGGGAAAAACATAGCTTGGCTTATTATGTCCGCAGTTTTCCCCAAACTTATACAGACACCGGCTATTTAATGACTCAAGCCGGGATTGCCAATCAAAAAGCAGAAAAAGCCATCCAATTAATTTTGGAGGAATACCAAAAAATGGCTCGGGGTAATATTCAATCAGCCGAGGTTGAGAAAGGAAAAGAATACCTTAAAGGCTCTTTGGCTTTATCTTTGGAATCTTCTAGTAGTCTGGCTAGTTTCCATGCTCAACAGGAATTGTTAAGTCCGGAAGTGCTGACGCCGGAGGCAATGGCTCAAAAGATTAATCAGGTTAAGTTGGAAGATGTTTGCCAAACGGCAAAGGAACTTTTTGTTCCAGCGAAATTAAACCTAGCTTTAATTGGCCCCTACCATCAAGGCGATTTTGATGGTATCCTTTAGTCAACAGTCTAATTATGGAAGAGCATTATCTTGATATTTCCTGGAAAAGTATTTTGAAGGTGGCTTTTACCGCCGCTCTGTGTTATCTTCTTTTCCTCGTTCACCAGACGGTAGTTTGGCTTCTTTTTGCTTTAATTATCGCCGTTCTTTTGCGTTCGGTGATTGACTTCTTTCACCATCGGCGTCTTCCTTATTGGTTGTCGATATTTCTTACTTATCTGCTAATTTTTATTCTTTTGGGAGGGATTATTTACCTTAGTCTGCCAGTCATTATCCAGGAAGTTCATCATCTTATTGTTTCCCTTCCCGCTTATTTGCCAGGATTAAAAGCTTTATTGGGCCAGCTGGGAGTAGAAATTCCCTTTACTTCCTTGCAGGAATTATCTTCTCGTCTTCTACAGCAGACCCCCGGGGATATTTTCCAGGCGGTGGGAACACTTTTTGGAAATCTAGCCTCCACTTTCTTTATCCTCACTATGGCTGTTTTTCTTTCTTTTCAGAAGAAAGAATTTGGGGAAATAATTGCCTTTCTTTCTGCCAAACGCTATCAAAAAAGAATTATTAAGGCTTGGAAACGAAGCCGGAAAGAGGTCAGCGCTTGGTTTTGGATGAGAATTATCGGAGTTCTATTTATTGCCGTTACCTATTCTTTAACTTATCAGCTTTTTAATATTCAGGGGGCCCTAGTTCTTGGGTTATTAGCCGGGTTATTGGACTTTATTCCCTACTTTGGACCTTTGGTGGCTACTCTCTTGGGAGGAATGTTTGTCGGCGTTCAGTTTTCCTGGATTCTAGCAATAGCGGTAGTGATTATTCTTTTTTCTTTGCAAAACATTGAGAGCCATATTTTATCTCCGCTGGTAGGGAGGAAATTAATCGGGCTTCCTCCTTACTTGATTCTCTTGGCTATTGCTCTCGGAGGGCAGCTCTTTGGCCTGCTCGGGGCTTTCCTGGCTATTCCAGTGATGGCTATTATCTACCGCTTCATCATTGACTTTAAAACGG
>CAZFWR010000008.1:0-13598 GCA_964522615.1 uncultured Candidatus Saccharibacteria bacterium | reverse complement strand
CCCATAGCAATTAAATCATCTTCTTTAGAAATTCCCCGATTATAATAAATATTAAACTCAACTGTTTTAAAGGGAGGAGCAACCTTATTCTTTACCACTTTGGCATTAATGCGGTTGCCGACAATCTCTTCTCCCCTCTTCAGAACCGCCCTTCTTGATAAATTAATTCTCACCGAACTGTAGAATTTTAAGGCCAATCCCCCAGAGGTAGTTTCTGGATTTCCGAAAGGAATACCAATCTTCATTCTCGTTTGGTTGAGAAAAACGATAGCCGTTTTTGTTTTGGAAGTAATTCCAGATAGTTTGCGCAAAGCTCGGCTCATCAACCTCGCTTGTAATCCAATTTGCTGGTCCCCCATTTCTCCCTCTATCTCCGCTTGGGGAGCAAGAGCGGCTACCGAGTCAATGACAATCACTCCCACCACCCCGGATCGAACAAGGGTTTCAACAATTTGGAGAGCTTCTTCAGCCGAACCCGGCTGGGAAATAATCAATTTATCAACATCTAAGCCAATGCGGCGGGCATAGCCTAAATCAAGAGCATGTTCCGCATCGATAAAAGCAGCCGTCTTTCCTTGCTTTTGAGCTTCGGCTAAAATGTGAAGAGCAAGAGTGGTTTTTCCGGTTGATTCTTTACCATAAATCTCTACCACCCGCCCCAAAGGAATCCCCCCTACTCCCAGAGCTCTATCGAGAGCGGGCGACCCGGTAGGGATAGTGTCAATCTTCCGCAGTTTCTTATCTTCTGCTTGGATAATTGAACCCTCTCCAAAACGCTCTTCTATTTTTTGAAGAACTTCCCCCAATCGAGAAGACTCTTTCCCTATTTTTTTATTTTTAATATTCTTCTTGCTCTTCGTCATTTTTTTCTTCTTGAGGACTAAAAATTATTTTTCGCGGTTTCGCCCCCTGAGGAGGACCGATTACCCCTTCTGCTTCCAAAGAATCCAATAATCTGGCTGCCCGAGCATAGCCGATAGCCAGTCTCCTTTGTAAAAGAGAAGCGGAGGCCCTATTTTCCCTTAAGACCACCTCTTTCGCTTGTTCATAAAGAGCATCCTGGCCAGTGGTTGCAGGGAAAACTCCTTGCCGAGCCCGCTCCATGCTCTCGGAAAGAGATTGTTCCAAAGGAGAGACTCCCCGGGGAGAACTATGTTCTTTAAGAAAATTCGTTACCCGGAGAATTTCCTGTTCAGAAACAAAAGGAGCTTGAATTCTGATTGGTTTTACTCCTTGAGGGCTCAAAAAGAGCATATCTCCTTCTCCCAATAAACGTTCTGCTCCGGCTCCGTCAAGAATAGTGCGAGAATCTATTTGGGAAGCAACCTGAAAACTGATTCTACAGCTGATATTAGCTTTAATCAAGCCGGTAATAACTTCTACTGACGGACGCTGGGTCGCCAGAATTAAATGAATACCCACTGCTCTTGATTTCTGCGCCAATCTGACAATAGCCGCCTCAATCTCTCTTCCCTTAACCGACATCAAATCGGCTAATTCATCAATTACCAAAATAATAAAGGGCATCGGCTCTAATTCTGGTCGAGTAGAAGCTAGACGATGAAAGCCTTGAATATCTCGAACATTAAATTTGGCAATTTTTCGAAATCTCCGCTCCATTTCTTCTATCAACCATTCCAAGACCAGGATCGCTTCCTGAAAATCAACCACCACCGGAGCCAAAAGATGCGGCAGGTCCTTGTAAACTCCGAATTCTACCCGTTTTGGGTCAATAAGAATGAAGTTCATTTCTCGAGGAGAACACTGGTAAAGCAAGCTGGTGATAAAATTATTCAGGAAAACTGTTTTTCCCGCTCCGGTCGCTCCAGCCACTAATAAATGGGGCATTTTCTCTAAATCGGCAAAAGAAGCCTCTCCCCGAACATTTCTTCCCAAACAAAATCTTAGCTGCGCTTGCTTCTCTTTAAAATACGAGTCCTCAAGAAGACTGCGCAGATGAATCCTCATTCTATCTTGGTTGGGCACTTCTATTCCGACCAGTGATTTACCCGGGATAGGAGCTTCCATTCTAATGGGATGAGCGGCTAAAGCAAGAGCAATATTTTTAGTTAAAGCAGTAATCTTGGAAAGTTTAATCCCCTCGGAAGGACGAAAAGCATATTGGGTAACCGTCGGGCCAACGCTTACTTCCACCATTTCAATGGGAACGCCAAAATCAGCTAGGGTTTTCCCAATGATTTGAGAGTTTTTCTCAATATCCCCAGTTTTAGGCTTACCGCGATCACCATCCAATAATTTAGTAGGAGGGAAAATATATTCTCCCTTCTTTGGTTTTGAAGAAGCCTTTGATTTTTGCGTCTCTTGCTGAACTCGAAAAGAAGGGAGATTGACTTTCGGAATAGAAGAGTCAAGTTTTGTCTTTTCAGATTCTGAAATTGGCCGAAGAAAAGGAAATCGGCTTGACGATTTCTTCTCCTGAACCTCTTTTTCCCCGGACAGTAATTTCTGACGCCGATAAAAGGGATAACTAAGAGCTACCATGCCTACTATTATCAGAACAATGAAGAGTAAAAAACTAATCCAGAGGCCAAAGAAATGGAAAATGGGCCAGGCTAAAATCTGCCCCAGCCACCCCCCAGCCCGGTCAAGAGAAACCTCCGCTTCTTGGTAAAACCGGTTAACCGCTAAAAGTCCAGTGAAACCACCTTCTATTAAGGCAAGGCCGGAAATAATAAGCCAAATTTTTTCAACTCCCTTCTGGCTTAAAAAGAAAACCGCTAAACCTGCCAAGAAAAGAGGTAGAAGAAAAACCGTTCTTCCTCCAAGGCGAGATAAAAGCCAATAAAGACTGTCTCCCGCCGGGCCAGCCAGGCGGAAAAAGGAAAGGCTGACAATGACTGCTCCTAAAAGAAGAACCGCTGCCACTAACACTCTCTTAAACGGAGAGGGTAATTTCTCCTTTTTAATTTGATTCTTCTTTTTCCCTTGAGGAAGTTTTCGCTTTCTCTGTTTTGCTTTCTTGGGCATGCTTCTCAAATTTACGGCGGTAACCAGTTCCGGCTGGAACTACTTGAGCTATTATAACATTCTCCTTGAGGCCCCTCAATTCATCTTGGTCATGGCGCAAGGAAGCATCAATGAGAATCTGAGGAGTTCTCTGGAAAGAAGCAGCGGAAAGCCAACTGGTAGAATTAAGGGCAACTTTAGAAATTCCCAGCAAGAGAGGCTTATAAGTAGGAACTTTTTTATGATTCTTAGCCAGTTTTCTGGAAACTTCCTCTGCGTCGTAACGATCGACAATTTTCCCTTTTGCCCACAAACTACCGCCGTTATCAATAATTTTTACTTGAGAGAACATCTGGCGAATGATAACCTCCAGATGCTTACTATGTATTTTTACTTTTTCGGTGGTATAAACTTTTTGCGATTCGTCTAAGAGATATTTAGCCGCTTTTGAAAAATCGAAATGCTTAAAAAGGTGGCCAGGGCGAATCGACCCGCTACAGAGAGGTTGTCCCGTTTTTACTTTATTCCCGATTTGCACCAGAAGATTCCGGCCTTCGGGAATTTGATATTTCTTAATCCCTTCCGCGCTGCGGACAGAAACAACTCCCTTCTTAGAATCTATTTTCTCCACCTGACCAGCTTTAAAAACAACAATCGCTTTCTTTTTCGGAATCCGATCCTCAAGCAGTTCTTCTACTCTCGGCAACCCTTGCGTAATATCTCCTTCTCCAGCTACTCCTCCCAAGTGGAAAGTTCTCATGGTTAACTGCGTCCCTGGTTCACCGATAGCCTGAGCAGCAACGATACCGACTGCTTCCCCTATCTCTACTAATTTATTGCGGCCTAAATCCCAACCATAGCATTTTTGGCAAATACCCCCGACAGTCTTACAACTAAGAGGGCTTCTTACTCTAACCTTTGAGATTTCCAAACTGTCAATTTCTCTTGCCTGGTCCCAATTAATAATTTTCCCCTTAGTTACGATTTTGTTTTTGCCATTAGGGTTAATAATATTCTTTAAGGCCACCCGACTGACAATCTCCAAAACAAAGCTTCTCCCTTGAGTTTCAATTTCTTTTCGGGAAATTTCTATTCCTTCAGTATCGCCGCAATCTTCTTCCCGAATAATCACGTTATGAGCCACATCTACCAAACGTCGAGTTAAATAACCCGCCGCTGAAGTTCTTAGAGCTTTATCCGCCTGTCCTTTTCTGGCTCCGTGCGTAGAAAGGAAATATTCTAAGACATCCAGCCCTTCCTTAAAAGAACTTTTAATCGGTAATTCAATAATCCAACCAGCTGGATTAACTACCAAGCCCTTCATCCCGCACATCTGCAAAGGCTGGGCCCAAGACCCCCGAGAACCAGAGGAGACCATTAAAGAAATTGAGCCATTTTCTGGTGAGATTTTCTGCAATAATTCCCGTAATTGGTTGCTAACACCTCCCCAAGTTTGAATAATTTGCTGGCGGCCCTCTTCCTCGCTGAGAAGCCCAGCCTTTATTTGACTTTGGAATTTATTTACCTTCTGATCGGCTTTTTTCACTAATGCTTCTTTTTCTTCCGGAACAATAAAATCATCCATTCCGAGACTAATTCCAGCCATGGTTGCATATTCGAAACCAAGCATTTTAATGGCATCTAAACAATTTTGAGCTTCCTTCTCTTCATGGTCATTGATAATATCACCGATGATCTTATGCAAAACCGAGAAGTCAACCGGCTTATTAAAGAAAGAATAAGCTGCCGGCAGAGTCTGGTTAAACAAAAGACGGCCGGCGGTAGTGCGAATTAAAATTGGCTCTACCGCTGCATTGGGCCGCATCCAAATTTTTATTACTGTTCTTAGTCCTATCAATTCCGCTTCAGCGGCAAGTTGAGCCTCTTCCGGACTATAGAACATTTTTGTCTCTTCGTCAGGCAAAGATTCCTCGATGATTGTCAGGTAGTAAATTCCTAAAACCATATCCTGGCTAGGGGAAATAATTGGTAAACCTGTTGCTGGCTTGAGAAGATTTTTTCCGGAAAGCATTAATTCCGCCGCTTCCGTCTGCGCTCTTTGAAACAGAGGCAAATGGACAGCCATCTGATCTCCGTCAAAGTCAGCGTTAAAAGCGGAACAAATAAGGGGGTGAATGCGAATAACATTTCCCTCAATAAGCGTTGGGCGGAAAGCCTGAATCCCCAAGCGGTGAAGAGTCGGAGCCCGGTTTAAGAGAATATATTTCCCTCTCACCACCTCCTCTAGAATAGCCCATACTTCCGGGATCCCTTTTTCAATTAAGCGGGAAGCCCCCCGAATATTATAAGCTAATTCTTGGTCCAGAATTTTTTTGACAACGAAAGGTTTAAATAATTCTAGAGCCATTTTTTTCGGCAACCCGCATTCTGACATTTTCAATTCTGGTCCAACGGCAATTACCGAACGGGCAGAATAATCGACTCGCTTTCCTAAAAGATTCCTTCGGAATCTTCCCCTCTTTCCCTGAATTTTATCCGTTAAAGAACGAAGAGGATGAATGGGGCGGCGGCCTCCGTGAAGAGGAGCAGTCTGATCGCCAATAAGAGCGTCCACTGCTTCCTGAAGCATTCTCTTTTCATTCCGAATAATAATTATTGGAGCATCAATTTCTAAAAGGCGCTTCAAGCGGTTATTTCGATTAATCACTCTTCGATAAAGGTCATTAACATCCGAAGAAGCATAACGGCCTCCGTCTAACTGGACCATGGGCCTTAACCCCGGGGGGAGAACCGGGAGAACGGTAAGCATCATCCACTCCGGTCTAACTTCGGCTTCCTGCATCTCCTCTAAAAATCTGATTCTGGCCGTCAGTTTTTCTTTCTGCGTAGCCGCTAAACCAGGAGTCAACTCCTTCTGTAATTCGGCCACCCCTTTTTCCAAATCCATCGCTTCTAAAACTTCTACGACGGCTTCCGCTCCAGTCTTGGCTTCAAAGGCCGGACCAAATTTTAGGGCCAAGTTGCGATATTCTTTTTCAGAAACGACTCTTAAGCGGCGAACCCCTGCTAATTCCCTTTTTGCCTGCCGAAAAGATTCTCGAAGTTCTGTTTTCTCTTCCTTTGATTTCTCTTTAATTCTTTCTTCGTATTCTTTTTGCATTTCTTGGCCAATTTTCTTCTTGGCTTTTTTATCCACCTTCGTGATTATATAAGCCATAAAGTAGACCACTCTTTCTATTTGGAGAGCAGGAACGCCTAAAGCCATAGCAATATGACTGGGCATTTTTTTCAAAAACCAAATATGAGCCACCGGAGCCGCTAGGATAATATGACCCATTCTTCCTCTTCTTACCGCTGATTTAGTAACCTCCACCCCGCAACGGTCACAAACAATTCCTTTGTAGCGAATACCCTTGTATTTCCCGCAGTAACATTGATAATCTTTGGTTGGACCAAAAATCTTTTCACAGAATAATCCTCCCTTTTCAGGCCGGCCGACTCGGTAGTTAATTGTTTCCGGCTTAACCACTTCTCCATGGCTCCAGGATAAAATATCCCTTGGAGAAGCTAATTGGATCAAAACAGATTTAACATCTGGATTAGGACGAGGTTCCGTTTTCATCATAAACTTAATCTTTCACTTCTAATTTAATATTGAGAGCTAAGGCTTTTAGTTCATTGATGAGTAGGTCAACCGAAGCCGGACGATACCAATGTTCAATAGGCCGGCCCTGAAGAATATCTTCATAGGCTTCAGCCCGTCCCCGAATATCATCAGACTTAATAGTCATCATCTCCTGCAAGGTGTAAGCTGCCCCATAACCCTCAAGAGCCCAAACTTCCATTTCTCCAAAACGTTGGCCGCCAAAATGAGCTTTCCCTCCCAGGGGTTGCTGAGTAATAAGAGAATAGGGACCAATAGACCTCATATGAATCTTATCCTGAACCATATGATGAAGCTTGATAACATACATTACACCTACTGTCACCGGCCGGGGAAATTTCTTTCCCGTTCGGCCGTCATTGAGCCAAGTTTGGCCACTTTCCGGCAACCCAGCCGCTTTTAATTCTTTTTTGATTTTCCCCACTTCTACCCCTGACAACCCCGGAGCTTCCACTAGATAACCAAGCTTGCTGGCCGCCCAACCGAGATGAGTTTCCAAAATCTGTCCGATATTCATTCGAGAGATGACCCCTATCGGGTTAAGAACAATATCCACCGGAGTTCCGTCAGCCAGAAAGGGCATTTCCTCCTCCGGCAAGATATAAGAAATAACTCCTTTATTTCCATGACGGCCGGAAAGTTTATCTCCGGCTTCGATCTTACGAAATTGGGCAATCTGAACCTTAATCTTTTTAAAAACACTGGTTTCCAACTGCGCTCCCTCTTCTCTAGAAAAAATCTGGATATTAATCACTCTTCCCTCTTGGCCGTGGGGAACAACCAAGGAAGCATCTTTTACTTCTTTTGCTTTTTCTCCAAAGATGGCCTTAACCAATCTTTCTTCCGGAGAAAGTTCCATTTGCCCCTTAGGAGAAATTTTTCCTACCAGAATATCTCCCTGTTTAACTTCGGCTCCAATTCTAATAATCCCTTCCTCGTCTAGGTCTTTAAGTTTCTCTCCTCCGACATTCGGAATATCAGGAGTAGTAACCTCCGGACCTAATTCAGTGCTCCGGACATCACAAATGAAATCTTTAATGCGAATAGAAGTAAAAGCATCTTTTTTCACTAGGCGCTCAGAAAGAACAATCGCGTCTTGATAGTTCATTCCCCGAAAAGGCATAAAGGCCACCAGAATATTTTTCCCTAGAGCCAACCGGCCTTGGTTGATAGAAGCCCCTTCAGCTAAAATATCTCCTTTTTTTACTACTTGGTCCTTTCCCACCACTGGATGCTGATGAAAACAAGTGTATTGATTTGTTTGCCGGAAAATAGCTAATTGATAAGTCCGGCGGCCAATTTTAATATGTTGGCTATCAACCTCGGTTACCTTACCTCCTTCTTCCGCTAAAATAACCTCTCCTGATTCTCGGGCAATTCTTGCTTCTACTCCCGTCCCCACTAAAGGAGCCTCCGGCTGGATAAGAGGGACGGCTTGCCTTTGCATATTGCAGCCCATCATTGCTCGGTTCGCGTCGTCATTTCTCAAAAAAGGAATTAAACTCGCCGCTACGCTTATCACCTGATTGGGAGAAACATCAATAAATTTCACCTCTTCCCTCGCCATTCTCACCGGCCGTCCCTGATAACGCCCCTCAACCTCTTTGGCAATAATTTTCCCTTCAGCGTCCAAGAGAATCCCACTATGGGTAATCTTGAACTTTTCTTCTTCTCGGGCGTTAAGATAAATAGCTTCTTTGGTCACCTTCCCTTGACGAACTTTAAAATAGGGAGTTTCAATAAAACCATAATCGTTGATTTTAGCTCCGGTCGCCAAATGGGTTACCAAGCCGACATTTTGTCCTTCGGGTGTCTCAATCGGGCAAATTCGGCCATAGTGAGAAGGACGGACATCCCGGGCCTCAAAGCCAGCTCTTCTTTTAATTAACCCCCCAGGGCCAGTAGCTGATAATCTTCTCTTGTGTTCCAAGGCCGCCAGCGGATTATCACTGTCTAAAAACTGGGAAAAAGCGGAAGCGGCAAAGAACCTTCTTATCCCAACAGCTAAAGGCCGGCTGTCAATCAAAGCGGAAGGAGCCGGATCAATATCTCCAATAATAGACATCTTATCTTGCAAACTACGCCGCATTCGCAGAAAAGCCGGCCGAAGACTGCCCTGCAGCAATTCTCCTAAATCTCGCACCCTCCTATTGGCTAAATGGTCAATGATATCTGATTGAGCTTGGGGGTCTTGATTCAGACGAAGGACTTCCTTAATGGTTAAAATAATATCCTCCTTTTTCAAAACTCTGTCTTCCGCTTTTATCACCTGATGCGTAGAGGACACCTGATGCGTAGAGGAATATAATCTTTGATTGATTTTCCAGCGGCCCACTTCTGCTAAATCATAGTAAGAGATGTTAAAAAACATATTATGGATAAAGTCCCGCACCATCTCTCCGGTAACCACTCCTCCCGGTCGAAGCAATTGGTAAATTTTAGTCATTGCCTCCTCCTGATTATGAGTCAAATCTTTTTCCAAAGTTTTTTCCAGACATTGCTGGCTCTCTTTGTCTAAATCACGAAAGGCTTTTTTTATTTCTTCATTAGTTGATAATCCAATAGCTCGCAGAAAAGTAGTCACTAGAACGTTTTTCCGGCGATTAATTCTCGCCTGAAGGAGCCCTGTTTTGGTCATCTGAAAATTGAGCCAAGCTCCTCTTTCCGGAATCAAAGCCGCCCCAAAACGTTTATCCTCCTCTCCTTCCTGACGGTCAAAAAAAACCCCGGGAGAACGAACTAATTGAGGAACAATAACCCTTTCTATTCCGTTAATAATAAAAGTTCCCCCAGGAGTGATTAGGGGGCAATCAAGAAGAAAAATTTCCTCCTTCCTTGATTTCTTCGTTTTCAAATTAACTAACCGAAATTTTGCCTTCAAGGGAGCAGTATAGGATTCTCCCTTAGTAATTGCTTCGGCCGGAGATAGTTCGTTAGATTTTGCTAAGGAACAGTCAATAAATTCCAGACGCCAATGGTGTTTAGTATGGTCTAGTACTGGAAAAATTTCCGAGAAGAGACGCGGGAGTTTCTGAAACCAAAATTTTTTCCAGCCCTGACGTTGAGCTTCTAAAAGAGAGGGAAATTGAAAAGAAGAAGAAAATTGAGAAAATCTTTTAATATTAGAAATTTTCATAAATGAAGCCAATGTTTATTTAAGAAAAAATACACCAAAAAACGCCGAGTAATTCTCCCCGGTTTAAAATTCGGTTCTTCCCTAGAAAGTAGTAATTTCCAAAGTCACTAATAACCCGTTCTAATCTTAGCTTTTCTCTCATAAATGTCAAGCAAAAGGCCGCTGGGTACTTAAGACTAAACCCGCCCCCAGAAAAAAAGCCAGGAGGCCTGAGCCCCCATAGCTGATAAAAGGACAAGGAATGCCCACTACCGGCAGTAATCCTAGATTCATTCCAATACTTAAAAAAGCTTGTGAAGTTATCCAAATCAGATAACCCAGTGTTAGAAGATAGGCAAAATTATTCTCTGCTTGCAGGCCGATCCGAACCAATCGCCAAATTGAGAAGGTTGAGAGCAAGCCCAAGACAATAATTCCTAAAAATCCGAAAGTTTCCGCCAAAACAGAAAAAGCGAAATCTGTCCTCGCTTCCGGCAAAAAGCCGTAACGCGCTTGAGAGTTCTGGTTCCAACCTCTTCCTAGCCAACCTCCGGAACCAATGGCAATTTCCGACTGTTGGAGATGCCAGCTTCCTCCCCCTTCCAGCGAAGAAGGCTGTAAAAAACTTAATACTCTTTCTTTCTGATAATCCTGAAACCCAAAAGACCAAATTAGCCCCCCTAAAAGGATAAAGGAAAACAATAAGAGCAATACTTGCCGCCAGGGAAGCCCGGAAATCACAATCAAACCTAGCCAAATAAGCAGGAAGATAACCGCTGAGCCAAAGTCAGGCTGAAAAAAAACTAATACCGCCGGTAAAAGGGCATAAAGAGCAGAAAGAAAAAGGATTGAAAGCTGGCGTCGTTGAGGGTAACGGCCAGAAAAATATTTCGCCAAAATAATAATCAGGCCAAGTTGGGCAAAAGGAACCGGGTCAAAAGTTAAAGACCCTAAGGAATACCAACCGTGGATATCTCTAATAGAAGGCACCAGAAACAAGCCTGCCAGTAAAAGAGTAAAAAACAAATAAAGGCCTAAGACCATCAAGGAATTAGCTTTCAACCAACGATAATCAAAAAACAGAGCCATCCCTCCCATTAAAACCAGGCCAAGAAGCAAGAAAACCAGTTGTTTGTAAAAAAAAGAAAGCTCCGTTTTGGGAAAAGCCGAACTGTAAATAATCGCCAGTCCAAGAACGGATAGGAGGGTAAAAACCACCATAAGAGGCCAATCAATTTTTCTTCCTCTTCTCATTTTGATGTTGAAGCTAACATTTTCAGGAATAAATCCTCTTTGACAACAGGGACTTTTGCTTTTTTTGCCTGAATGAACTTGTTTCCCGGTTTTTCTCCACAGATTAAGAAGTCAACTTTTTGGGAAATAGAGCTGACTATCTCTCCGCCTCTCTTCCGAATTTCTTCTCCGGCTTCCTGCCGAGAAAACTTTTTTAACTTTCCGGTTAAAACAAAACTTTTCCCTGTCCAGGGCATTTTTTGCGCAGAAGAAACAAATTTAATCTCTACCCCTCTTTGTTTTAACGCTATTATCAATTTTAGATTAGATTTTCTCCGGAACCACCGAAAAATCGCTTCCGCTGTCTGGGGTCCAATATCCGGCAAAGCCTCTAATTCCTCTCGCGAGGCCTTCTCCAACCGGGAAAGATTTTTAAACTTCTTAGCTAAAAGCCGGGCGGTTTTTTCTCCCACCTGGGGTATGCCCAGAGCCAAAATAAACTTAAAAAGATCAATCTTTTTACTTTTTTCAATAGCTTGCAGAAGATTTTTGGCCGATTTTTCTCCCCAACCAGCTAGGTTTTTCAAATCCTCTTCTCGAAGAGAGAAAATATCAACTGATTGAGAAATCAGCCCCTCTTCTCTTAATTGTCCAATAATTTCTGGGCCCAATCCTTCAATATCAAAGGCTTTTTTAGAAGCAAAATGACGAAGATAATTCTTTTGTCGAGCAGGGCAATAACGATTGGGACACCGCCAAATAACCTGCTCTTCTTCTTTCTGAAGAAGAGTCTCGCAGACCGGACATTTCCGCGGCATAACAAAATCTTTCTCTTTCCCAGTTCTCATTCTTGTCAAGACCTGGGCCACTTTTGGAATAACGTCTCCGGCTCGGCCGATAACCACCCAATCCCCTATTTTAATCCCTAAACGCTCAACTTCATCCGCATTATGTAAAGTAACTCGGCAAACTACCGCTCCATCAAGGCCAACCGGTTCTAAAATAGCCACCGGCGTAACCGCCCCCGTTCGGCCAACTTGGACAATGATGTTTTTTACTTGGGTCGTTGCCTGACGGGGAGGAAACTTTAGCGCTCTAATCCCTCGCAAGCTTTTGCCCGCTACCCCCAAGGATTGGACAATATCATTATCATTAATCTGGACAACAACGCCGTCAATATGATAAAGGAATTTCTCCCTTTTAGCTTTCATTTTTTGCCAGAATTGGACGACTTCTTTTAAAGAATAGCAAACTTTCCCCAAATCAGTCTTGAAACCGAGAGCACGCGTAATTTGATGTTCTTCGCTATGCTTCTTTTGCCCGACATCAGTCACCAAGTCCCAAGCGAGAAACCCTAGACCTCGGGAACTAGTCACCTTAGAATCTAGTTGTCTAATACTCCCAGCCGCTAAATTACGGGAATTAGCAAAGAGCTTCTCTCCTCTTATTGCTCTTTTTTGGTTAATTTTGGCAAAACTCTCGTTGCTTAAATAAGCTTCGCCTCGCATCTCAATTTTCCCTTTCTCTAGAAGTTTTTTCACCCGCTCTTCTACTTCCTTAGAAAACAAGGAGTTATAAAGTTTTAATTTTAAAGGAACAGACTCAATGGTTTTCACATTAGCGGTAACATCTTCCCCGACATAGCCATCGCCTCGGGTCGCTGCTTGTTGAAAAACCCCTTTTTCATAAATAAGGTCAATAGCTAGACCATCAATTTTCGGCTCGCAGAAAAACTCTGTTACTTGTTTTTCCCCCTGAAAAGGAGGCAATCCCTGAAGATAGTGCCACCAATCTTTTAATTCTTCCTCCGAAAAAATATCTTCTATGGAAAGCATTGGCGGTTGATGCTTAGCTTTCTTAAATTTTTTCAGGGGAACCCCACCGATTCTTTGGGTGGGGGAAGAAGGAGAAATTAGATCTGGATATCGTTTTTCTAAAAGCCAAAGCCTATGCTTTAAGGAATCAAGGGCATCGCTAGAAATCAAAGACTTATCTAGAACATGATAAGCATAACGATAGTAACGGATAGTCTCCCGAAGTTTGCTAATTTCTTTTCGAGCCTTCTCTTTAGTTGTCTTCTCCTCGGAATTCATTCTCTCCTGGTTATCAATAGGAGATTTCTATTGCTCTTCTTGTTTGACGATAAAAGCCAAGGCTACGAAGTTTTGTCTGGCTGTCTATCTCTTGGACGTAAGTTTCGTAAACAACACCATTGGTCAGAACCGGGTCCGCCGGGTCCGCCAGAGGGTAAGGAGTTTTACAAGGAGTAGGCGGAGTAGACAAACAAGTAGTCAGATCATAGCTTTCCTTCCGCACTGCGTAGAGAATTCTTTCTATCCCGCTATCCGCCCCACAAAAAGCCAGAACGGATTCGTTTAATTGGCGGACAATCACTTGTTGTCTAACGAGTAGAGAAACCAAGCCGAGAACCACCGCCAGAATCACTGACCCCAGCATAATGACTAGGAATAAAGAAGCTCCTTTTTTAGCTTGAATGGTCATTTTTACAATAAAGGGATTTCCAAAAATCCGGAGATTTTCATAAATTAAGGTTTCTTTGAGAAATAGTTGTTTCTACCGTCATAGAAACTTCTGGCAGATTTTTATCTTGAAGGGAAAAATTAACCGTTACCCGGGGCTGATGGTCAACGCTGTCTC
>CAZFWR010000007.1:0-14405 GCA_964522615.1 uncultured Candidatus Saccharibacteria bacterium | reverse complement strand
ACTGGCGAATTAACGGTCTTTGGCCCCTGGGAAGTTTCCAAATGGTAGCTGACCGTCGGAGAAGTAATAACTAAGTCAAGAGAAAATTCTTCTTTCAACCTCCTAACCACCACTTCAGCGTGGAGGAGGCCTAGAAAACCAGCTTGGAATCCTTTTCCTAAACCTTCTCTAAAAATAGAGCGGAAGATAAGAGCCGGGTCATTTAACCTTAGTCTTTCCAATCCGCTTTTTAAATTTTCAAAACTCGTCCCCTCCTGGGGATAGAGGTCATTAAAAACTACCGGCTGGGGTTCTTGATACCCGGGGAGAGAAACAGCCGACGAAGCATTTTCTTTAGTCGTTACTGTATCTCCAATGCGGACCCGGCCAATCTCCTTTAATCCACTCACTAAATAGCCAATCTCCCCTGCTTTTAATTCTTCTCCTTCCACTAAATCCGGCCGAAAGAAACCCACTTCTTTCACTTCCCCTTCCAAGCCGCTAGCCAAAAAACAAATTTCCTGGCCAGCTTTTATCTTTCCTTCCTCCACCCGAAGATAAACGATTGTTCCTCGGAAATTATCATAAGAAGAATCAAAGATTAAACCCCGAAAAGGCTTTTCTTCTTCCTGCGGCGGAGCGGGGATTCTCTGAATGATTTCTTTCAAGAGATTTTCTATTCCCCGGCCTTGTTTAGCTGAAATCTCTAAAACTGTTTCTGTTTTCACCTTCAATAAATCGGCTAATTCCTGTTTCGCTTTCTCTTTTTCCGCCAGAACAAGATCAATTTTATTAATCACCGGAACGATGACTAATTTTTGCTCTTGGGCTAATTTCAAATGATTGATGGTCTGGGCCTGCACCCCCTGGGCGGCATCTACTAAAAGAACCGCTCCTTCCACGGCGGCTAAAGCTCGAGAAACTTCATAACTGAAATCAATATGGCCGGGGGTGTCAATAAGATTGAGAAGATAATTTTCTCCTCCTTCAAAATACTTCAACTGAACCGGGTGCATCCGAATGGTAATCCCCTTTTCTCTTTCCAGATCCATCTGGTCGAGAAACTGCTCCCGCATCTTTGTCCCGGGAACAGCTTTGGTTAATTCTAGCAAGCGGTCAGCCAGAGTAGATTTCCCATGGTCAATATGGCTAATGATAGTAAAATTACGAATTTTTCCCTTCATTTTCTTTTAGATTTAGAAATTCCCCTTTAAACCCAGAATAAATCTCTCTTAACTCCGGGGAGCGTAATTTCCAGCTAACCAAAAGATAAGCCAACAGCCCCCCGCTGCCAGCTAAAGCCGTTTGAGCAGTAATTCCCAAGAAAGTAGTAGTTTCTATCCAAGGAGCTGATAAATAAAGCAAACCGTAAGTAGTCCAAATTAAAGCCATTAAGGAAAATAAAATTCTCTGGCGAGAAGCGGAAGAAAGATAGCGCCTCCCTCCATCTATTTTCTGGTGAAGTTTGAATAAAAGCCAAATGAACTGGATGGTGGTCGCTAGAGAGAAAGCCAAAGCCAGGCCAGCCACCCGAATATCAGTTAGGCCTTCTAACTTTAGAGCAGAACGAAAAAAGACGGAGAAGATTCCTTCTTCCCCTAAAAGATAAATAAAAAGAAGAGCAAAAACGACATTTAAGCCCAGGGTTCCCAGACTCGCCCAAGCCGGGGTGCGAGTATCGTGCCAAGCGGCGAAGCTTCGGGAAATTAAAGTTACTAAAGACTGGGCAAAAACACTTAGGCTGAAAATGCCTAAACAAGCGGCCGTCAGACGGGTATCCACCCAGTCAAAATGGCCGGCTCCGAGAATGATTCTTACTAAATGAGCCCGGAGAATAAAAGCCAGAATACTGGCCGGGGCAATTAAGTAGACAATCTGGCGGAAAGCAGCGGAAAAGTTTTCCAAGAATTTTTCTTTTTCATTCCGGGAAATGTAATAAGCCAAAACAGGAAAAACGGCAGTGGTGAAAGAAAGGCCGATCAAGCGCGTTAGGCCTTGAGCAATATCAGCGGCAAAATAATAGACGCTGATACTACCAGTAGCGAAAAGCGAAGCTAAGGAGATAACCACCACCAAGCTTAACTGGTTAGCGGAAACACCAATCATTCGGAAAGAGCCTAACTGGAAAAACTTCCGCAGAGCCGCTTTTTGATCAGCGAAAAATCTTTGATAATGAAAATGGCAGGCAAAGAAAGCCGGAATTTGAATGCTTAAATGAAGCAAAGCCCCTAAAACCACTCCCCAGCTTAAACCAGCTAACCCCCAAAGAGGAACAAAAATGAGAATTCCGAGAATAATTCCTAAATTATAGAAAATAGGAGCTAAAGAAGTAACCAAAAAATGGCGAAAGGATTGAAGAACGCTAGAAAGCACCATGCTTAGACTCATAAGCAAGGGATGCAGAAGCATAATCCGCATCATCACCACCATTTGAGTTTTCTGTTCTGCCTCAAAACCGGGGGCGATTAATTTAGCAATCCCGGGAGCAAAAATAGCCAAGAGAAGAGAAAGAAGAATAAAAAAAAGACAGAGCCAGCGAAAAAGAGCGCTGATGAATTGCCAGCCCTCTTCTTGACTATGCCCTCGATAATGATTAAAAAGAGGAATAACAGCTACGGCCAGCGCCCCGGTAATAAGCAAAGTAGAAATGAAATCCGGTAGGCGAAGAGCGGCAAAGTAAATATCCAGTTGAGCTCCGGCTCCGAAACGGCTGGCCAATAATCGGTTCCGGAGAAGAGCCAAAAAAGCGCTCCCCAGAGTAGCCGAAGCCAAGATTAAACTTGCTCCGGCAATACTCTTGCTTGGTTTCATTAATCGTTGAAACATTAATCTATTCTAGCAAAATTTTCAAAAACAAAAACTCCGACTAGCGATAAGCCGAATTCTGTTTAAGCAACGATTAATCTAGGCTTAACGTTACCGTTAAGCTCTGGCGAGCTACCTAAGTTCGCTCTTGCACCCGATAAGGATTTAGCCGTTTCACCTCTAGTGTTACCACTAAAGCTCTCCCCGAAGGGAGCCGCCTTCTTTTCAGAAAGCAGCGTCTCTGTTCGCACCTCTATCCAGTTCCGAAGAACCAGACGACGGCCGTTAGCCGCTATCTTTTGATCTTTCTTCCGAAAAAGAAAGAGGGTGTTCGGACTTTCCTCACTTCTTAAGTTGCCCTAAGAAGCGCCATTGCTTCGCTAGTCGGAGTTCTTAAATAAATTATACTCAGTCGTTTTATAAATGTCAAATAAGTGGCTGGGAACGGGCGGCTTCATCTAGGGCTTGATTTACCAAAGCATCTGCCTCCTTATTTTCCTCCCGAGGAATAGCATGAAAATTAACTTTTTCAAAATCCAAAGTAAGATTCCAGAGGGAAATAAATAAAGAGGTTAAATTTTTATGGCGAATTTTATAAAGTCCGGAAATTTGATTCACCAAAAGCTCAGAGTCAGAATAGATATCAACGGCTGTCTTTTTAGCTTCCTTGCTTCCAATCAAGTGCTTTAACTTTTTAAGACCAAAAAGAGCCGCCTGATATTCGGCCTCATTATTCGTCAAAGGACCCAAGAACTGGAAATATCCTTCGTCTTTCTTTCCTCTTTGGATTACTACTCCCAAAGCGGCTGGCCCGGGATTTCCCCTCGCCCCTCCATCACAATAAATTTTGATCTTCTCCATAGTGTTTTTTTAAACAAGTCTTAAACTTTTCTAAATTTTTTGTTTCAAGGCGAAAACCGGAAGCCCGAGGATGACCGCCAAAATTGAGAAGTAGTTCCTGGCATTTTTCCATCAATTTTACGCTATCTATCCCTTCCGGGGCCCGGACAGAACCCCGGCTAATTTCTGGCCCTTGAAAATATAAAAAGACTGGCCGCTGGTAGCGCTTTACTAAAACAGAAGCAGCTGAACCGGCAACGGGAAATAGCCAGTCTTTCCCTCCCTCAAAGACAAAAGCTGGTTCCTGTCCAGCGATCTTCTCCTCCACTCCTTTCACTACCCGGTCTCTTTCTTCCCGCCGCTGCTGGACTCTTTCTTCTAATTGCCAAATTAAATTATCAATTTCTTCCGTTTTCTTGCTGGTCAGTAAAAGGAAAGATTCGGCTAGATGATATTCCCCCAGCTGGCTAACATTTAAAACTCCAATGATTGTTCTTACCGCTTCTCCCAAGGAATGAGTATGAGGGACATATCGTTTCAATAAATTCTGTAAAGCGGGACGATTAGTCAGGGGCAAATTTTTCATTCCTTCTTCAACAATTCCTTCATTGTCTTCCCGAAGAGGCATCATATCAGCAATGGTTGAAATCATCGCCAGCTCGCTGAAATTCCTTTCCAGTTCCGCTTGCCGAGGATAGCCCTTTAGCATTACTTGGGCTAATTTATAAACTAAGCCTCCGGCCGAAAATTCCCGGAAAGGATAGGTTTCTCCCGACTGCTGGGGATTAACCACTACTTCAGCCAAGGGCATTTTTAGCACCTGGTGATGGTCAATAATTACCACCTGAAAGCCTTGCTTCTTCGCCCACTCCACTTCTTCATAATTACCAATGCCTAAATCTACCAAGATAATGAGGCCGGGCTGATAGGAGGCTAAAAATTCTAAAGCCGTTCGGCTCAATCCATGACCTTCTTGAAAATAGTCAGGGAAATAACAGTATTTCACTTCTCCTCCCAAAGCTTCCACTGTTTCTTTTAAGATAATGGTTGAAGCAACCCCATCAGGGTCAACATCGCCAACAACAATAATATTCTCTTGATGGAGAATAGCTTTTTGAATTCTAGTTGCCGCTTTTTGCAGATTTTTAATTTTTTTTCTGAGCATAGGTCGTTTTCAATTTTGTTTGAAGAGCTTCTACCGCCGGCAGTTTTTCTCCAGAAACCAAAGCCATCATTGCTTTCCCTCCAGTAGAAAGAAAAGACATTTTTTCTTCCAACCCAAAACTCCGTAAACAATTGACCGTCTCCTCTCCTCCGACTAGCTTATAACTATCCGCATTTTGGGCAACCGCCAAGGCAATTTCTTTAGTCCCATGATCAAAAGTCGGGTTTTCATAAAAGCCTAAAGGGCCGTGCCAAATAATAGTTTGAGCTTTCTGGATAATACTCCTAAAAAGCTCTACCGTTGCCGGCCCAATATCCAGAATGTCTTCCTCCCCTCTCACTTTTCCTAGAGCCGAAATCCGGGTATAAGTTTCTTCGGAATAATCCGGAGCGACAACTGCATCCAGAGGAAGATGAAGTTTGGTATTAGTCAGCTCTAAAGAGGTAATCAGGCGAACGACTTCCTCTGAAGGCCAGGCCCGGCCCGGACAATGCCCTTTGACTCGCAAAATGACATCAGCGATTTTTCCTCCCACCAAGACTTCATAACCCTTTTCTAAAGAGCGGGTAATAAACTTCAAGGAAGCGAAAAGGCTAACTCCTCCACTAATGACCGCTACCGGTTCCGGCTTTTTCAAAGATAAGATAACAACCTCTTTATGAAACTGCTGACCAACCGCTCGAGGCAGTAAGGGCGGCGTCCGCACTAAAGAAGCCCAGGAGTGATGGCTTAAGCTAAAGGCTTCATTAATATAAAGATTTCCTAGTTGAGCCAATTTCTCTCCAAAATCCTGGTCGTTGTTTGTCTCTTCTTCAAAAGACTGAAGATTTTCTAAAACTAAAATCCCCTGCGGAAGTTCCGCCTGTAAGCGTCTCTTTAATTCCTGGCTATTAGGGAGCTCCGGCCAAAAATGGACCGGTAGTTGAAGAACTTTCCTTAATCTCTCGACTATCCATCGCCCATTCACCCGAAAATCAGTTGAAGATCCAAGAATAATAATCAATTTAGATTGATGGTCTAAAAGATATTTAATCGTTGGCAGAGCAGTCTCTAAGGGCAGGTCTAAGTCCAAACGGAGGAGAATCCTCTTCTTTTCAATATTAACTTTTCGCAGGCTTCGAATCATAGAATTTGACTACCTCTCCGGGTTTTATTGTTTTCGGCTGAGGAAAATCGTCCAAGGTTTCCTCGATTGCTTGGCGCAAACTTGACTTTGACTCTTTTTTATCCTTTTTTAATTTCTTCAAACAGCTTTCGCAATAAACCGGGCGGCCAGGTTGAGGCTTGAAGGGAACTTGAACCCGGCGGCCACAATGGACACAAACAGCTTCGTATAATTTTACTGAAGGGACTGCCTTAATTCCCTCTGCCCAACGGGCAATTTTTTCTTCTACCACCGCTCTTTCCGTTCCGTACCTTTCCCGAGAAACTTTAATAATTCTTTCTCGAAAACTTTTTTCCGGCTGGGAAAGAGGAGATAAAGTTTTAGCTGAAAAAGGACGGCCAGATAAGCCATCAATCATTAAACGAAGATAAATATTAAAACGATCAAGATTTACCAAATCCTCCGCTGTAAACTCCGGAGTAAATTCTTTTTCTAAAAATTCGGCGTCTTCCGCTCCCACTCGAAAACAAATCAGGGTGCCAATATTGCCAAAAACAGCGTCTCTTACTTCCTCGCTCATTTGGGTAATATATTGATGAGCAAGAATTAGGTCCAAACGATATTTTCTCGCTTCCGATAGAACGTTAATAAAAGAAGAAGTGGCAAAATTCTGAAACTCATCAACATAGAGAAAAAAGTCTTTTCTTTCTTCCTCCGGAACTTCCACCCGTGACATAGCCGCTAATTGGAGCTTGGTAATGACTAGAGAACCTAAAAGCCGGGAAACGTCCTCCCCCACTCTTCCCTTAGATAAATCAACAATCAAAATCTTCCCTTCGTCCATTAATTTTCTCATATCAATGGACGTTTTCACCTGACCAACAATATTTCTAATCAAGGGGGTAGAAATCAATTGGCCAATTTTATTTTGGATAGCGGCCGTTGCCTCTACTTCATAGCGTTCACTATAACGAGCGAATTCTTGGAGCCAAAAAGATTTAATGACCGGATCGGTTACCTTATCAATTACTTTCTTGCGATAATCACTATCAGCCAGTAAACGGTTAATCCCTAACAAAGTAGAGCCGGGATACTCCAGTAAGGCCAAAATAGCATTGTGTAAAATATATTCCATCCGGGCGCTCCAAACATCCGGCCACATCTTCTGGAAAACCCCCATTAAACCGCTGGCCACCAGATGGCGATGATCGGGAGCCACCTGTTCCATAACATTAAAGGCAATGGGGAACTTCGTATCCGCTGGATTAAAGTAGACCACATCGTTCACCCGATTAGAGGGAACGAAGTCTAGCAGGGATTCAGCCGCTTCTCCGTGAGGGTCAATAAATCCCAAACCTTGGCCGTTGAGAATATCTTGAGCCGCCAAGTTCTTCAGTAAAACAGTCTTCCCCATTCCGGTTTTTCCCACCAGATAAAGATGCTGGCGCCTGTCCTTTAATTTGACCCCGAATTTTTTTCTCTCTTCGCGAAAAGTAGTTTCCGCAAAAAAATTAATTTCCTCCTGATTCATAAAAAAACTCTTTAACTACCATAACATAGCATTTTTAGCCCTCCAAAACTAGGAAGCATTATCCTCCATCGGCAGATTGCTTGGGGGTTCTCCCTTCTTAGATTCAATTCTTTCAAGATTAGAAGCCGGTGTCGTCATTTTTCCAGAAAAATGATAAAGGGTCGCTAACTCTTCCGTATTTAAAACAAAAGTTCTGCCTGGCCGCGGGAAGAGCGGAGAAAACCGATGAAGATAATGCCAAAGTAAATCCCTTTTTTTGATATAAGTTCTTTCCCCAATGGCCGGAGGATAGTAAACCTTAGTTACGTTCCAAGGCCGCAACCCGTTTAAGTCTTGTGTTGATAGACCAGCAAAAAAATCAATGGGGATTTTAATTCTTAATTTCTTGAAGCTTCGGCGCTCCCCTAAATAAATAAAACGGATATGGCATTCAAAGCCCTGCTTCCCTATCTTTTCTTCAATCGCCTTGACCACTGATTGTTCCCCAATGGTAAATTTCATCATCGGAGCTAAGGGTTCTTCCGCTGCTTTCTTGGGCTCCGGCGCTCTCCAAAAAAACAGAATTTCCAACACCTGGGAAAGAATAGAACGCAGAGGAGCCGGCCCCTGGCGCTGTACTAATTTATCCCGCAAAGCTTTCCCTCGGGTTACCCAGTCATTCTCTTTATTAGTAATCGGTTTGGCTACTATCTGAACCCATAATTGCTCTCCGGATTTCAAAAGGCTCATTCCTTCTAAGAGAGAAGATAAGGGGTCGATTTTTCTCTCCTCTTTTATCTCCGGCGTTCTTTCAAAAAATTGAGTGTAAGTTTTGATGGGATAACTATCTTCTTTTAATAAAATATAGTCGCATCCCCAGAGATCCCAGTTGCGGTTAGGAATCTTTTGAGGAACAGACTGGGTATAATCGTCTGCTTCGCTAATCTCCACTTCTGAATATTGAGAATAAATAATAGACTGGGCCATTTCTCGCAAGGTAGTTGGAATCCTCATAAAAAAATGAATCTGGCCGTTAAGGCTGGTGATTTCCAAAGAGAAATTAAGAAGGAACTTTCCCTCCATCCATTTCTCTATAAAATTAGCCGGATCATAAACAGCCCAGAGATGGGCAAAAACTTGCTCCATTGCTTGAATAGGACGAGAGACCTCTCGAGGAAGCCTGATGTCCAGCAAAGTATATTTAACTTTCTCCGACCATTTTTCCTGGACAAACCAAAGATAAAGCGGCCGCCAGAGATAAAAAGCAGCCACTAAAAGAAAAATCCACCACCAGGAAAGGAAAAAATCTCCTACCCATTGAAAAAACGGGAACAGGCTAGGAAAAAGTCCCTGAGGGAAAAGACGGAAGTCAAAAATCATTTTTGATTATTGAGCTAAACGATAATATCCGTCCGGCAATTTTTCAAAATCATCTTCCCGGCTCAAATTAAGCAGAATGGTTGTTTCCTGGACTATCCTTTGTTCCAATACCCGGTCAATAATTTCTTCTCGAGTAAGCGGGTGTCCATTCTCCAAAAGAATATGAGCAATCACCTCCTTCACCGTTCCTGGCTCATAACCCCATTCTCGCAAAGCATAAAGGCCCCGGCCTACTAAAACGAACCTTTCATCTCTGATTAATTCATTGTGGACCGTCTGGGGCAAAGCCAGCCGAGAAACCAAAACTCCTATCTTTTCATTCAGCTGATTAATTAAATCAGTCACCTCTAAGAAATGACGGGGTTGGCCTTCTTTCCTTAGGACCAGATAAATCTTATCTCCCAGGCGACGAGGCCTAATCTCCGGCCAATCGACAAGCCCAAAAGCGTTTTCCCAATTAGATTCAATCCTTTTCGCCACCTCTAAACAGCTAGAGAGAAAAGATTGATCATTTTGAGAATCAAGAGCTAAGATCTCCTCCCAAGATAAAGGCGAATGAATTTTTCCTAATTGTTGGTCTAAAAAGTCAACAGTTTTCTCCACCTGGGAAACTTGTTCCGGCTGGAGCGTCCAGAAAGAATAAAAAAGGTCACTTTCTCGAATTCGATAAAAAGAGGGAGCAAGAATCAAAAAGAAAAGAACATAAGGGGCTCCAGTCTCCCCTCCTATTTCTCTTAAAAGGAGGTCCTCTCTCTTTAGACCCCCTTGTTTTTCTAAATACCGAGAAAAATTATTAATAACCGGCTGAATTTTAGGTAAACTTTTTTCTCTCAATTTTTCCAGACCAGCGTTCTCCACCTGTCGGACCCTTTCCCGAGTCACTTGGAAGCTTTGGCCAATAGCTTCAAGCGTTTCTTTTCTTTGATTTTCCAAACCAAAACGCCGCCTCAAGACCTCTTGGGCCCGGGGAGATAAATCCTGAAAAATCTCCTTTTGAAGTTGAGGGTAATTTAAGTTAGCCATAAGCATTTGATTTAATTTAAGTTATTAAATCATAATAACGAAAAGAAGTCAATCGAGAAACAGCTTAATAGCCTGGCCTCCAGCTGAATGAAGTCAATCAATGCCGCCGCTCATACCAGCTAACCAGTAAAGGGCTGGCCAAGAAAATGGAAGAGTAACTCCCGGCGACAATACCGACCGAAAGGGCGAGAGTAAAGGTATGGAGAGTTGCTCCCCCGAAAAAGAAAATAGCCAGTAAAATAAAAAGGGTGGTTAGAGAAGTGTTTAATGATCGGACTAGAGTCTGATTGAGACTTTCATTCACCACTTCGGTATAACTTTTATCTTGAACCTTTAAAAGATTTTCCCGAATCCGGTCAAAAACCACTACCGTATCATTAACCGAATAACCAAAAACAACTAAAAGGGCCGTGATGCTGGTAACATCAATTTGAAGGCCAGAAAAATGGCCTAGAAAAACAAAGACACCGACAATAATCAGCAGGTCGTGGAAAAGAGCGATAAGAGCCGCCAGCCCATATTGCCAACTCGGCAAAGGACGATAAATTTTCCGAAAAGCTAAACTAATATAAATTAGGATCAGAAGCACTGACCAAATAACCACTGTCAGGGTCTGGCTTTTTAACTGCTGGCCAATGCGAGGGCTAATCTGCTGAAAACTAAAAGATTCTTCCCCTGTCCCCACTAATGCTCCTAAGCCTTGGATTAAGACCCCCTTCTCTACCGGAGTAATATCCGAACGATTAATTTGAATAACAACTTGTTTTCCGCCAACAATCTGGACATTCGCCCCGGGAAAACCTAAGTCAGTTACTTTTTCCCTTAATTGGACTACTGTCGGCACCTGATTCTGGCAATCAATATTAACGGCTGTCCCTCCCCGAAAATCAATCCCCCAGTTTAAGCCCCAGATAAAAAGGCCAGCCAAGCTTAAGGCAAGGAGAAGAAAAGAAAAAAGATAATAGATTTTTCGATACTTTAAAAAAGAAATCATTTTCTTGACCAAATGGTTTTAAAACGGCCCAACCTTGTTTTTGCTCCAACCAACATTAAAGTCCGAGTGACCACCAAAGCAGAAAAAAGACTTGTTAGCACTCCCAAGGATAAAGTTAAGGCAAAACCCTTAATAAAGTCTGTTCCCAAGAAAAACATAATGGCGGCCACCAGTAAAGTAGTTGCATTGCCATCGCGGATAGAGGGCCAAGCTCTTTGAAAACCATCTTCAATCGCCGCCACTAAAGATTCCCCTCTTTTCCTCTCTTCTCTCATTCTTTCAAAAATAAGAATATTAGCGTCAACGGCCATCCCGATCGACAAAGCCGCCCCGGCGATCCCAGCTAAAGTAAGAGTCACCGGTATAAGCTTGAAAAGAGAAAGCATAATAAGGGCAAAAAAGCACAAAGCGAGACTAGCTAAAAAGCCCGGCCAGCGATAAAAAATAATCATAAAGAAAATAACCGCTAGAAAACCAATAATAGCCGCTTTTAAAGATTCTGTTAGAGAAATCTGCCCCAGGGTTGGCCCGACTTCATTCTGGGAAATAAGATTAATCGGCACTGGCAGAGCCCCGCTTCGCAGCCTTCTGGCTAAAGTTTTGGCTTGGTCAATATCCATCGCCCCGCTGATAATAGCTCGGCCGTCGTCAATTTTCCCCTGGACAATAGGAGCGTAAACATCCATCTCCGTAATTTGGCCGTCTCCGCTAGTATCAACAATTGACTGGCCATCAAGAAAAATAGCTAGAGGTTGATTAATATTTCGAGCGGTCACTTGAGCAAAAAGATCCTTTCCTTCATCGTCGAAAACCAATTCCACTTCCGGTTCGTTAGTTACTGAATTTAAGCGGACTTGAGCATCCACTAGGTAACGCCCGTCCACTCCGGTATTTTTCCAGAGAGGCAAGTAGTCTTCAGCTGTTTTTGTCTTAATTAAAATATGGCTGGCCCGAATTTCCCCATCCTCTCTCTCGTCTGTTTTCTTAATAATATGATAACCGTAGGAAGTCTTCACCAAGTGATCGGTTATTCCTCCCACTGGCAGGACAAAGGCGGCATCTTCAAATTCTTTAACCATCGCCCCCCGGGCAAACCAATTAAGATCCCCTCCCTGCTCCGCCGAGCCGGGATCTTCTGAATATTCCCTAGCCAAATCAGCAAAATCAGCCCCAGCCTGGACTCGCTGAAAAATCTCGGTTGCTCTTACCTCACTCTCGGCATTAAAAGAAGCGAGTTGAGCCTCTTCTTCAGCTGTCAAGTCACTAGCTAGAGTTCTTTCCCGAAATTCCAAAACCGGAGTAGCTCCAATTCTTTCTAGAGCTTCATCAAAATTTTTTACTCCCGGTAATTCCACCACCAAATGAGGTTGAACTTGGCCGCTTTCCGTAAAAATTCTCGGTTCAGCCACCCCGAAACTATTTACTCTTTGGCCAATAATATCTCTCACCCCCTCTAAGGCGCTGGCTTGCTGATTAGCCGGAATTTGGGATAAATCAGCTTCGTAAATCAGCCGGGCCCCGCCCTTTAAATCCAGCCCATAAACAAATTCTGACTGACGAAAAATCGGCAGAGACCAAGAGCCGGGATAAACAATACTGACTGTAAAATAAGCCAGGAAAAATAAAAAAAGGATAACTAACCATTGACGGTTAACACTCATGATGTTTTAAACTGAACTTTGAAAATAGTTCTGACCACTGACGATTTCCATCTTAGCATAAAATCCTGAAACATTCTATAACCCTCTTCTTGATATTCTACCAGAGGATCCCGTTGAGCATAGGCTCTTAAGCCTACTGCCTCCCGTAAATAATTCATACTGCTTAAGTGTTGAGTCCAGAGCTCATCCAGCAAACGGAGAAGAACTAATTTAGCTAAATTAATCCAGCTTTCTTTCCCCATCTTCTCCTCTTTTTGTCGAAAGCTGGCCCGGGCTAAATTCAATAGATAAGAGATAAGCTCCTCCCGGCTGACCATTGGTTCGCTCCCCTGGCTGGTCTTCTTTAATAGCGGATAAAGATCATCAACCTCCAAAAAAATAGTTTTCATTTCTTCCAAGATTTCTTCTAAATTCCAATCCCCTGGTCTTGGACTAGCTGCCTGGAAAGCGACTAAGTGACGCATTTCTTCTTCAAAAATACCAAAAATCATTGCTTCCAGCTCTTCTCCCCCCTTTCCTTCTGCTTTCTTAATGACCTCATTTCTTTTTTGATAGAAAACCTGCCTTTGCTTATTGACAACATTGTCGTATTCTAATAATCTTTTTCTTAAATCAAAATTTGCTCCCTCAATCTTCCTTTGAGCTGATTCAATAGCTTGAGAAATTAATTTATTCTCAATCGGCTCTCTGGAGGGAAAATGGAAACGTTGCAGGAGTTTCTCAATTCTTTCTCCACCGAACCATTGAATAATATTTTTTGATTCTGGGAAAAGCTCGTTTTTTAAAGAGAGATAAAACTGGGAAACTCCAGGTTCTCCCTGCCGTCCGCTTCGGCCCCGAAGCTGGTCGTCAATTCGGCGAGCTTCATGCCTTTCTGTCCCCAGGATAAAAAGTCCTCCTAATCGGATAATTTTTTCTCTCTCCTCCGGCCGAGGAGGATTTCCGCTCAAAACAATATCTACTCCCCGGCCAGCCATATTGGTAGCAATTGTTACCTTACCCCAGCGCCCGGCCTGGGCAATGATTTGCCCTTCCTCCTCATGATGCTTAGCGTTAAGAATCTGGTGAGGAACCCCTTCTCTCCCCAAGAGCCGCCCCAAATATTCATTTTTTTCAATAGAAGTCGTCCCAACCAAAACTGGCCTTCCTTCCTGGTGAAGAGTTTTAACCTCTTTCACCACTGCTTCCAGTTTAGATTTTTCATCCAGAAAAACCCTATCTGGCAAATCCTGGCGAATCATCGGCCGGTGAGTAGGAATAGATTTAGTGTCTAATTGGTAAACTTGATCAAATTCTTCAGCCGCGCTTAAAGCCGTCCCCGTCATTCCGGCTAATTTTGAATACATCCGGAAATAATTCTGAAGAGTAACCGTCGCTAAAGTTTGAGCTTGAGGTTTAACTTCCAATCCCTCCTTGGCCTCGATCGCCTGGTGGAGTCCCTCGTTATAACGCCGACCAGGCATTAAACGCCCGGTAAATTCATCTACTAAAATCACTTCTCCTTTTTTCACGACATAAGCCTCGTCTTTCAAGAATAATTCTTTCGCCCGGAGAGCTTGGCGAAGATAGTGCAGGTAATGTTCGTTTTCTGGATGATAAAGATTGTCAATTCCCAGGCCTTTCTCCGCTTGGGAAATACCTTGTTCCGTTAAAGCAGCCGTTCCCCTTTTTCTATCGACGTTATAATGGCTGCCTTCCTGGAGTCGGAGGACTAGTTGAGCAAAAAAATGGTAATCCCGGCTGCTCTCTGGCTGAGGCTGGGAAATAATTAAAGGAGTGCGAGCTTCATCAATCAGAATGCTGTCCGCTTCATCAATAATAGCGTAGTGAAAATCCCGCTGGACTTTTTGTCCGCTGCTGACCACCAGATTATCCCGCAGATAATCAAAGCCAAACTCATTGTTGGTTCCATAGGTAATATCAGCCTGATAAGCCTCTTTCCG
>CAZFWR010000006.1:0-14526 GCA_964522615.1 uncultured Candidatus Saccharibacteria bacterium | reverse complement strand
GCCTTTCTTTCTTTTTCTGCCTGCCACCTCTGCTCAACCAGAGCTTTCTTCTCCGCCGGAACGGCTTCGAATTTCCTTTCTTTTTCCTCGATTAGCTCTTCCTGGGCGATGATCTCGGAGAGTTTTTTCTCTAATTGTTCCTTGCCTACTCTTGAGCGCCGAAGCTGATGAGAGGGATCTTCCTTTGATTGCCCGATCTCTTCTAATCTTTTCTGAATGCCTATCTTTTCCTGCCGCCATTCAATCATCTTTTTCTCGGAAAGAAGAACGGCTTTTTCTTCTTCTAATCGACTCTTCTCTTCTTCTAGATCTTCTTCTTGCTGCTTTTCCTTGTTTAAGACAAGAAGGTTTTTAGAAATCTCCTCTTCATTTTGCCAAAGCTCTCTCTCAATCTCTCTTTGCCGGGCGGTTAATTGCCAGCGCTGTTTTTCAAATTTTCTTTTCTCCTTAGGAGTTTGAGCCGCCGCTTCCTGCGCTTCTATTTGTTTTCTCTTTTCTTGAGTTTTCTCCAGCCGCTCTCTGATTTTTTCGTTTACTCGAACAAGCTGAGCCTTGATTTCCTCCAGCTTTTGTTTTTGGTTGAGAATAGGCCTTTTCTGAATGGGGATTTGAGCAATTTTTTCTGTTAAACTCCTGATTTTTTTCTCCAGAGCTAATTTTCCCTTGACCAATTTTTCTTCTACCGCTTTTTCTTCTAGGTCGAGAATCTCTTTGGCCCTTTTCTGAGCAGTTTCCAAGCTCCTTTTCCATTGCCGGTGCTGCAATTCTTCTTTTTTCTTTTGCCGGGCAATCTCTTCGGCAATAATTCTCTCAGCTTTAATTTGAACTTGAGCCAAAAGAGCCTTTCGTTGAGCAATTTCTTTTTTTCTTTCCAGAGCTCGTTCGAGTGTTTCTTTTTTCTTTTTTTCTTCCGCTAGTTGAGCTTGGGCTTTCGCAAGAGCTCGCTTAGCTTGCTTTTCCCGAGCTTCTTTTTCCGCTTTCTCTTGGGCTTTTCTCGCCGCTTCTTTTTGAGCGGTTATTTCTACCGCTTTTTGTTGAGCGGCCAAGAGAGTTTCCTTTCGGGTCTCTTCTTGAGTTTTTCTCACTGCTTCTTCCCGGTCCTTCCTTTCCGCTTCTGTCCCTTCCTTTTCCCCCCTTCTTCTTTCTTCAGCTACCTTCCTTTTTTCTTGCAGAGCTTCTTGAATCAAGCGCTGAACGTCTTTTTCTGGCGTTCTTGTTTCGGTAATAACAGTGGGGGTAATTTTCTCTTCTCCTTCTCCCCTTTGAAGATGGAGAAGATCCTCCTTCATGGTGTGAATAATGACTTCGAATTCTTCTTTAGCCATTTTTCTTAGTTGGCGGCTTAAAGCCAGCCGCTTGGGCAGACAAATTATACCTCCCTTCTTGATCAATTTCCATAAGCTTGACCGGGATAATATCTCCTAACTGGACAACGTCTTCCACTCGGTTCAAGCGCCCGGGGACAAATTGGGAAATATGAACTAATCCATCTTGTCCGGGACGAAACTCGACAAAAGCGCCAAAGTTCATAATTTTTACGACTTTACCTTGGAAAATTTCCCCAATTTTTGCTTCACAACCTAAAGCTAAAATTTCTTCAGAAGCTTTCTGCGCCTGGTCTAGGTCGGGGGCGGTAACATAGAATTGGCCGGAATCTTCGAGGTCAATTTCCACCTGGTATTTTTCTGATAATTTCTTGATATTCTTTCCGCCTGGTCCAATAATCAAACCAATTCGTTCCGGCTCAATTTGGCCAGTGAGAATTTTAGGAGCATAAGGAGAGAGATGGTCACGAGGTTGAGCAATGGTTTTTTCTAAGAGGTCAAGAATTTTTTCTCGGCCTTTTTTGGCTTCGGCAAGAACTTCTTTTACTATTTGCTCGTCTAAGCCATCAATTTTTACATCTAGCTGAATAGCGGTAATTCCCTTTCGTGTCCCGGCTATTTTAAAATCCATATCTCCTTCTTTATCTTCCCACCCCTGGATATCGGTTAAGAGATGATGGTTGTCTCCATCTTTTATTAGACCAAGAGAAAGTCCGGCGACTGGTGAGGAAATAGGCACTCCCCCGTCCATTAAAGCTAAGCTGGAAGCGCAGACGGAAGCTTGAGAGGTTGACCCGTTAGAGGAGAGAACTTCGGAGACAAGACGAATGGTGTAAGGAAAATCTTCAAAGCTAGGCAAAACTGGTTGAAGAGCTTTTTCGGCTAGGTGACCGTGGCCAATTTCTCTTCTTTTTGGTCCTCGGTTAGGAGCAACTTCTCCGGTAGAAAAGGCAGGGAAGTTGTATTGATGCATAAAGCGTTTTTCTTCCACTACCTCCATTCCTTCAATTTTCTTTCGGTCTCGGGGAGAACCCAGAGTTAGAATTGTTAAAACTTTGGTTAATCCTCGGGAAAACAAACCGGAGCCATGGGCTCGGGGGCTGATGCTAATTTCCCCGGCTAAAGAACGAATCTCATTTTCCCTGCGGCCGTCTAATCTTTTTCCTTCCCCGGCTTTTTGATGAACAACCTCTCTCATTTTTTCTGCTAAGAGAGCTAAAGCTACCCCTTCTTCCTCCGAATGATTTTCTTTCAGCCATTGATCAAATTTTTCATAAAAGGAGTTTTGCTTTTTCTTGGCTTCTAATCCTTGGTAGCCAAAAAGATACTCTTCTGAATTCTCTTGGAGAAAATCAGTAACCCCTTTTTCTAAGGCGGCGGAAGGAGCGGGAATCCCTGCTTCTTTTTTTTCTGGTGAATATTCTTGAATAATGGACTTTTGAAAGTCAAAAGTCGCTTGGAAGGCTGCTTCAGCCTGGCTCAATCCTTCAAGGATTGTTTCCTCCTTTGTTTCTTGGGCGCCGGCTTCCATCATATTTAGCAGCCAGTGGCCTTCTTTTTGGATAGCGGTGGCGGTAAATTCTACCTCGGCTTTTTCTTGGTCTTTATAGGAAGGGAAAAGACGCCATTCCTCTCCGACTCGGGCTAAAAAGGCCATTCCTAGGGGTTGGGTCCAGGGAAGCGGTGAAAGAGCAAGAACTAGGGAAGCGCCCAATAAGGCAGGAAAAACGGGATCGTTTTCTCCGTCGAAAGAAAGAATGGTGATAACAATTTGAACTTCTCGGCGGAATCCTTCCGGGAAGAGAGGGCGAATAGTCCGATCAATCAGCCGAGCGTTAAGAATAGCTTCGTCGGAAGGTCTTCCTTCTCGACGCATATAACGGGAGCCAAGAATTTCTCCAGCGGCGTAATATTTTTCTTCGTAATCAACAGTTAAAGGGAAAAAATCCAAACCTTCTCGGCTGGGGGCTGAGCAAACGGTAACTAAAACCATCGTTTCTCCATATTGAACAAGAGCGCTGGCTTCGGCTTGGAGAGAGAGTCCTCCGACTGTTACTTTTAATTCTTGTCCGCTAATTTTTGTTTGGAATGTTTTTTTCATCGTTATTAGAATGAAGATAATTTTCTACTTTCCCAGTGAGGGGTTTGCTAAGACGCTCATAGAATTTTCCTTTGAGCAGATAACGCTTGGCGTTGGTTTCTAAATTAATGAATTCATCAGCTGCTTCTATTAATTCCCGAGCAGATGTTTTTTCAAAAGCAATCACTTCTACTCGCTTGCCCCGATTGATTAAATATTCTACTAGGGGAACGAAGTCACCGTCTCCGGAGATAAGGACGATGACATCTAAATTAGGAGCGGAGCGGATAGCGTCAACAGCTAAGCCAACATCCCAATCGGCTTTTTTTGCTCCGCCAAAAAATTCTTTTAAATCTTTAACCCGGGTTTCAATGCCTAAATTAATCAGAGCGTCAAAAAAAGACTTTTCTTCTCCGGTTTTGGTGCGAATAACATAAGCGAAGGCCCGAATAAGTTTTCGGTCCCCGGCGGCCGTTTTTAAAACCTGGCCAAAATCAACCCTTGTCTGATAGAGATTGCGGGCCGAATGGTAGAGATTCTGGACATCCATAAAAACTCCTACCCGCTGGTCTTTAAATTTAGTAATCATTTTGAAAGAGACTGAAGATACTTTTCCTGCTTTTTCTTTTGGTTAATCATCGCTATTAAGCCCCGACGGGAATGCTCGTCCTTGGGATGGGTTTTTAGGTGGGCGGAGAGAGATTCCATTCGTTGGTTCAAAAGGGCGATCTGGACTTCGCTCGAGCCAGTGTCCTTTTCATGCTTTTGAGCGGCAGTGATGGTTTTCTTTTTATCCATAAAATGCTTTTTAATTAGTTCAGTGCCCCTGCCAGGATTCGAACCTGGAACTCGCTGCTTAAGAGGCAGCTACTCTACCATTGAGTTACAGGGGCTTTAAGAAGGAAGTTGGATGGGGCAATGAATTTTATACCAGCCACTTCTTAAGCCAGTCCATTCGGCTACGCCAAGCAGAGAAAGAGCAACGCTAATTAATAACCAAGCGCCGTAAATAATAGCTAGACCAATAATTACCGCTTTGAAAAGTTTCTTGGCTTGGGTAACTCGTTCTGTGCTTCCTCCGGCAGTATAAAGCATAACGCCGGCAATGGCAAACATTGCTACCCCAATCAAGGGAATGATGTTAATCAGAATGAATTTTACCAGGTTATCAACCAAGGAGAAAATATGGCAGAGTTGGCAGGGAAAATTTTCTTTGCTTTCTCCTATAGGATGCCCATTGGCGTCTAGTATCGGCTGGCCGTCGGCGTCTAGTTGAATACCAACAACTACTTCCTTGCCGCAAGGGACAAGTCCCTCGTAGTAAATTGCTTTCTCTGTGCCCGGCAGGCATTCATTGGTTTCCGGGTCAATATCGCAAGCCTGATAAACCCCGGCTGAAGCCAAGACCGGCAGGAAAAAGAGAAGAAAGAAAAGACTGATTCCGATTAGTTTTTGATTCATTTTCCAATGCGCCCAGCAGGACTCGAACCTGCAATCTTATGCTTCGAAGGCATCTACTCTCTCCAATTGAGCTATGGGCGCTTAAAGTTTCTTCTTTCAATTTAATCACGGATTATCTCCAGCGTCAATTGGAAAAGGCTTAGCTTATGCTAAAATGAAGGCGATGAAAATTCCGGCCGTTATTCAAAAAGTGGTCAAACAGCTTCAGGAAAATCATTTTGAAGCCTATCTAGTCGGAGGCTGTGTCCGGGATTTGCTTTTGGGAGAGGAGCCTCATGATTGGGACATTGCTACCAACGCCCGGCCGGAAGAAATAATGAAAGTCTTTCAGAAGCGGGCTTTTCTAGACAATCAGTATGGGACGGTAACAGTTCTGACAAAGAGCAGGCAGCCCTCTCTTCGCCAGATAGAGATTACTCCCTACCGTTTAGAGGGACCCTATCGGGATCAAAGGCACCCCGAATCGGTTACTTTTACCAATGATTTGGAGAAAGATTTGAGTCGTCGGGACTTTACCATTAACGCTCTGGCTTTAGCTCTCCAAAAGCCAAAACCAATTTTTATTGACCCTTTCCAGGGACAGGCGGATCTGAAGAAAGAACTAATTCGAGCGGTGGGAAAAGCCGATAAAAGATTTGCTGAAGACGGTTTGCGTTTAATGAGAGCGATTAGACTGGCAACCACTCTTGATTTTCAGATTGAAGAGAAAACCCAAAAAGCTATCCAGGAAAAAGCATTTCTCTTAACTCATATTTCTCCGGAGAGAATTAGAGATGAATTGGTAAAAATTATTCTTTCTCCCCGGGCGGCCCAAGGAATAGAAATGCTCCGCCAGTTATCTCTCTTACATTATATTATTCCCGAGTTAGAGGAAGGTTATCAGCTGGGTCAGAACAAACATCATATTTATGATGTTTATGAACACTTGCTTCGTTCTCTAGATTATGCCGTTCAGCAGAATTTCAATCTTTCTGTCCGTTTAGCCGCTCTTTTCCACGATATTGGCAAACCCCGAACGAAAGAAGGAGAAGGAGTAGACTCTACTTTTTACAATCACGAAAAAGTGGGAGCGGAAATGACCCTGAAGATTATGGCCCGCTTGAAATTTTCCCGCCAGGAGACGAAGAAGGTTGTTACTTTGGTTCGCTACCATCTCTTCTATTATAATGTCGGCGAGGTAGGAGAATCTTCTGTCCGAAGATTAGTGAGAAGAGCGGGCCGAGAAAATATGAAGGAGTTAATTCAATTAAGGATGGCCGACCGGATTGGCTCCGGGGTCCCTAAAGCCAAGCCCTACAAGCTTCGGCACCTGGAATATATGATTGAGAAAGTTTCCCGGGATCCCGTTTCCGTTGACAAACTGGAGATTTCTGGCCATGATGTGATGGAGATTTTTCAAATTACTCCTGGGCCAAAAGTCGGTCAGGTGTTGGCTATTCTTCTTAATAGGATTTTAGATAATCCGGAGGAGAACCAACCGGAGATTTTGAAGAAAATGGTGCAGGACTTAAAAAAACTTTCTGAAAGAGAATTAAGAGAAGAAAATCAGCAGGCGAAAGAGAAGATTGGTCAAATTAATGAGACCGAAGACATTCTCATCAAGGAAAAACACTGGGTAAAGTAAATTAAACAGGCCGTGGCCTAGTAGCTAAGGCGCCACACTCGGGCTGTGGAGATCGAGGGTGCAATTCCCTCCGGCCTGACATTATAAGAGAGCGGTTGAGGTTTAACCTCAACCGGCAATAGTAGTTGCTTCTAGGCAGGCATCTTTTTCGTAATTTGTAAAACACGGCCTCCTGACCAGAAAATTCATTTTACCCTTGTGGCCAATTTTTCTATTAATCTTGATTTAAGTGTTTTAATTATCTCCCGTTGAGGTTTTGGCAAGAAGGAAGATAAATCACGGCGGAGTTTCTTTAGTGGATATTGATTGATCTTCTTTAGAATTTCTTTTCTATCTATCTTTTTTTCAAAAGGGATTCCCTTCTCAAATAAATACCAGACATCAAAAAAGTCCCGACCCTTACAGCGACTCATCAGAGCTTGTATTTTTTCTTTGAGGATTTCTTCAGGAGCAAGATGAGAAATAAGAGGAAAAATGACAATGGGGAAAGTTGTTTCTAAGGGAGAAACAGCTGTTTCTCCCGTTTTTTTAACTCGATGAAAGTCTAAGCGAATGGTTAACGGATATTTAAATCCAACGGCTTGATATTTTATTCTGAACCGTTCGGTATCACGGCCTGAATAAAGTGGCGAAATCTTCAGTTTTTTTATTTCCTGGCAAATTAATTTTTCGGTATTTTTGATAATTTTTCTAATTTCGTCTTTGGAATATTTGGTAGAAAAATCTAAGTCTTCCGAAAAACGAGGGGAGCCAAAGAGCAACCTAATCGCTGTTCCCCCTTTGAAATAAATAGCCCGGGCTTCTCTTTGTTGGTACAGATAATTCAAAAAGACAAGCTGAAGATATTCACGCTCGATAGTAAAGTTATCAATCGCAAGTAATTTCGATAAGTTATCAACTTGAGTTTTAGTAATCATAGAATTTTTCCTTTAATAATTTTTAAAAGCCGGTCATCTTTGAAAAGTTTGGCGTAGAGCCTTAGTTTTTTTTGGTCCAGTTCTCTTAATTCAAATTCATTCTCATCAAAACTTCGCAGGCCCTTTAAGCTAAAATAAAGATAGTCTAAAAGAGCTTTTTCTTTTTCAGCGATTAAAAAATTTTCCTTTTTTTCATAACCCCAAAAGAAACGTTGGCTAATTTGAGAATATTGGAATTCTTTTTGGTTAGCGTAAAAAGTTCGTGGTTTTTTCGAAGTCAAAGAAGTGATTTTATAAGGGAAACCAGTAATCATTCCATAGAAAGAAAGAGCTGATTCTAGAGAAACATAAGAAGGCTGATAGAGATAATTAGCAATGGCCCAATCATTAGTAGGGTTAAAGAGAAAAAGGTATTTTCCCTTGATTAACTTTTGAATAATTCCCTCTTTTTCTAAGCGTTGGATTCTTTTGTAAAGAGTAGACCGATTGTTTATGTTAAATAGTCGCGCAAAATCAGACAAAGAGAAAAGACTTAGGTCTTTTTCTCTTAACTGTTTGATAATATCAGTAGTAGAATACCTTTCCGTCATTAGGACCATTATATGCTTATTCTATAAACGTGTCAAGGAAATTCATGCGGTTGAGGTTAAACCTCAACCGGCAACGAAAAATACGTTTTCTTCTTGCTTCTTTTCTTTAATCTTTCTATAATACTTTCAATTAATCTTTCTATAATATTTTTGATGATTGTAACGAAAACTCGGCCTTACGAAGAAATTAAAGCCGATTTGGATAAAAATAAAACTATCGGCATCGTTTCCTGTAATACCTGCGCTCGCCTTTGCCAGACCGGAGGACGAAAAGTAATGGAGGAGCTGGCAGAAAAACTAAAGAAAGATGGCTATCAAGTAGTGGATACCGATCTTATCGGGACTCCCTGTTTTTTCCAAACTTTGGCCGTTACCCAACTGCGAGCAGAGATAACCGTTGTCCTCGCTTGCGAAGCCGGCTCCTTTATCCTCCAAAAGGCTTTTCCCAAGAAAAAATTAGTTCCGGGATTAGTAACGGTTGGTTTGGGAGCGGTAGACGAAAAGGAAAAAGTGGAAGTCGTCAAAAGTTTTTAAACGGGGTTATAGCTTAGTTGGCAGAGCGTCGCCGTCGCATGGCGAAGACGAGAGTTCGAATCTCTCTAACTCCACTGGATCTTTAAAGGAGGCGAGAAAGATGGAAGCGATCGTGATTATTAGCGGAGCGGGTTTCCTCGCTATCGTTACGGCGATAGTATTGGCGAAACGCTTTACTAACCCGAGAGGTTTAAAGGCGGGATTTTGGCTGGGCCTATCCTGGATTGTTTTCAGTCTGGTAATGGGAACAGAGGGAAAAAGCTTCCCCCAACGGCCGGCCCTACCAAGAGAAATATTTTCCTCTGGGCCGCTTTCATTGTCGGGAATCTATATGATTGCCCTCGGCGGTTTTGCTTTCTTGTTATTGTTGGGGGCGTTCTGGAGGATGGATGCGAATTGAGAGAAAAAGGACAAGGACAAGCTGTACAGCTTGTCCTTTTTTAATTTTGGGAAGGGGAAAAACCCTTGACAAAATTTTGCCCCTTGCTAAACTGGACATTGCCTCTTCTGGAGCTGTTACCTTCGGGTAGTAAGCCGGAAGGGGCTTTAAGATAAACAATGAGTGAAATTGATTTAAAATCTTTAGTTTCTGCTGTTGCTCACATTGCCGAGAAGCATCATTTAGAACCAGAACAAGTCTTCCAAATTGCGGAAGAAGCTCTGGCGGCTGCTTATAAAAAAGAGTATGGAGAGGTAGGTATGGAAGTAAAGGCGGAATTGGATCCGGAGACGGGGGCGGTCCATTTCTGGCAGCTCAAGGAAGTAGTTGCTTCTCTAGAAGAAGATGATCACCACCACTCTCCACAGCAAGTTATTCTGTTAGAAGAAGCGAAGAAGACCGATCCCCAGGCGGAAATAGGAGGAAATATCCTTTTACCTCTGCCGGAGAAAACCGTTTTTGGGCGGATTGCTTCCCAAACGGCCAAACAGGTTCTCCTCCAGCGGGTGAAGGAAACCCAACGGGAAATGATTTATAAGAAATACGAAGGGAAAGAAGGAGAGGTCATTAGCGGTATTGTCCAGCGGGCGGAAAGCAATACCATCTTTTTTGATTTGGGAGATAGCATTGGTATCTTACCGGCCGAAGAAAAGATGGAAGGAGAAAATTATCTTCCCGGTCGGCGTTTCCAGCTTTATCTCTTGAGTGTTGACAAAACCTCCCGAGGCCCGGCTATTTTTCTTTCCCGAGCCTACCCAAAGCTGGTTTCTCGGCTTTTTGAAATGGAAGTTCCGGAATTGCTTGAGGAACAACTAACTATTAAGTCTCTTGCTCGGGAAGCAGGTTCTCATTGCAAAGTGGCCGTTGCTTCCAACGATCCGGAAGTGGATCCCATCGGTGCTATGGTTGGGCAGAGAGGCACAAGAATTTTAACCATCACCAGTGAATTGAACGGCGAAAAGATTGACATTATTAAATGGGCAGAGGATTCGGAGGAATATATTGCCAATGCTTTAGCTCCGGCCCGGGTGGCGGAAGTAAAAATCAGCAAAGAGAATAAAGCCGTCGCTTACGTTGACCCTGACCAGCTTTCTTTAGCCATCGGCCGGAAAGGACAGAATGTCCGTCTGGCGGCTAAATTGACCGGTTGGAAGGTTGATATTCAGAGTACGGAAGCGGCGGAAGAAACAGAGAAGACAGAAAAAGTTTCTTCTCCGGAGAAAAAGGAAGAACCAGTTGTCAAGCCGGTGAAGAAGAAAGAAGTTGTCAAAAAAGAAAAGAAAGGAGTTAAAAAGAAAACTCCAAAGAAGTCCTCAAAGAAAACTCCAAAGAAAACTCCAAAGAAGTCCTCAAAGAAAGCTTCAAAGAAGTGAAATTAATTTTTTAAACAATGGCTTTTCTTAATTTTTTTGTTCTTTTTTCCGCTATTTTTTCCTTGTTCTGGGCTGGATTTAAAGCCCGGCAAATTCTCCAGTCGCCTTCCGGAACAGCGCCGATGAAAGAAATTTCCCGGGCTATTCGTCGGGGGGCAAGAGTTTTTCTGCGGGAAGAATTTAAAATTATTACCCTCGTTTTTTTCTTGGGAGTTCTCTTTCTTTATTTTCTTAATCAGTCTTGGGTTCCCCCTCTTCTTTTTCTCATCGGCGGGTTTTCCTCGGCTTTAGCCGGATTTTTGGGAATGGAGATTGCTACCCGGAGTAATGTTCGGGTAACGGAAGCGGCCAGGAAGAATTTTCCTAAGAGTTTTTATCTTGCTTTTAGTGGAGGAGAGGTGATGGGTTTCTTGGTAGTGGGCGTCGGCTTGCTTGGCTTAAGCATTCTTTGGTTTTTTCTTCCCGAACCTATCTTACTGCTGAATTATGCTTTAGGGGCTTCTTTGGTGGCTTTGTTTATGAGAGTCGGGGGAGGAATTTATACCAAAAGCGCTGATGTCGGCGCGGATTTAGTGGGGAAAGTAGAAGAAGGATTGCCGGAAGATGACCCTCGTAATCCGGCGGTTATCGCTGACCAGGTGGGAGATAATGTCGGGGATATCGCCGGTATGGGAGCCGACCTTTTTGAATCTTATGTTTCTTCCATTATCGCTGTTATGGTTTTGGGAGGTTTAAGTTTGGGTTGGGAAGGAATGATTCTTCCTTTAGCTTTTGCCGCCATTGGTCTTTTTGCTTCCTGGTTGGGAAGTTTCTTAGTGAAGCTCCCAGCCCGTTTTCAGGAAGCAGATTTTAATCAACAGATTAAAAAGATTGCCCAGGCGATGCAGAAGGGAAACCTCATGGCTAATCTTTTGGCTTTAGTCGGAGCTTTCTTTTTAGTGAAAGCTCTCTTTCCCAATCTGAATTATTTTTATGTTATTCTTTTAGGGTTAGCGAGCGGTTATCTTATTGGGGCTGTTTCGCAATATTATACTTCTGCTCAATACAAACCGGTGAAGAAAATAGCCCAGGCTAGCCAATTTGGCCCTTCGGGGGTCATTAGCGAGGGATTAGTAGCAGGTATGAAAAGTGTTTTCTGGCCAACTTTGGCGGTGGCTGGGGCAATGATATTAGCTTATGGTCTTGGCGGTTTTTACGGAGTGGCTTTAGCTTCAGTAGGGATGCTGGGCACTTTGGCTTTAAACCTTTCTTCTGATTGTTACGGTCCGATTGCCGATAACGCGGCCGGTATTGCTGAATCAGCTCATCTGGAGTCCGGAGTGAGGGAGAAGACGGAAGCGCTAGACGCGGTGGGGAATACGACCGCCGCTATCGGAAAAGGTTTTGCCATTGGAGCGGCTGCTTTAGCCGCTTTAGCTTGGCTGGCGAATTACTTTATCGCCATTAAAGCGTCAACGGTAAGCTTTTTAAATCCTCAATTAATCGCCGGTCTTTTTATCGGTTCGGCTTTAGTTTTTGTCTTTTGTGGGTTTCTTTTCAAAGCGGTTAATCGGGGAGCGGAGAAAATTGCTACCGAAGTCAAGCGTCAGTTCAAAGAAATTAGGGGCTTATTAGCCGGGAAAGCCAAGGCGGACCATGAGAGTTGTATCCGGGTGGCTACCCGAGCCGCTTTGGACGGCTTGCTCTTGCCCGCTTTGTTAATTCTAGCTACTCCCTTTTTAGTGGGCTGGATTTTGGGGGTAGAAGCTCTAGGCGGCGTCTTGGCTGGAGCTCTTATTACCGCTTTTCCAATGGCTTTGTTTTTAGCCAATAGCGGAGCCGCTTGGGACAACGCTAAGAAGTATGTAGAAGCTGACCATTATGGCGGTAAAGGTTCTGAAGCCCATAAGGCGGCCGTGGTGGGAGATACCATCGGGGATCCCGCCAAGGACTGCGCCGGGCCAGCTCTCAATATTTTAGTCAAGCTCTTAGGGGTTTTCTCTTTAATTTTAGTTAGTCTTTTTCTTTAATATTAATAATGGAATATCAAATTAAAAAAACCTCCCCTTCCCAAGTGGAAGTGGAGTTTCAGGTGCCGACTGAAGAATGGGCTCCTTATATCCAAAAGTCTCAGACCTTGGCCGAGGCTGCCCAATCTTTAATGAAAGATAAATATCTAGAATTTCTGGAAAAGGGAGAAATTGAACCTTTAGCTCCGGCTCAATCCCAGATAGTAAAGATGGTCCCTGGTTCCCCGGCTGAATTCAAGGTCTTAATTTCTGTTTTACCGGAATTTGAATTAGCGGCTGATTACTACCAAGTTCTCCGGGCGGTAGAAAGAAAACCGGTTCGGGTGGCAGAGAAGGAAGTGGAAGAAGAACTGGAATCTTTTCGGAAAAGGCAAGCAGAATTGACTCCTTTAGATCGGTCGGCGGCGGCGGGAGATTTGATTACTTTCCGCTTTTCTTCGGCCCAACTGCCTTCTTCTTCTCCCCGGAAGGATAGTTTTATTCTAGGCCAAGGACGGCTAATCCCTGGCTTTGAAGAACAACTACTGGGGCTGAAAGCCGGAGAGAAGAAAGAATTCACTCTCCCTTATCCGGAGACGGGAGTTTTAGAGAATTTGCGCCAAAAACCAATTACCTTTCAAGTAGAAGTAGACAAACTGGAAGAAGTTAACTTGCCGGCTTTAGACGACCGCTTAGCCCAGAAAGTCGGGGCGGAAAACCTTGCCGCTTTCCGGGAAACTTTAACTAAACACCTACAATCCCAAAAGGAAAGGCAAGCGGATGAGCTCTTCCGCCATCAATTACTGGAGAAGATCGGCCAGCAGGCCAAAGTGGAAATTCCCGCTGTCTTACTTGAAGCTGAACAAAATCGCCTTTTAAGTAATTTGAAACTAGGCGTCCGCCAGGAGTTGAAAATATCTTTTGAGCAATACTTAAAAGAAACGGGGAAAAAAGAGAAAGAAATTCTGGCTGATTTTTCTTCAGTTGCCGAAGACAATGTTCGTCAGTTTCTTCTTTTGCGAGCCGTCAGCCGAAAAGAGAAAATAGAAGTTAAGCCGGAAGAAGTAGAAAAAGAATTTACTAAATTTTTCCAATCTCTTCCTCCAGAGAAAAAAGAAAAGGTTGACCAAGAAGGATTAAGGGGCTATATTAGAAGCAGTCTTTTAGCCAAAAAAGTTTTTCATAAATTAGAGGAGTATTGGCGAAAAAAATGAATCCTTTTGTTCCTATGGTGGTGGAAAAATCCCAGAGTGGGGAAAGAGCTTATGATATCTTTTCCCGTCTTCTCAAGGAAAGAATTATCTTTCTGGGAGGAGTAATTGACGATGTCAATGCTAATTTGATTATTGCCCAGATGCTCTTTTTAGCTTCTCAAGACAGTAAAAAAGATATTAAACTTTATCTTAATTCTCCCGGGGGTTCAGTGACCGCCGGTTTAGCTATTTACGATACGATGCAGTATGTCCAGCCGAAGGTTTCTACTATTTGCGTTGGCTTAGCCGCTTCTATGGCCGCCACTCTTTTGGCGGCTGGGGCTAAGGGGCAGAGAATTGCTTTGCCTAATAGCGAGATTCTTCTTCATCAGGTGGCTGGCGGAGCCCAGGGAGCGGCGGCCGATATTGCCATTACTGCTCGCCAGATTTTAAAAATTAAAGAGCGGGTGAACAAAATTTTGGCTTTTCATACCGGCCAGCCGGAAAAAAAGATTGCCCAGGATACCGACCGGGATTTTTATTTGACCCCGGACGAAGCGAAGAAATACGGCCTGGTGGACCAAGTTCTGCCCGATCCTTCTCTCCAGAAGAAAAAATCCTCTTGACGGGCAGAGAAACTAGCTTTAGAATAATTAAAAGACTTCTTTTCATGAATAAAAAAACTATTTACCTCTTTCTTGTTTTAGGGCTCTTGATTTTGGCCGCTGTTCTTTTGTTTTACCTCTGGGATTCTTCCGGGAGAAGAGGAGCAGAATTAAGTCCTCAAGGATTATCTTCTACTTCAGCCGAGCAAGAGGCGGCCGGAGAGGTGGGAGAGGTTCTTGTTTCCAATCCGGAAACGGGACAAGAGGAGCCCTTGAAAACCGCTCTTATGCCCCCGGCTCTTTTTAATGCCCAGGGAAAGCTCACTAAGCTTTATGATAATGGTTTTGCTATGAAAACGCTTGGTTTTAGTTTTGCCGACAGCCAGCCCCGAGAAGT
>CAZFWR010000005.1:0-15669 GCA_964522615.1 uncultured Candidatus Saccharibacteria bacterium | reverse complement strand
CGCCGCCTCCGGGCTTTGGTTAACTGCCAAGATGGTTTTGAATTAGCAGAAAAAGACTTAAAACTACGAGGACCGGGAGATATCTACGGCGCTTCCCAATGGGGAATCCCTGATTTAGTAATGGCCAATCTTGGTAACCTCCCCCTAGTAGAGGAAACCCGCCAAGCGGCTAAAGAATTACTGGCAAAAAATCCCGAGCTGGAAAACCTTCCTCTTCTGCGTCAGAAATTAAAGCTTCTCCAAAAAGCCACCCATTTAGAATAAGAAAGAAGCACCGCTAGGGAGGTCAGACTTGAGTTAAAACTTTTTCCTTCTTTCCCCTTCGGACTTGGAAAGTCGTTTCTCCTTGGAGAAAATCCACCGCCACCGAACTCCCCTCGCCTATTTTGCCAGTAACAATTTCTAAAGAAAGAGGGTCGATTACCAATTGCTGAATTTTTCTTTTCAACGGCCGAGCGCCCAAATCCCGGTCAAACCCCTCTTGAGTTAAAGTCGCAACCAAACGAGGAGCAAACTGGAGACTGATTCCCTTGCTGGCCTGGAGTCTTTCTTTAATCTTGGCTAATTCCAGTTCTACTATTTTGGCTATTTCCTTTTCTTGTAAATGTTTAAAGATAACTATTTCGTCAATGCGGTTAAGAAATTCCGGACGAAAATGCTCCCGTAGGAGATCGTTTATCTTTTCCTCCACTCCCTTCTCTTTATTCTTCTTTTCCTGAAAACCGAGAGACCCCTTTTCCGCGTAAATAATATCCGAACCGAGATTAGAAGTCATAATAATAATGGTATTGCGGAAAGAAACTAATCTTCCTTGGGAATCAGTTAATCGGCCTTCGTCAAAAATTTGAAGAAGAAGATTAAAGAAATCAGAATGGGCTTTTTCAATTTCATCTAAGAGAATAAGACTATAGGGATCATCTCTTACCCGGGAAGTTAATTGCCCTCCTTCTTCATAACCAACATAGCCGGGAGGCGAACCAATAGCTTTGGCTAAACTGTGCTTTTCCATATATTCTGACATATCAAGCCGAATCATCGTCTTTTCGTCATTGAAGAGGAAAGAAGCTAAAGCCCGAGCTAATTCTGTTTTTCCTACTCCAGTCGGACCCAAGAAAAGAAAGACCCCTAAAGGCCGATCCTGGTCGGCAATACCCGCCCGACTCCGGCGAATAGCCCGGGAAACAGCGGAAATAGCCTCTTTTTGACCAACTACTCTCTGGGTAAGCAGTTTCTCCATTCGGCTTAATTTTTTCGCTTCCGGCGTCATTAATCTTGTGACCGGAATGCCCGTCCAGCGAGAAACCACTTCTTCTACCTTTTCCGGCGTTACCTCTTCTTTCAGGAGAGAGCTTTTCTCCTGAAAACGGACCAGTTTCTTTTCGACAGCCGCCAATTCCTTTTTCAATTCGGGAACTTTCCCGTATTTGATTTCCGCTACTTTCTGAAGATCCATCCGGTTTAATTCGGCTTCGTGAGATAACCGGTCAATTTTATTCCGAAGAGATTTAATCTCGTCAATCATTCCTTTTTCAATCTGCCAACGTCCTTCAATCTGTCCCGCTTTTTCCTGAAAATCAGCTAATTGACGCTCAATAGCCTTTAACCGCCGTTGAGAATCTTTGTCTTCTTCTTTTTTCAAGGCTTCTTTTTCCACTTCCAGCTTGGCTATTTCTTGGCGATGATGATTTAGTTCTTCCGGTTCTGATTCTACTTCCAAACGCAGAGCGGAAGCGGCTTCGTCAATTAAATCAATGGCTTTATCCGGCAGAAAACGGTCAGCGATATAGCGGCTGCTAAGTTGGGCCGCTCTTTGCAGAGCAGCATCCCGAATCCGGACTCCGTGATGAAGCTCGTAACGCTCTTTAATCCCCCGAAGAATAGTAATCGTGTCTTCAATCGTCGGCTCGTTTACCCGCACCACCTGGAATCTTCTTTCTAAAGCCCGGTCTTTCTCAATATATTTCCGGTATTCTTGCGAAGTAGTAGCTCCAATCGCCCTTAATTCTCCCCGAGCTAAAGCCGGCTTCAAAAGATTGGAAGCGTCCACCGCGCCTTCGGCCGCCCCCGCTCCAACTAAAGTATGGAGTTCATCAATAAAAAGGATGTAGCGGTCCGGAGCACTTTTCACTTCTTCTAAAAGTCCCTTAATCCGGTGCTCAAATTCCCCCCGATACTTTGTTCCGGCAATTAAAGCCCCTAAATCCAGAGAAATAACCTGTTTTTCTTTTAAAGATTGAGGGACATCTCCCCTGACAATCTTTTGAGCTAAACCCTCAACAATAGCAGTTTTACCCACTCCGGCTTCTCCCACCAAAGCGGGATTATTTTTAGTTCGGCGGGATAAAATTTGCATCACCCGACGAATTTCTTCCTCCCGGCCAATAACCGGATCCAGTTTCCCCTCTTTTGCCAGAGCGGTTAAATCTCGAGTATATTTTTTGATAATTTGATACTGGTTTTCAGGATGGGGGTCGTTAACGGCCTGCCCTTGCCTGATTTTAGCCAAAGCTTGAAGAAAAATTTCTCTTTCCACTCCGGCAGCCAGAAGAATTTTCTGGGCTTCACTCTCCACCGCCAAGAGAGCCAGAAAAAGATGTTCGGTAGAGACAAACTGGTCTCTCATCCTCAAAGCTTCTTCCTTAGCTTGAGCTAAGACTTGAGCCAAACCTTCAGTCAAATAGAAGCGGCCGGCGGAAGGTAAATCTGTTTCCAGCAAAGAAGAAGTTTTCTCTATTTTCTTCTCCGCCTGCTTTTGCAACTGATTGATATCCAAGCCCTGGTTTTGGAGACAGAGAACAACCGTGCTTTCCGGCTGTCTTAAAAGAGCGGCTAAAAGATGAACCTCTCCCACTTGCTGCTGTCCAAACCGGCCAGCTAAGGCTCGGGCTTGAATAATAGCTTGTTGAGAATTATAAGTAAATTCTCCTCCGTTGTTTAAATTTCCGTAAGGCATAGTGTTTTACTTTAACACAGAATGAAAAGATGTCAATTAGCTTTCCTTCTTTCCTAATAGCCCAGAGAAGTTAAGGCGACGGCCTTCTCGCAGAACCTCTAAGATGATTTTCTCTCCCGGTTGGTATTTTTTAATCAAATCTCCCAAAATGTGGCCGTCGTCAATTTTCTGTCCGTTCATCTTAAGGATAATATCATTTTCTTTTAAGCCCATTTGCTTGGCAGCCGAGCCCGGTTCTACCGCCGGCTCCCCTGAATTCTCTCCCCGAATGAGAAGAGCGCCATAATCCACCCCTAATTCTAATTGCTGCTGGAGAATCTTATTCACTGCCTGATAGCGGATACCGAGAAAAGGATAAGTAATTTTTCCGGTCGTTTTCACTTGTTCAATCGCCTTTTTTGCCTGATTAATGGGAATAGAAAAAGCGATATTTTCAGCTACTTGGGCAATAGCAACATTAATCCCAATCACTTCTCCTCGGAGATTAAGCAGGGGTCCGCCGGAATTCCCAGGATTAATAGCGGCATCCGTTTGGAGAACATTGCTTAAAGCCTCCACTCTTCCTTCCCCTGAAGCGTTAATTTGACGGCTAAGTCCGGAAATAACTCCGGTAGAAACCGTATTCTGAAATTCTCCCAGGGCGTTGCCAATAGCAATAACGCTTTCTCCCAAGGCGATCTTTGAAGAATCACCAAGAACCACTGGCTGAAACCCCGACCCCTTTATCTTCAGTAAAGCTAAATCCTGAAAAGGGTCGCGGGCTAAAATTTCAGCTGAATATTCTTGCTGGTCATTAGTAATAATAGTATAAGTTGCCTCTTCGTCGGAAACAACATGCTTATTAGTCAAAATCATTCCGTCCGCCGAGATAAGAAAACCCGTCCCCCTGCTTACTTCTTGTTCTTCTTCCCGGAGAGGTTCATTTGAAAAGTTCGGCCAGCCATAAATCCGAACTTTCTTGGAAGCAATAATGCTCACCGCCGAAGGAAGGGTTTTTTCCACCACCCTTATCCGCTGTTCTTCTTCAGAAAGAATAATTTTCTTTCTCTCCAGGGTTGACTGATTCTCTAACTGCTGGACCCGAATTTCCAATTGCTCCAAACGTTCATTCAGAGAAGGAGCAAACAAGGAAGTAGCTTCCGCTAACGGCGAAACAGAGGGTTTATCAATTTCCTTTACCGCGACAAAAACCCCTAAGAGAAGGAGAAGAGAAAGAAGAAGAAAAATTTGCTTCGTTTTTAAACTATTAAATAACATATTACTCTAATTTAACAATTCCAAGAGATGAGGAATAAAAATCAAGCCGGCGATAATTACCGCTCCCACTGCTCCGAGCAAGACTGCTCCGGCCGAAAGGTTTTTAATTTTCTTTACTGACTCTGATGACTGGGGAGCAATAAGGTTTAGGCCCCTTTCAATTTGAGAATTCAAGAGCTCCAAGCCAAACATTGTCATTATTGTTAAGACTAAAAGGGCACTCTCCCAGCGAGAAGTTTTAAGGCCGAGCATCGCCAGGACAACTAAAACGGCCATCCAGGCAAATATCCGCAAATTACGCTCTTGACGCCAACCCTGTTTTAATCCCTCTCCGGCGTGACAAAAACTAGCCGCCAATCGTTTTCCGATCATTCGCTGTAAGTAATATTATCCAAGTAAAAGGTAAAATTCTTCGCCTGCCGATAAGGTTGGAAAATAAGTTTATTATAGCGGTCTCTCTGTTTTTGGCGACTGGACAAAGCAGATAAAGAGAAACTGTATCTCTGGAAAGTATTGGCTGTTTTAACTTCGGGAATCATTTCCAAATCCAGAACCCGCACTAACTGTGAAGGGTCAGTCCGTAAACCCAGGTAAAGAAAATCGGAGTCAAAAAGAATTGACTGACAATAATCTTCTCCCTCCGCCAAGGTTTTACTGACTGAAGAAAGATTGTCCTTATTGAGACGGATAATTTTCGCCGGTTCCGTCCCTAAACCAATATAAACAAAGTCCTGATTTTGGGCTAAAGACCAAACATAGTCTTCTCCCGGGCCAAAAACTTTTGCCACTGTTGTTTCAAAATCTTCTTTAGCCAATCGAATTACTTGCCCTGGTTTAGTAGCTAATCCCAAATAAAGATATTGGTCATCTTGAACCAAGCTTGTAATATCTTTCTGGCCTGATTCTAAAAACTTAATCGTCGTTGTTAAAAAATCATCTTTATTAACCCGCACCACCCCCGCTGGTTCTCCCGTTAAACCGACGTAGAGATAGTCGTCATCCTGAAGTATATCCCGCACCCGATCACAGCCCCCCGGCAGAATCAAGGAACGAACATCCGTTGAATCTGCCTTGTTCATCCGCATTAAACGGCCGGGATAAACATCCATTCCTAAATAGAGATAATCGCTGTCCTGCGTGATGGCCTTCGGGTAACTGATGCCAGCGGCAAGAGAGTAAATTTCTATTCTAAAATCGGCCTTGGAAATTTTAGCCACTTTCGCCGGAGAAGTATAGAGGGAGGCGTACAAATAATCATCGTCTTGAATCAAGTCGGTAATTTCATCTGCTCCGAGAGGCAAAAGTCGGGAAAACATTTGAGAAAAATCTTCTTTATTAATCCTGGCAATCATCGCCGGTTTTGTCGCCAAACCGATATAAATATAATCTCTATCCTGGACTATAGCTGATAAATTTTTAGCGGAGCCAATCAGGGTTTTTACTTCCTCTTCAGGAGCAAAACCTTCGCGATTAAATTCTGTTTTCTTTATCCGAACTATTTTTCCAGGCACAGTATCTAAGCCGATATAAAGATAGTCCCCCGAAGAAAGAACAGCTTGAGCCGTATTTTCCTGAAGACCCAGCCCCATTACCCGCAGGGAGAAATCTTTTTTGGAAATTCTTACCACTTGGGCCGGAGAAGTAGCCAAAGTCAAGTAAATGAAACTCTCGTCTTCGTCAATATCGCTCCCCCAAGACTCTCGTCGATTTAGTACTTTAGTCACAGCGGAAAAATCATCTTTGGCTACCCGAATCATCCGAGCCGGATCGGTGGCTAAAGCCGCATAAAGATGGTCTTCGTCCTGAGTTAAGCCATAAACATAATCTTCCCCTTGGGCAAAAGTTTTTACCTGGGTGGAAAAATCATCCTTTTTGAGGCGGACAATTTTCCCGGGAGCTGTTTTTAAGCCGGCGTAAAGATAATCTCCGTCTTCCACTAAGGCCCGAACTTCTGATTCCCCCTCTTTAAGGGTCAGAATTGTTGTCAAGAAAGTATCTTTCCTGATTTTCACGATTTGTCCCGGATCAGTGTTCAAACCGGCGTAAAGATAGTCTCTGTCTTGCACGAGAGCATAAACCCCTTTCTGCCCAGTCCCTAACACTTTCGTCCGACTGGTTAAGAAATCATCTTTCGCTAACTGAACAATCTTTCCCGGAACCGTGTCGAGACCAATATAGAGATAATGGTCGTCTTGAGTCAAGACCTGAGCCTGGCTTTCTCCTTCAGCTAAAGTCTTTGTCGTTGCCGTAGAGAAATCTTCTTTTGAAACTCTCACCACTTTGGCCGGAGAGGTAGCTAAAGCAGCATAAATATATTGGCCGTCTTCAATTAAATCCCGGACTTTATCTTCCCCAGAAGACAAAAACTGGGACCCTTCCAAAAAGGCCAAAACCCTTTCTCCGGTCTGATTTTGGGAGAGATCAAAATTCAGCTGATTAGCTGAAGACAGGTCCAGGTTCTTGAGAGAAGCGTAAACGCTTTCATTCGCTCCCTGGGAACCGACGGTAATTTGGTTAGCGGCTAAATTAGAAGTTAGTCCGCTCGCCTTCACTTTGGAAGAAGATTGAACTTGAATTCGGGAAGAATCGGAAGAAATAAAGGGTTGGTCGGCATTATTGATAACCGTTGCCAGGGGTTGGCTCCCCGTCCAGGCAATATCATGGCCATTAGGCGATTGCGCTTCAACAAAATTATCTTTAGTCTCTCTTTTAGCAAAGAGATGATATTCCCCTCCTCCATCCTTAGTGTGATAGAAATAACAATAAGTTTCTTTAATTTTCCCCATTTCATAACTCTTCGGATAAAGAGGGTCCTGGGGGATATTCCCTCCTAAATAATTATGAAGAGCTGATTGGAGCCCAAAATCTTCTTCTAAACGGGCTCCGCTATCTCTCTTAGGATAAGCGCCGTGGTCAATATAATAACGGTTTAACGCCTGGAAAAGGACCTGAAAATCTTCTTCCCGCTGGAGATCCCTCTGATGAGCATTGTAATAGCGGACAATAAGCGTAGAGCCAGTAGCCAGCAAGAGAATAACGAGAACTAAAGAGGCGATTTCCGCCGGTCCTAAATTAAAACTAAATTTTCGAAAATTCATTATGATTTGTAATAAATTCAGCCCACTCTTTCTTATCTTATCACCTCTCCGAAATTTGAAAAGGGAGAGGAGAAATGAAAAGATGGAGCGGATCAAAGAAGAAGAAAAGAAGAAAAACAGCCGAATAAAAGAGGAATATTCCCCAACCAGGGATTGTTCCCGACCAAACAATTCCCGGCCAACGGCTTAATGTTCCCACTATCATTAATAAATAAGCAAAAAGAGGATGGAGCAGAGCCGGCCCAAGGGGAAAAAAGAAAGAAGAAGCAAGTCCCAAGAGCAGAAAGACAAAACCTAAGCCAAGAATCAAGGGAAGAAGAGGGGTAACTAATAAATTGCTCAGCGGACTAATGAGGGAAGCCTGATTAAAAGCAGAAAGAAGAAGAGGAAAAACCAAGAGCTGGGCAGAGAGAGTTGTCAGCAAGAGATCCAGCGGAAGAGCTAATTTTTTTCCTCTCGCCAAGAGAGGCCGAAGCCAAATAATCCCCAGGGCAGCCAAAAAAGATAGTTGAAAACCAAGGTCAAAACGAAAAGAAAAGGGGTTAGCCACAAGAAGAAAAAAGGCGGCCCAAACCAAGGAGCGGGAACTAGAAGCCGGACGATGAATTGTTTCTCCCAGCAGAAGGAAACTGCTCATAACCGCCGCCCGCAATAGAGAGGGTCGGCTACCGACCAGAAAAACAAAAGCCCAAAGAAAAACTAAAGTTAAAACCGCCGGCCAGGGTTCTTTCAACTGGAAAGAGCGGAGAAAAATCAAAACCAGACTGGAGAGAATCACCAGATGGAGTCCGGAAATAGCCAAGAGATGGATTAAACCAACAGCCGCCAGTTGGTTTTCTAAAAAGAAAGAAAGCTCCGAACGGTCCCCCAGAAGAAGAGCTTTTAGTAAAGCCGAATCGGGATAAGCCAAACTCTGGTTAATGGCTCCCTGAAGGCGGTTCTTGAGGCGCAGGGTCAGGGATTTTAGCCAAAAGCCTTCTTTCCCGGGTAATTTTTCCAAATAGGGGTGGGCAATGATAGCGGTTATTCCCTGACGGGCGAAATAGCCGGAAAAATCAAAGTCGGCGGAAATAGCCGGGGGCTGAATTTGGCCGATTGCCCGCAGCCGGTCTCCATAATTATAACTTGGATAGAGAGCGGTTTTCACTCTTACCTTATCAGTGACCGCTCTTTCCCCCTGGCCATCAATGAGAGCCGAAAGACAGAGGACTAATTCTTGTTCGCGAGGGGAAACCTTTGTTTCTTGGCAAACCCAGCCTTCTACCGCCCTTTCCTGAAAAAAATAGTTTCTTAAAGGAGCTTCGGCTGTTTGCTGTTCAGCCAGTTGAAAACGCATTATTCCTAAACCGAAACCCAAAAAGAGAAAGAAAAAAATCCGTCCCCTTTTCCCTCCCCAAGAAAGGAAAAGAAAAAGAAGAGCCAAAACTGACAATTCCCCCACTAAAAAAAGGGGAATTTGCCAGAAAGAACGAAGCGAAGCTCCTCCCAAAAAGGAGAGGAGGAAAATTATTAATTGTCGGGAGGGAAAAGCGGCAACCATGGCCTAAAAATCTCAATCTCCTCCCTGTTTAGCAACAATAACGGTTATTCTTATCTGACCTTCTTTTAATTTGGGGTCAATAGAAGTTCCGAAAATTAATTCTGCTCCCGGTCTCAATTCTTTCTTAACCATAGCCGTTGCCTTTTGAAATTCGTTGATTTTTAAATCACCCCGACTGCTAATATTCAGAAGGGCTCCCCGGGCTTTTTGAACCGGATAATTTAAAAGAGGAGAATGAAACGCTTGGTAAAGAGCTTGATTAAGCCGGCTTGGCCCCCGAGCTAATCCCACTCCGAATAAAATCGGACCGGCCTTCGTTAAAAAGGTTTTTAAAGAAGCAAAGTCTAGATTGATAAAGCCGGAAGAAGTTACTAAGTCAGCAATGCCCTGAACAGCCGTTAAAACCACTTCGTGGCCGAGATGAAAAGCTTCGGCCACCGAAGCTTGTTCCCCAGCCACCTCCAAAAGCCGACTATTAGAAATAACCAAGAGAGCATCTACTTGTTTCACCAGCTGATTTAAGCCCCGTTGAGCTACTCGCCGGCGGATTCTTCCCTCAAAAGAAAAAGGAGTCGTTGCCACCGCGATAGTCAAAACATCAGGACCAATGATTTTTGCTATTACCGGAGCGGCTCCGGTTCCAGTGCCCCCCCCGGCTCCCAAGACCAGAAAAACAATACTGCTTCCCTTAAGGGCTTTTTTAATTTCTTCTTGGGAATCTTCGGCGCATTTTCGGCCTAAACTAGGATTCATCCCCGTACCCAGCCCTTGAGTAAGACGGTAGCCAATAGGAAGTTTTCTATCGGCCTTCTTCCGATGAAGGTCTTGAAGGTCGCTATTAACAGAAATTAATTCTACTCCCCGCAGACCCGTTTCTTTTAAAAAAGAGATGACGTTTCCTCCGGCTCCGCCTATTCCTACAACTTTAATTGTTCCTTTTTTCTCCATTTTTAAGGAATAAAAATGTGGAAAAACCGTCTCCAAAAAGAAGGTTTTCCACTGCCGCTGCTGCCGCCGATATCCTGATTAGCGAGCATCACCAAACCGGCGACGGTGGAGAAGCGAGGATCTTTTTCTAGGCCGTCAATGGCCGAACTTGAACCGATTCTAACCGGTAATTTAAATTCTTTTTTGGCTAAATCTTCTAAATTTCTAAGTTTCGCCCCGCCTCCGGTCAAAACCACTCCGGCTGGCAGGTCTTGGCGGCGGCAAACAGTGAGAATCTGCTTGTTAATTTCTTCAAGAATTTCCTCCACTCGCGGTTTAATAATTTTCAAAACTCTTCTTTCTTCAGCTGTCAGCCGATTCTTTTTCCCCGCTTTTCTTTCTAAACTAGATTTTAACCCCTGCTTCATTGCCTCCGCCCGCTCTCCGTCTATCTGAAGCCCAACCGCCAGGTCATCGGTAATATGTTCTGAACCAAGAGGAAAAACCGTTGTCCAAAGAAGAACTCCCTCTTTGAAAACGGCTAGTTTCGTCAGTCCGGCTCCGATATCGGCCACCGCCACCCCTTTCTCCTTCTCTTGGGAAGTCAAAACCGCTTCTGCTATTGCCAAAGGAGCGAAAAAAGTGTCCTTGACATCCAAGCCAACTTTAGCAACCGCTTCTTCTAGCTTTTCTCGGTAAGGAGAAAAAATAGTCAAAAGCAGGGCTTCCACTTCTAAACGCGCTCCTTTCATTCCCCGAGGCTTTTGAATCCCCTTTTGGTCATCAACGATAAATTCTTTGGGAACCACCCCCCAAATTTCATAATTGGGAGGAAGGTTAACGACCTTCGCCGCTTGGAGAACGCGATTAATATCCTCTTCAGAAATCTCGCGGTCAGCCCGAGAAACAGAAATTAAACTGTGGGTAGGAAGAGCTCGAAAACGGCCACTGCCGAGATTAAGATAAACTTTTTTAATCTTTAACGACGACTCTTGCTCCGCTTGCTGAATTACCTTCTGGAGACTAGGGATAAATTGGCTCAAGTCGCTTACCCCGCGTTGAGTCATTCCCCTTACTGGCCCTTCCACTAAACTAACCAACTCTAGCCGGTTAGATTTAGAAACCGGCCGGGCAATGAGAATTTTAACTGTTCTCGTCCCAATATCTAAACCAGTAATAAATGGAACCGAAGCCATAGAATTAAATCTTGCCTAATTTACGAAGGCGACGATATTTTTCCCTCGCCTCCTGCTTCTTTAAAGCCGTCCTCTTTTTTAAGGCCTTGCTTTTAGGGCGTTGATGACGACGCTTTGACAAGGCGTCATACAGAAGACCGCTCCGCTTTATCTTTCGAGAAAAACGATTAATCAAGCTTAAATTATTTTCTCCGCTTTTCTTTTCTACATTTAAAGGCATAAATTTACGGTAAGTGTTTAATATCCGGGGAAACTAGATGAAGATGCAGATGAAGAATTTTTTGGACCTTCCCAGTATTAATAATTAAATGATAACCGGAAAGACCTTTTTCCTGGGCAACCTCTTTCGCCACTCTGAACAAATGCCCCACTAAAGACTCATCTTCCTTTTCCATACTCCCGATAGAAGACAAATGTTTCCGGGGAATAACGAGGATATGAGTTTTTGCCTGGGGATAGGGGTCATTAAGAGCTATTACTTTATCATCCTGATAAACAAAATCCGCTGGCTCCTCTCCCCTGATGATCTGACAAAAAAGACAATCCTTCATAATTCACAACCTCTTTTTTAAAAATCTTAAAGCTTCTTTTCTTTCCATCATCTTCTGGGTTCCTTGCTCCATATCTCTAACGGTCATCCGTTGGTGGCGAACTTCATCCGCTCCAATAATAAGGGTGTATTTAACTCCTAATTGATTAGCTCTTTTTAATTGGGCCCGGAGAGAATCTTTCCCTAAACTGGCGGTAACTTTAAATCCTTTCTTTCTTAACTCTTCAAAAAGCCGCAGAGCCTCTCTTTTGGCCCGCCAACCTAACTGAGCTAAAAAGATATCCGGTTTCCGAGGAGAAGAAGGTCTAATTCCTTGCTCCTTCATCGCTTCAATAATTCTTTCTACCCCCCCGGCCCCGCCTAAAGCAGGAATTCTCTCCCCGCCGATTAATTCCGCTAAACGATCATAGCGTCCACCGCCGATAAGGGTCTGACCGGGAAGAGAATCAGCTTCACCTTTATCAATAACAAATTCAAAAACCGTCCGCGTATAATAATCCAGCCCTCGAACAAGATAAGGATTAAGCCGGTAGGGGATTTCTAAATCATCTAGAAATTCCAAAACTTCTTTAAAGTGATTATTACACTCCTTGGAAAGATAATCAATCAATTGCGGAGCATTGCGAACCACCGTCTGGCAACCCTCCTCCTTACAGTCTAAAATACGCAACGGATTTTTAGTTAAACGGGCGTGGCAAGTCGGACAAAGTAAACGGGAACGGCTTTTTAAATAGCGAACTAGGTCTTTCTGATATTCCTGCCTCTCCTCCGGCAGGCCCAAGCTATTAATCTCCAGCATAACATCTTTCAAGCCCAGAGTTTCGAGAAGACTATAAAAAAGCTGGATAAGGTAGGCGTCTAAGGCGGAACTTTCTCCATTCAAAATCTCAAACCCCAATTGATAAAATTCCCGATAGCGGCCGGCTTGAGGAGATTCATAACGGAAGAAAGGCCCAAAATACCAAAGCTGAACCGGCTGAAACCAACTTTTTAATCCTTCTTGGAAGTAAAGGCGAACTACAGAAGGAGTCCCTTCCGGCCGAAGAGCCAACGACTGCCCTCCTTTGGTAGGCAGAAGGAACATTTGTTTTTCTACTATATCCGTATAAGGGCCTGTTCCTTTCTGAAAAAGCCTCGCCTCCTCCAAAACAGGAAAAGCCACTTTCTGAAAACGATAATCTTTGGCTAATCGTCGACAAACTCGTTCAATCCGCTGGAAATAAGCCAATTCCGCCGGCAAAATATCCTTCATTCCTTTAGGGGTTCGGAAAAAATCTCCGTCAGCTGTCATAGTTGATAATTAGGCAAAGAAATCAAACCTCCCTCGGGAAAAGGCCAAAGCCGTATCCAAGCCCGTCCGACCATTTTCTTTCCTGAAATCGGCCCCCAATTCCGGGAATCAAAAGAAAAATCGCGGTTATCTCCAAGAACAAAATATTGCTCCGGGCCCAAAGCAATTGAAAAATTAGAAATTAAACTCTCTCCGGGCAGATAAGCAGACTCATCTAAAATTACTTCTTCCCCTGTTACCGTTTCAATGATGATTTGATTTCCCTGAAAAGTTAATTTCTCTTCCGGGAGACCAATCACTCTCTTGATAAATCTCTGGAGGGGTTCGGAAGAGTAATCAAAAACCACTATTTCTCCCCGTTGGGGATCCCGAAAGCGATAAGAAATCTCATCGACAATCAGATAATCTCCATTATATAGATTTGGCTCCATTGAAGAACCGTGGACTAAAAAGGGCTGGAACAAAAAGTAGCGAATAGGCAGAACAATCACCAGGGCAATAACCACAATTTTCAGCACTTCTAAAACAAAAGAAAGAGAATTTTTGATTCCTTCGCTCATCATCCTGTTATTATAGCGAAATTTCCCTTCTCTGGCAAGAAATGCTAAAGTAGCAAAAGATGCTAAACTAGCAAGAGATGCTAGAATAATTCCGCGAGATGAAACAATTAATCATTGGTCTTGGAAATCCGGGGCAGGAATTTCGCTCCACCCCGCATAATTTAGGTTTTCGTTTTTTAGACCAACTCCAAAAAACCTGGCGTTTTTCTCCCTTTCAATTGGAAAAATCTCTCCGTTCGCAACTTGCCCAAGGAAAGATAAAAGAGATTGATATTGTCTTGGCCAAACCCCAAACTTTTATGAATAATTCTGGGATAGCTGTTCGGCAGCTTCAAAAAAAATTTGACTTTCTCCCGGAAGATATCTGGGTTGTCCATGATGACCTTGACCTTCCCTGGGGAATATTTAAAATTGTTCAAGATCGAGGTTCCGCCGGCCACAAGGGAGTTGCTTCTATTATCCAGGCCCTCAATAGCCAATCTTTTAATCGGCTTCGGTTAGGGATTAAGCCCGCTGATCCTCTCCAAGACGGGGGAGAATACGTCCTGCGGAAATTAAGCTTCCGACAACGAACCACCGCTCGGCGGACAATCAATCAAGCTATTCCTCAACTAGAACAAAGATTACTTTCCGTTCTTTCTTCTGCCCAAAAGCCTCTAGAATCTCTACAAGATAACTCGAGAAACCCTAGAATTTAAAGATACTTGAAGACTTAAGGAGGATAAAGTCTTTTTTCTCTGCTTAAGGGCAAAAGAAAGAACAGTAAGAGTGTTTATAATAGAACAGAAGACTGTTTAATAATAGAACAGAAACCTATTCTATAATATGACAGGAAAAATATTCTTGTCAAGAGCAACTATGTCCCTCATCATTGTTGAAAGTCCAACCAAGGCAAAAACTATTCAAAAATTCCTTAATTCCTCTTACAACCTTATCGCTACTCGCGGTCATATTCGCGACCTTCCCAAAAGCAAATTGGGAATTGATGTTGAAAATAACTTCGCCCCCCAATATCTTATCCCTGCTTCCGCCCGAAAAACAGTTAAAGAATTACGGGAAGAAGTTAAAAAACATTCGGCCGTTATTCTCGCCACCGACAAGGACAGGGAAGGCGAAGCCATCGCTTGGCATGCGGCTTATCTTTTAGGGCTTAACGATAAAGAGCCTTGCCAAAGAATCGTTTTTCACGAAATTACCAAGGAGGCAATAGAAGAAGCTTTGAAAAATCCAGGGAAAATCAATATGGATTTAGTCAACGCTCAGCAGGCAAGAAGAATTTTAGATAGAATTGTCGGCTATAAACTATCTCCTTTTCTCTGGAAAAAAATAATGCGCCGCCTTTCAGCTGGCCGCGTTCAATCAGCCACCCTCCACCTTTTGGCTCAAAGAGAGGCGGAGATTAAAAAATTCCAATCCCAGGCATATTGGACAATTGCCGCTAGGTTGAAAGCAGCTTCTTCTCCGACCGAGATTGAAGCTCAATTGATTAGTGTTCAAGAGGAAAAAATTTCTCCTCCCGGCCTTCTTGACCCAAAAAAAGTCCACTTTATTGAGAAAGACCTGGCTAAGAAAAGTTTTCAGGTTAGCTCCTTATCTAAAAAAGAAAAGAAGATTACTCCTCCTACTCCTTTCCGGACCAGCACCCTCCAGGCCGAAGCGGGCCGAAAACTTCATTTTCCCAGTAAATTGACGATGAGCTTGGCTCAAAGCCTTTACGAACAAGGGCTCATCTCCTATCATCGGACAGATTCTGCTTTCCTTTCCTCTTCTTTTCTTGACCAAGCAAAGAAATATCTCATTGAAAAGGGAGATAAAGACTTTTGGCAAAAAAGAAATTTCCAATTAAAAATTAAGGGAGGGCAAGAAGCTCACGAAGCCATTAGACCGACCCAAGTCAAACAGACGCCGGAAAAATTAAAGACTAAGCTTTCCTCCTCTGCCCACCGCCTTTATCAGCTTATCTGGCAAAGAAGTTTAGCCAGCCAGATGAAACCCTTGATTTTAGAAATGACCGCTATTGACATCCAAGCCGATAGTTACCTTTTGCGTTCCACCGGCCAATTATTAAAATTTGAAGGCTTCTCAAAAATATATCCTCAAAATTTTCAAGAGAAAACGCTTCCTTCCCTTTCTCAAGGAGAAGCCCTCTCTTTATTAAAAGTCCAAGCCGAAGAACATTTCACCAAACCGCCCGCCCGTTATTCCGAACCGAGCTTAATCAAAGAGTTAGAAAAATTAGGCATTGGCCGACCCTCAACCTACAGCCCCCTTCTTTCTACTATCCAAGGGCGGAATTA
>CAZFWR010000004.1:0-15850 GCA_964522615.1 uncultured Candidatus Saccharibacteria bacterium | reverse complement strand
CAGAAAAATACCAGGTGGAAATTGACCTCGAAGATTCCGGCCAATTCTATGTTACTGGCTCCGACCTAGACCAGGCGCAGAAAGCTTCTGAAGAAATTTTAGCCTTAGGCTGTGAAGCAAAAATCGGGGAAATTTTCCAAGGCAAAGTCGTAAAAATTATGGATTTTGGCGCTTTTGTTGAGTTTCGTCCCGGACAAGATGGATTAGTCCATATTTCCCAATTTGTCTCCCAGCGCTTGAATCGGGTAGAAGATGTTGTCCGGCTCGGAGATATTATTCCAGTTAAACTAATGGAAATTGACCAAGAAGGGAGGTATAATTTATCTGCCCTAGCAGCTGGCTTTAAGCCGCCGGTAAAGAAGTGACTATTAAAAAGAGCAGTTATAGTTTTTCGTCCTCATTTTAAAAAGCATGGTTAAAGAAGACTTCGAAGTCATTATTCACACTATGAAGGAAGACCTTCTCCGTCTTCAGCAAGAAGGAGGGGAAAAGGAACCGGTCAGGTCAACAACTATTACCAAGATGAGCCCTTCAGGAAAGGGCGCTCAAAGCTTGGTTGAAGAAGCTTTACGAGAAAAAAGGAAAGTAGTTGAAGAAAGAAAAAGAAGAGAGGAAAAGGAAAGAGGAAAAAGAAGAGCTCGAGAAGAAGCGGGGGAAAAGGCCAGGGAAGAAGCGGGGGAAAAGGCCAGGGAAGAAGCAGGAAAAAAGGCTCGAGAAGAAGCCCGAAAGAAAGCTCTCTTGGCCGCTCAACAAAAAGCGGCAGAAATAACCGCTCAAAAAGAAGCGGCAAGAAAAGCTGAAGAGAAAGCTGAAAAAGAAGCTCAGGAAAAGCAAGCTAAACAAGCTCTCGAGAAAGCTCAAGCTCAACTAGCGAAAGAAAAACAGGAAAGGGAAGAAGCCAAACGGGTTCTGGAAAGAAAGAAAGAAATTACTCGACGGAAAACTCTTTTGGCTCAAATTCAAATTAAAGCCGAGAGAATTGTTGCTGAAGAGATTGCCCGGCAAAAGAAAAAAGAAGAATTACAACGCCGGCAATGGCAAAAGAGCTTGGAAACAGCTCAAGAAAAAGCTAAAGAAATTCTTGATCTAGAGAAAAAAGCGGTAGAAGAAAAATTGACCAAGATTAAATTAGCCCTCGAGAAAAAAATTCGAGATTTAACAGAAAAAATCGCTCAAATTCCTATCAAGGAAAGGCCCGTCCTCCACCAAAAAGAACGGCTGGTGGAAATCAAGGAACAGTTGATGGGAGTTAATGAAAAAATAAGAAAGCGGCTGGAGAAAGTTCAAGAAAAGAGAAAACAAACAGAAGCGCAGGAAGCGGCTGCTCAAATACCCAAGGAAAGGAGGAAATTTGAAAAAGAGCGCTGGCAGTTAACCAACCAGCAGAGGGAAATTGAAAGGGAGCTTTGGCAAAACGAAGATGAAGTCTCTAAGAATCTGCTCGCCCTAAATAAAGAGAATCAGCAGATAGAAGACCTAGAAGAAGAAAAAAATCGATTAAAAGAAGAAAAAGAAGGCCTTCTAGATGAGAAAAAAATGATTGAATGGCGGCAGGAGAAGTTAAGCATCAAAAAGAGATTGGAAGAAATTAGGCAATTAAAAGAAGGCCCCTATCGCCGGTTTCAACGTTCACGACTGGGAAAGGGGCAGCTAGAGAAAAAACTTTCCGAGATTATCGCTCAAGAAGAGCTGACCGAAGAAGAAGAACGGAGGCTAGAAGCCGTTCCCCCCGAGAAAAAAGTTCTAGTAGAAAAAAGATGGCAAATAGAGAAAGAAAGAAAGTCAGTTGAAGAAAAGCGCTGGGAAACTGAACAGGCAATAGCCGCCGCCCAAGCAACCATCAACCGTGTTCTCCCTGTTTATCAGGGCTTGGCAGAAGAAGAAAAGCAACTTTTAGAAAGAGACTATGAAGTTGATATCTTCCTTAAATACGGGCCGGAAGAAGGAGAAAAGAAACTAAAAGAAGAAAAAGAGCAACCCCCGATTAAGAAAGAGATTAAGAAAGAACCGATTCCTCCCGTAGTGATGCCAAAAGAAAAAAAGGAAGAAAAGGAAAAACCACCGGCGAAAAAACTAAAAACCGCCGAAGAGATAAAAAAAGAAAAACTTATTCAAGAAGCAAAAGAGAATATCAAAATGATTAAGAAAGAAAGCCAGAAAATAGAAAGTCTAGGGAAAAAACAAAGTTATCTTCAAAAAATGAAAGGAGAATTGGCGGAAGCTTACCCCGAACTTAACCCCCAGTCGCTAGAAGTTTATTGGCGAGAAATTAAGTAATTTAACCTTTTCAATGCCTGGTATTGGCCGGCTCAAAAACAAAATTTCCGTAGAAAGAGAAGAAGAAATAAAACCTGCTCCTCTTCCAGCTCCAGAAAAAACTGTTCCCCCTTCACAACAGCCTCAACCGGAGAAAGTAAGTCCTCCTTTGAAGCAACAAAAACCAAAAAAAACTCCACTCTCTCCTACTCGAAAGCAGTTATATCAAAAAATTGTTTCTGGCTCTCAAAAAGAAAAATTAGAGCAAAAACGGTTTCTGGCTCGCATTCAAGAAAAATCAGAACCGGGAGAAGAATCTTCTTTCTCTCCAGATGCCAAAGAAAAAGCAATGTTTCAACCTGTTCCTCAAGGACCAAGCCGAACAGAAAAAATTTTTGTTCGGCTGTTAATTGTTTTGCTAATTGCCAGCCTTGGGTTTCTTCTCTATCTTGTATTCCGCGGCTATCTTATCTGAAAGAGAAAATTCAATACTGGAGAACTGTTCCTAGGGAATACCTAGTCAGAGGGTTAGTCGCTCCCCGGACATCAAAGTGAAGATGGCAGCCAGTAGCGTGCCCCGTTGCTCCCATGAGGCCGACTTGTTGGCCAGGGACTACTTTTTGCCCGGAGGCAACGAGAATTTTAGAAAGGTGGCCATAGTAGGTGACGACACCGTTAGAGTGAAGAATTCGCACCCGGTTTCCGCCAATAGCAATCCAGCCTGCTTTTTGAACTGTCCCGCCGGCAGCAGCATAAATTGGCGTCCCGCATTCATTGGCAATATCAATAGCGTTATAAGGATGCAATCCTTGGCTAATATAACCATTGGTGGGAAGAATAAAATAAGATGAAGCAACTGGGGTAAGAATTGGCGCTTCAGTTGGCTTTTTCCCGTCAGGAATAATTAATAAGTCTCCGACCAGCAGAACATTAGAATCATCTAGTCCATTAAAAATAAGAATTTCCTCGGCTCTCGCCTGATGAGCAGAGGCAATTTGGCTTAGAGTATCCCCTGAGCGGACTAAATACAAAATACCGGAAACGGGAAGAATGTCCAAATACTGGCCGGGTTGGAGAACGGCCGATAAGCTTAAATCATTAGCCCAGGCTAAGGTGTCTAAGCTGACTTCAAATTTTTCTGCCAAACTGCCCAGAGTGTCTTCTTCTTGAATCTGGTAAGAGCGGAGCTGCTGCTGGTAATCATAATCAGTTAAACTAGCTAAAGTGGAAGAAGAATCCCCGGGAAAGGACAGCCCTTTCAGGCTATTCCCGAGGAGGAGGTTGGTTGCGGAAACAAAAACGTTCTCCGTTGTATCTAACGAAGAAAGGGCTATTCTAGCCTGTTGAAAACCCTTTCGGTTTTCTAAGGAGTAAAGTCTCCCTTTTGTCGGATAATAAGAGAAACAGAAAACAACACTAAAGGTGGCGATAAAAAGAAACAAAAGCCACCCACTAACTTGGCGTTTACTCATATATGTTTGATTCTAACAAGACGGAAAAATTTGTCAAGGAGAAAGAGGGGCTTCCTCCCTTCAATCGAGAACAGTTAATTTTTCTGGAGAGGAAGTATCATTTCCAGCCTAGAAAAAGACTGGGGCAGAACTTTTTAATCGATAAAAACTTGGCTCAAGCAATCGTTGCCGCCCTGAAATTAAAAAAGGAGGAAATCGTTTACGAAATCGGTCCCGGTTTTGGCATCCTTACTTATTTTCTGCTCCAGCAAGCCAAAAAAGTAGTCGCCATCGAAAAAGACCGGCGCTTAGTAGAAATCTTAAAGAAAACCTTCTCTTCAACGCCAAATCTAGAAGTTGTTTCGGCTGATATCCGAGAGTTTTTGACTCGAGTGCTTGCTCCGGGAAAATTTATCGGCAATCCTCCTTACTACCTTTCTTCTCCCCTCATCCATCAATTGCTAACCCTTCAGCCCCGGCCTCAAACCATTGTTTTAGTTCTCCAAAAAGAATTAGGAGAAAAGATTATCGCCCAACCGCCAAAGGCAAATCGTCTTTCCATCTTTATCCAATTAACAAGCAAAGCGCAAGTTATCCGTTCAATCAAGCAAGAAGCGTTTTGGCCTAAGCCGCAAATAGATTCTCTCCTTTTGGAAATCCAACCCTTTAATACTCCCCCTCTTTCCCCCAAAAATTTGGCTTTTATTAATCGGGCTTTTTCCTCTCCCCGAAAAACTCTTCTTAATAACCTTTCAGGGAAAAAGTCTATAGAGAGGCCGCTTCTTGCCTCTCGCCTTCAGTCACAAGGCATTGGTCCTCTCCGCCGGCCGGGAAGTCTCTCTCTTAAAGAATGGAGAAATCTTCTCCGGCTATTTTCAAAAGAGGAATAATTAGCTATACTAAAGAAGGATTTTAGTAATTTTTCTTTTTTAAGATGACTCTTCGCCCTTTTTTAAAATTTTGGCTTCCTAAGAAAAACAAAATAGCCCTCCTGGGTTTAGCCTTGGTTCTCTTGGGAGGAATCCTTATCCCTACTCACTTTGCTTATGCCGAGTGGAATTGGAATTGGATTAATCCCTTGCATTGGCTATCCGTTGGGGTGGGTGTCACCGCTACCGCCACAGCCAATGCCATCGTCATTGTTATTTTTTCTATAATCAATGCCGTTGCCGTCAGTTTTTTAGAGCTAGCCCAGGCTTTATTCCAGTGGGTTACCAGTCCTGGTTTTATTAATATGAGCTTCACCGGCTCGGATAATTACATCGTCACTACGGGCTGGATAATGATACGCAACTTAGCCAATTCTGGTGTTTTACTGGGCTTGGTTTTCATTGGCTTAGCCACTGCTTTCAATGTTGCCGGATACAATACGAAAAAGATGTTGTTGAGACTATTAGTAGCCGCCCTCCTTATCAATTTTACCCCTGTCTTTTGCGGAGCTATTATTGACGGCAGTAATGTTTTGACCAGATATTTTCTTCTTTCTTCTCCTACCATCCAACAAGGCTGGGGAACAACTTTTGTCCAACAATTTACGGATTTAGCCGGGAACCTTTTAGAAAATACCGGGGCAGTTCTTGCCAACGCGCTGATGCTCTTAACTTTTAATCTCGTCGCTACCTTTGTTTTTCTTATCTTCGCCGCTCTTTTTGCTTTCCGCTATGCCGTCCTTTGGTTATTAGTTATCATTTCACCTCTCGCTTTTCTTGCCTGGGCTTTAGGAGAAATTCCCGGAGCAAAGAAAATATTTGAGCAATGGTGGCAGAACTTTCTCAATTGGTCAATTATCGCTATCCCGGCCGCTTTTGTTATTTATCTGGCTGATCAACTTATGTCTTATGCGCAAACTAGCCATATCGTCAGCCAAAATACTGGGCTCCAGGCAATGAATGCTAGTTTGGCAGAAGCTATGGCTACTCATGGCGTCCCAATTATTTTCCTTATCGCCGGCTTTATGTTCACTTTAAGCACTAGCACTCAAGGAACTTCTTTCATTATTAATACGGCTAAAAAAATCGGTGGGAAGGCTAGAAAAGCCGCTGGAGGAGCAGCGGCTAAAGGAGGGAAGGCTCTCGCTCGGAAAACCGCGACGACGACCGCGAAAGGAGCAGCCGGCTTCGCCGCCGGAAGAAAGGAAGCCCAAAAGCAAGCTACTACCAGGTGGCAAAAATTTACCGCCCCCGTTAGAGGGGGAATTCCCGGAGCTTTTAAGGAAGACACCATTGAAAAAGGAACTAAACAAGCGGAAGAGTGGGCCACTAGGAAAGGGAAAACGCCTTTCGGCTACGCTCGACGGGCTGTTGGCCGCACCGTTTTGAAAGCGGGAGTGAAAAGCGAACAAATCGCCTATGAAGCCAAACAAAAGAAAGCTGAACAATTTGACCTTCAAACCAATGCCTCCCGTTACCAGAGCGCCAACCAGTTAGGAAAATTGGCTATTGCCTCTCAAGCCATAAAGAAAGGAGAATTTGATAAACTAGTTGAAAAAGCAGATATTCAGCCCGAGGAAGCAAAGAATCTTTATCGCTCCGCCATCCATCTTCGGGATGACAAAACCCAGAAGGGGATTGAAAGGCATTTTGCGGCTGACAGTGGGGAAGAATTGGGGAATATTGCTCAAGAATTAGGAAAATATACCCTAGAACAAAAAGAGAAAGACCGTCTGGAAAAAGGCTATGCCTCTTATACTGACAAGATTGTTGCTGAAGCCAAGGACCAAGAAGCGATTAAACAATTAAGCGCTTCTCTGGGAACGAACAGGGCTCACAGTGATGCTATTGGTAAGGCCATTCATAAATTCTGGGGCGGCTCTCAGATAGAGAAAGCAGTCGAAACTGCCGGGTCTAAGTTTACCGAAAGCTTCCGCCAATCTGCTCCGCCAATGGAGTGGTACCTAGAACTAGACGATAACACTAGCCGAATAAGAAATGCTGACGGCGCTTTCTATCGGGCGGGAACCGTTGCTCAAAGGAGCGGGGTAGGTTTTACAGAAGATGTTACAATGAAAGATCTAAAAACAAAATTTGCGGAAAAGCAAAAACTGTCTAAGGAAATTCAAAATATCCGAAGAATGGGAGAAAATGCCAGAAAAAAACAAGCAGAACGGGAAAAATCTACTCCTAAGAAGAAAACCAAACCCCGCAAAAGAAAATTTAACTACTATAAAAAACATTAATACTTTCTAGCTAAGACCAAGCAAGGGAAAGGGGGCAGGTCCTGGAACCTGCCCCTTCTTGTTTTGTTCTGTTTTATTCCTCCTTTTTTTCTTCCTCCTTCTTTATTTCTTTACTTATTTCTTGCCTCACCGCTTCGCGGATAGTGAGTCCGGCCATGTCGGCGCCGACCTGCCTTCCCCCGCCAGTTATTATAACTTTGTCGGAGGACTTAATGCTTTCCAAGCCCTGGCTTGTCAGCCAGTACTGATAAGCTTGATCAGTCATCTGACCGACCTTCTGCCATTCGTCGGGAGAAAGCTCCTGATCGGGTTGATAGCCGGCTAGCTGTCGGGCGATGGCCGTAACGGCAATAGTCACTCTTCGAGCGGTGGCTTGTCCATCCGCTTCTCCGGCAATCTTTGTTTGGATAGCCTCTTGCTTTGCCTGATAGCGCAAAGTTGTGAGTTTTCGGTACGACTCCGGCGGATCTATTTCTGGAAACCCGGCTCGGAGTTTATCAATAATCACTCCATAGATCCGGATTTGCTTCTCATCATGAGAGACAAATGTTCCCTCACGATCCACCTTATCCTCCAGAGCCTCTTCAATCTCAGCCCAAAAGAGAGCCTCAAGCTTCTCGTCAACCTGACCTTCTTCTGTCGCTTTCATAGGCACCAACTCGAGATAGCTATGGCTCCCGATAAATATTTTAATGGGGGGAAGTAACATAGCGGTAATCATTGCCAGCCAATCCCCGACCACAAACAAAGCCTCGTAGGGGTTGACGATCCTCATTGGCATTAAGAGGACTAGATCCAACGCTAGTCCGTCCTTATCCTCCATCTCCTTTATCTCTATGGCATACACATCCCATTTGGCGTAGCCATAATCCAAGACCTCGTCGTGCCTCACTAGCTTATTCCCCCGCCAGTGAGTCCAGCGGAAGCGATAAGACATTGCCTGCTGAAAGGGAGAGGGACCGATAAGAGCCAGCCCTCCTAGAAGATGGTTCCCTCGCAGTTGATGGTCGGGAATAATATCCCCTTCCCGCTGCGCTAGGTTACGGGCCACTTCTTTCTGGCTAGCTTGGTGCCAGCCGCGCCATCGAAGAAGAACTTTACAAAATTCTCCTCCTCGAACGACGATTCTCCAATCTCCCTCTTGGACAAACCCCCAGATAAAATCCCGGGGAGCCCACTCTAGCCAAACGGCTAGCGGGAGCAGAGCAAGGCCTAAAAAGGCAGCCAGAAGCCACCAGGCCCAGCCAATAACAGCCAGGTAGATAGCTCCTCCTAAAAAAGAGGGAACCAAGAGAGTAAATAGTACTCCCGCTCTCTCTTTTTCTCTCTCTTCGCTTCTCTCTTCTTCTTTCATTTCGACCTCCTATGGAAAAGAAAATATTTAAATTTAACGAGCGCCTAAGTTGTTAATAAAATAACACAGATAAATTATTATGTCAATGGTAACCGACTCTTGGCAATAGGGGACAAAGATAGTAGAATGATAAAAAGAATAATCTATGAAAACTTCTCCTAGCCAAAGCGATATTGACCAGTTTTGGAAGATTTATCCCAATCTCCCCCCGGATGTTCAGAAGGCCATTTTTTCGGAAGAAACAGCTAAGGCAGTTCAGGGACTGGTCTTACGGTACGGGTTGGAAGACCAACCGGTATCTAAGCTAGGCAATATTGTTGGTGATACCCTTCTTGGCTTGTTAAATCTTGAGCAGGTTCCCGCCCGCCTCCAGCAAGAGTATTCCCTTTCTGACCCACTAGCCCAAAAATTAAACAGTGACCTGGAGAGCTTAATTTTCCAGCCTTTACGAGGCAACCTGAAAAGGCTAGACTATTTACAGCCCTCTTCCCCTGAAAAATTGAAGGATATTTACGGGGAACCGGTAGAATAAGTTATAAGTCTTAGTAAATCCTTGTAACAGTAGTTATGCAGTTCCTAGTTCCCAAATTTATCGAACGAGAAACAACGCTTGTCGGACCATTAACCTTCAAGCAGCTCCTTTGGGTAGTGGGAGAAGGAATTTTCATTTTCGTTTCTTATTTTTTCCTTCCCCTAAAGGTCCTTTGGGCAGTTGTTGTCCTGGCGGTAATAGTTAGCGCTATTTTTATTTTTATCAAACCGGGAGGACGTTCTTTGTTCCAGCTTATCAAAAATATTGGAAGATTTCTCCTAGTTCCCAAGCGTTATATTTGGCAGAAAAAAACATTAACGCCTGACCTTGAAGTAGTTATCCAGCGGCAAGCGCCGCCTGTTAAGCAAAAAAAGAAAAAACTTTTAGGGATTTCTTCTGTTAGTCAATTAAGCCGTCTCAAAACAAAAATTGAGACGAAAAGAATTTAATTTATGCCAGCTGCTTCTGCCCAAGACCTTCTTCCTTTTAAGGAAATTAGAGAAGGAGTTATTATTTTAAAGAGTAGCGCTTTACGGGGAGTATTGATGGTTTCCTCCCTCAACTTTGCTTTGAAATCAGCTGATGAACAGGAAGCGATTGTCTTTCAGTTCCAAAATTTTCTCAATTCTTTAGACTTTCCCACCCAAATCATTGCTCAATCAAGACGAGTAAACCTTACTGGTTATTTAGATAAATTAAGAGACCTCGAAAAAAACCAGACGGATAAACTGCTCAAAATTCAGACGGCCGATTATCGCCAGTTTGTTACCCGCCTTATTCGGCAAGGAACCATTATGAATAAAAGATTCTTTGTTGTTATCCCCTATACCTTAGCCGAATTAGAAATTTCCGCTCCTGTTAAAGAATTATTCCGGCGCAAAGAGGGAGTAGTAATGAGCGAAGCTATTTTTCGCCGGGCTCGCAGTCAGCTTTACCAAAGAATGGAATTTTTAGCCATTGGCCTACGGCGGTGCAGTTTGTTAGCTGTCCCTTTAACCTCTTCCGAATTAATTGAACTTCTCTGGTCTCTCTATCATCCCCAATCAGCCGAAGTGGGCTATTATCCCTCGATTATGCCAGAATTAATTCAATAAAATATTGTCGGAACATATATTATCAGAATAATATGCTAGAAAAATTAAAACAACTTTTTGCCCTCTCTGGTTCCTCCTCTTCAGGCAGTCGGCAGCCATTGGTCAGCCAGCAGGATTTAATCGCTCCCTCTTCAGTAGAGATTACCGCTAATCGAATTATGATGGAGGAGCGATACCTGAAAAGTTTCTTTGTCTTTTCTTACCCCCGTTATCTTTCCGTCGGCTGGTTAGCGCCCATTATTAACCTGCCTCAACCTTTAGATATTTCTTTCTTTTTCCACCCTGTTGATACTGCTCCTATTCTTAAACAACTCCGGAAAAAAACAACAGAAATCCAGGCAGAAATTCTTGATAGAGAAGAAAAAGGAAAAGTCCGCAGTCCAGAATTGGAAACTGCTTTCCAAGATATCGAACAACTTCGAAACCAATTAAAAACCGCTCAAGAAAGGATGTTCCGGGTAGGTATTTATCTTACCTTGCATGCCCGGAAAGAGGAGGGGTTAAAAAATGTAGAAACTGATATCCGCGCTATCTTGGAATCCAGGCTTATTTACCTAAAGCCAGCTGCTTTCCAACAGGAAGAAGGTTTTGTCAGCAGCGCCCCCTACGGCCTAGACCAGCTTTTAGTCCACACGCTCATGAATACCGCCCCCCTGTCCAGCGTCTTTCCTTTTATTTCTTTTGACCTTAGTTCTAACAAAGGGATTCTTTACGGTATCAATCGGCATAATAATTCTCTTATCCTTTTTGACCGCTTTTCTTTAGAGAATGCTAATGAAGTAATCTTTGGAAAAAGTGGAGGAGGAAAAAGTTATTTCGCCAAATTAGAAATTATCCGCTACTTGATGGAGGGAGTAGATGTTATTATCATTGACCCGGAAAACGAATATAAATTCCTGGCTGATGCTGTCGGAGGCGCCTTCTTTAAAATCAGTCTCTCCTCTCCCCACCATCTTAACCCTTTTGACTTGCCTACTCCTCGAGCCGATGAAGAGCCGGCCTCTGTTCTCCGAAACAATGTTCTTGAACTGGTTGGCCTTTTTCGAATTATGTTTGGCGGCTTAACCCCTGAAGAAGATTCCATTATCGACCAGGCCTTAACCGAAACTTACGCCGCTAAAGATATCACTCCTGAATCCGACTTTTCCCAAACCCAGCCTCCTATTATGAGCGATTTTGAAGCCGTTTTAGAAAGTATGGAGGGAGGGGAATCTCTGGTTCGCCGCTTAAGAAAATATACCCAAGGGAGTTACGCTAACTTCTTCAACCAGCCTTCTAACATTGAGATGGATAATAAATTGGTGGTTTTTGGCATTCGGGATATGGAAGACGAACTAAGGCCGGTAGCTATGTATATTATTCTTCATTATATCTGGAATACTATTCGCTCCCAGCTTAAGAAAAGAATTGCCGCTATTGACGAAGCTTGGTGGATTATGAAGACAGAAGAAGGGGCTTCTTTTCTTTTCTCAATCGCCAAACGGGCTCGCAAGTATTGGCTGGGGCTGACGACTATTACCCAAGATGTTAGTGACTTTATGAATTCCGCTTATGGTCGCCCGATTATTAACAACTCTTCCCTCCAATTACTGATGAAGCAGTCTTCGGCTTCCATCGAACTTATCCAGGATACTTTTAATCTTACCCGAGGGGAAAGAGACCTTCTTCTTTCTACCCAAGTAGGAGAAGGAATCTTTTTTGCCGGAATAAAAAGGGTGGCTATCCAAGTTGTTGCTTCTTACGCCGAAGACCAGATTATTACCACTTCTCCAGAAGAAGTTTTGAAGATTGAGAAAGCAAAAAAGGCCCTAAAAGAACAAAAAGATGAAGGAAGAAATTCGTTCTTATCCTAATTTTCTCGCCCCGGACGCCTTACTAATGATGACTATCGGGGGAATGCTTGACCTCGGAGGAGTAATCTGCTTTATATTGACTCTTGCAATAGTAACCGCTCCTATCGGTCTAGCTATCTCCACCATTCTTGACATCCTGGGCTTGGTCCTTTTCTCTGCCTGGACCCTTGTTTTCCGCTCGGGAACCATCAGCGGTAAGAGCGTTAAGGTAATGGGGAAATTATTAAAAAGAGTTGGCTTGCCTTTTTTAGTGGAATTAATTCCTATCGTGGGAGATGTAGCTTTTAGTTGGATGGTGACTGTTTATTTGGAAGTAAATAATGGATAAGAAAAAACTATTTCTTTTTCTCGTCAGCCTTCTTGTTTTATTAAGCATGGTCGCCTTTGCTTTTGCCGCTGATTCTGGAGAACAGGGAGAAGAATTAGCCTCTTGGGTTTCCGGATTAGTGCGGTGGATTATCCGCCTCTCTGGTTTAATAGCTTTCCTGGTCTTGGTTTATGGCGGCTTACGTTATCTTTTGGCCGCCGGATCAGTTGACGCCACAAAAAGAGCTCGGCAACAAATAATGGCTGGCTTCGGAAGTTTAGTAATCGTTCTCACTTCTTATCTTGTTCTCCAAACTACCAACCCCCAAATTTTAGGGGGGGTCCCTGAAATAGTGGTCGCTCCGGAAACACCTCCCTCTTCTGCTTCGCCGTCCGAACCGGAAGTTGTTCCCTATGTTTATCAAGAAATTCCCTTTGGAACTTTATTAGAAACTAGAATTTTAGCCAAAAACATCAGTTGTTTTAACGAAAGCAACCAATTGTTGGTTGATTGCCATAGTCAGGCGGCTATCAGCCAGGAAGAAAAAGAAGCGATTGCCCAAAAGATGACCGAAGAATTCCCCGAACAATGGCCTAACGCTCAACCAAAGGACGCCGAAATCGCTTATCTGTGTTACGCCTTTGACGAAGATGGTGAATTTATTGACGCTGACCCGGCTCAACCGGGAATTCAGCCAACCACCCATCGCGACCGGCTAGAATGTCTGGAAAAAATTAACCAGGCCATTCAAGCAAAATCAGAGTTTCTTCGCGACCGGGTTAAAGAATTGTCGGAACTTAGCAATCAATGTGCTTGCGGCGTTTGTAGTTGCGGAGCTTGTCCTTGTATCCCGAAAGGAACCTGTCCTTGCGGCGCTCCTTGCGGCGGGGATCCCTGTCCCGGCCGAGCTCGAATGATACAAATCAGAGAACAACTTTTCCGAGAGGGAGGCTGTGGCTTGTTTATGAACCAAGTTATCCAGGGACACGACTGCTTGAAAGACAGTGAATTAGTAAAAGTAGATGTTGATCACTATCAAGACTTAACAGTCGTCAACCAAATCCGCTGGTTGACTTATCATTTTCTCCCCCCTTACTCGGCTAGTTTAAAAACCGATCTTTCCTATCTAGTTAAAGCAGAAAATACTTACAAAAACCACTGTCCCTACCGGGCCGTTATTAGCAATTCTTCCCTGTTGGATATCATTAATCAAGGAGAATCTTCAGTTCAAATCAAGTTCTGCGTTAATAGCAACGAAGCTCAGTGGGGAGAGAAATGCCCTGACGAACAACAAATAAGCATTTCTAAATATTGCCGGGAGTTTAATTGCCAGGACTGTCAAGAAGGCGGGGAAAAATTACCATGCGGCCAATGCGACCTTGACGAATTAGAAAGGGGGAAGCTAGTGGAATGGCCTTGGGTAGACAATTTGGTTTTCAGTACCTACCAGTGCTCAAAATTTCTGGTTAACAATGAAGAAGGAGAAGACAAGGATCAAATCCAGGCGACTGATGAAATGGGAATTATGTGCAAAGTGGTGCCGCCAAGCGCAGAAACCTCTGGCTTGACCGACAAGGAAAGGCAGTGTTATGACTTTTATGACCAAGATGCTCTGACTCTCTATTGCCCAGATACAGGAACGAAAAAAGCTGACCAATTAAGGGCGCGCGCGCTATCAGGAGAAGGGGTAGTAGATCCTGACGCCGATGATGGATTTCCTATCGGGACTATTTTCTTAGGAGAAATGGCGGATAAGGCCGAAAATTATATTCCCCAATTGACTAAGGAGCTGGCTATTATTGTCAAAACCTCTACTCCGGAAATCGTCTGCCCTTCTTACGATAAAAATGATCCTTACAACGCTTGTAAGCTCTTCCACCTTCCTTCACCCACGAGCGGGGCCGGTCCAGGATGCCGGTGCGATGGTTGCCAAGTTACTCAAGACTCTGCTGGTTGCGGACCTGGTTGCTTTGAGCAACACGGATGTCGTTGCAATAATTGCGGTAGCTGCCCCGGCTGTCCCTGTTCCACCTGCCTCTGCCCGGGCAGTATCAGTCCCTGCCCTATCAGAATTATTTTTCAGCGCCGAGATGAAACCCAAGACTGGTTTGAGGAGCAAGAGGAAGCCGTTAAGCCAAAAACTAATCGGGTAATTAATCTTATTGAGGCAGAAAACCTTCTGCCCGATGACGAAGACCGCCGAGAATTAATTTGCCAATTAGTTAATTCCCGAACAAAATTTGATGAAGCCATTTCGGGGTTTGGTCAAGTTGCTCAAGGGTCAACGATGATTGCCGGCCTTAACAGTTGCCTTATTCTCCTTGACCGGATAGACTTAAATCAAATAGATATTTTTCCGGAATTTGAAACCTGTTATCCTTATAACAGCCCTGATTTGACGGAAGCAGAACAAGAAGCGTGCCGTCAAAATCGTAACAGCTTAGCCTGCCATGAAGCGATCAAAGATCTGATGCAAAATTTCCTCTTCATCGAAAAAGGACAAACAATTAATTAAATAAAACGATTAATTAAATAATTAAAACTGGTTAATTAAGTAATTAAAAAAATGTCTATTTTAAAAAAAGCGTTCATTATTTTAGGCGGTCTTCTCCTTTTGGGATTATTCAGTTTCCCAATTATGGGGGAAGCAGGGGGTTTAGAGCTTAACTATCCTAAAATCCCCGGCATTGCCACCACCCCCACTAGCGAGAGCTCTCTAGCCCAATACCTTGCCTATCTCTACTATCTGGTAGTAGATATTGTTGGCGTGGTCGCTTTCATTATTCTCATTGTCGGAGGAATCCAATACCTAACCTCGGCCGGTTCGGTAAATAAAGCTAAAGCTGCCCGCCATCGAATAATCGGAGGAGGGGCAGGCCTTCTTATTGTCCTCGGAGCTTTTATGATTTTAAGAACGATTAATCCCCAGTTAGTAGGGTTGGAACCGGTAAAGCCTATCCCTCTCCATGGAGTTTGCCTTTATCGCTTCCGGGGAACCGAAGATGAAGAAATGTATTGTCTTGACGAAAATACGGCCAAAATTCTTCCTGAAGATTTTTACGCAAATGAAATAGAAATTGAAGGTCCGCAGAGCGAATTCCGAACCGTTTTTCTTTTTCCCGAAAAAAACTACCAAGGAGATGTTGGGAAATTGGCCAACCCTTTACTCGTTCGTCCTGGTATCGGGAAAGAGCGCCCTAGTTTCCATTTAAGCCAATCTCCCCGTTCTATCTACTTTGATGACCATAGTTACGGAGTTTATCTTTTCCCGCACGGAGGGGGAGAATATACTGAAGAAACGTTCCAAGATTTTCCTAAAAATTTACCTGTTGTTTTAACCGGCTCAATCAGCGATTTAGAAAACTTCAACGACCGTGCTCAATCTCTCTATCTTCTCACTACCTACGAAGGGTGGTTATACTCTATAGCGGAGAATCTTGCCGAAGGTCTCTCCATCTCTGGCTACGACCCCTCTTACGACCCCTTCTTTGACCCCGACCTATTTGATTCGGACCTCGACATCGACGGCGGATTCGGCGTAGGGGACCCTTTCTTCGGCTCTTTCGGCTTTGACAGCGACCTTGATTTAGATGCCACTTTTGGCGTTCCTAGTATTGATGAGCTCTCAGATATGTTCTCCAGCCCCTTTCATAGTGATTATAATTGGGGAGCGATTTTACACACCAACACCAACGGAGAAGGAGAATGCGGAATTGTTTATCCGCCGCAGGGAACTTATAATAAAGTTGTTGCCTCTCTTGACGAGATTGACCTCCACCCCATTGACCGGATAAGAAGTGTTGATATTTTTAACCTCCACCAGCATCC
>CAZFWR010000003.1:0-17496 GCA_964522615.1 uncultured Candidatus Saccharibacteria bacterium | reverse complement strand
GCTTATGCTGATTACAAAGACCTGATGAAGCTAACGGAGGAATTGTTTTCTCACTTATTAACGAAAATATTGGGAAAGAAAAAAATTTCCTATCAGGGAAAGAAGATAAGTTTTCGTCGTCCTTGGAAGCGAGTAGAATTTAATCAGTTATTTCATCAAGCGACCAAGATTGACCTGGAGGAAATAAATACGGAAGCTTTAAAAAAGAAAGCAGAAAAATTAGGAGTAGAAATTTCTTCCGGAGCTTCCAAGCCAGAAATAGCCGATCAGATTTACAAAAAATATTGTCGGCCAAAAATTTGGGAGCCCACTTTTATTCTGCATCACCCCAGAGGAAGCTTTCCTTTAGCCAAAGAATCGGCTAAAAACCCCAATTATACAGAAAATTTCCAATTAGTAATTGCTAATTGGGAATTAATCAATGCCTTCTCGGAACAGAATAATCCTTTAATCCAGAAAGAAATCTTTCAAGCCCAAGAAGAAAATTATCAGCATGGCTTTACGGAAGCTCAAAGGATGGATAAAGAATTCTTGACGGCCCTCGAATATGGGATGCCGCCAGCCGGGGGATTGGGATTGGGAATTGACCGCTTAACCGCTCTTTTCACCGATGTTCAGGGGCTAAGAGAAATTATTCTCTTTCCAACAATGAAACCAAATTAAAATATTATCAGAATATATATTATCAGAATATATATCTAAGAAGTTATATTGTCGCCAATATGTTATCTTTAGAATTTATTAGAAATCATCCTCAGGAAGTTAAAGAAAATCTTCGAAAAAGGAAAAATTTAGCTGATTTGGAAAAAATTTTAAAGCAAGACAAAGAAAAACGCCAGCTGGTTACCGCTTTAAGCCAACTCCAAAATCAAAGAAACATCCTTAGCCAAAAGCAGCTTTCTTCAGAAGCAAGGGAAAAGGGAAAAAAGCTGAAACTAGAAATCAAGCAAAAGGAAAAGCAATTGCGAGAAATTGAAGCTGAACTTCAACCACTTCTTTTAAGTTTACCCAATCTTCTCCAGGAAGAAGTTCCGGAAGGAGAAGAGGGGATAGTTTTAAGAACAGTGGGAAAAAAGCCATTGTTCAATTTCCCCCCTCAAAGCTACTTAGAATTAAATCAAAAATTAGACCTGATTGATATTGAACGGGCGGCGAAAGTAGCCGGTTCTCGTTTTGCTTACCTAAAAAGAGAAGCTGTTTTTTTAGAATTCGCTTTGATTCGTTTTACGCTTGATATTCTTCAATCAAAAGGCTTCATTCCTATTCTTCCTCCGATGATGATTAAGCCAAGCATTATGGAGGCTCTCGGCTATGGCGGCTTGGCTCAGCAGGATCTTTACCTTTTAGAAAAAGACCAGCTTAATTTAATTGGGACCGCCGAACACAGCTTGGGAGCAATGTACCAAAATGAAATTCTCAATCTCTCCTCTCTTCCTCAAAGATTTGTTGGTTTTTCCACCTGTTTTCGAAGAGAAGCTGGCTCCTACGGACAAGATGTTAAGGGGATAATAAGAGAACATCAATTTGACAAACTAGAAATGTTTAGTTTTTCCTCTCCCGATTCTTCTTCTGAAGAACACAAATTTCTTATTAAGACAGAAGAAGAAATGATGCAAAAATTAGCTCTTCCTTATCAAGTAGTTCGCCTTGGCTCTCAAGATATAGCTGCTTGTTCTTCGATAACTACTGATATTGAAACATGGATTCCCTCAGAAAATCGGTACCGGGAAACTCATTCTTGCTCTAATTGCACCGATTATCAGGCCCGGGGATTGAATATTCGCTATCGTTCTCCAGGGAAAAAACCGAAGTTCCTCCATACCTTAAACGGAACAGCTTTCGCCATAGGCCGAACGTTGATTGCTATTTTGGAAAACTATCAGCAAAAAGATGGTTCGGTAAAAATACCAGCTGCTCTTCAGAAATATTTGGACTTTCGAAAAATCAAGAGATGAAGAGGCAAATAATTAAAGTTAATTCTTCTCCCGTTTATTATCAAATCGCTGGTTCCGGAAAGCCAGTTCTTATTCTTCACGGTTGGCGCAGTTCAAGCCAAGCATGGACATCTTTCCAGCAAAAATTAGCTAAAGAAAAAGCAAAAGTTATTATTCCTGATTTGCCGGGTTTCGGCAAAACTCTTCTTCCCAGCACTGAGGGCTGGCCTCTGAATTATTATTCCCAATGGGTAGAAGATTTTACTCAAGCACTAGAGAAAAGAGGGGAGTTAAGTTTCCCTTTTACCTTAATTGGCCATTCCTTCGGCGGGAGAATTGCCATTAAGTTAGCGGCAAGAAAAAACCACCCTCTTTCTTCCTTAATTCTTGTTGATGCCGCTGGTTTAGTCTTTCAACCTAGTTGGCGGAAAAAAATAATAGCTAAAATCGCTAAAGAAGGGGAAAATTTCCTAACGGCTTTTCACTGTTCTCCAAATTTTAAGGAAAATCTCAAAATCCTAATTTACCGCCTTATTAGGCAAAAAGACTATTTAAAAGTAAGTCCGGAAATGAGAAAAACTTTCCAAAAGATTATCGGGGAAGATTTATTTTCACTTTTGCCCAAAATAGATGTCCCCACTCTTATTATTTGGGGAGCAAAAGATTCTCTTCTCTCTGTAGACCAAGCTTCAGTTTTCAACGAAAAGATTCCTTGCTCTCAACTAAAAATTATTACAGAGGCGGCTCATAGTCCTCAACTGGATACTCCCAAGGAGTTTCTATCCTTAATTATTGACTTTCTTCAAAGAAATGGTTAAACGGTTATCCTGGGATAATTTTTTAAGCCAGGCAGGAGGAGAATTTTTACAAAGTTGGGCTTGGGGAAAATTCCAAAAAAGCCTGGGAAAAAAGATTTGGCGGTTAAGAATCGGACAAAAATCAATTCTTCTCCAGGCTCAAATTATCGAAGAGCGCCTTCCTCTTAGCCAGCATTGTTTTTACCTGCCTCGAGGGCCAGTTTTTGCTCCAAAGCTCTCTCCGACCGAGAAAGAAAAGGGAGAGAGGCTTCTCTGGCAAAAAATACAAGAAATAGGAAAGAAAAGAAAAACTATTTTTCTAAGAATTGAGCCTTCAACGCCTTTGGAGTTTCTTCCTTCCCAAGGCCGCCCTTCTTCTAAAAGAATTCAGCCCTCCCAAACTCTGCTTCTTGACCTTCACCCTCCCCTAGAAAAAATCTTTCAAAAGCTTTCTGTCCGCTCTCGTTACAATATTCGCTTAGCTCAGAGAAAGGGAGTAACCTTGATTTCCAGCAATCAGGGAAACAAGAGGCATTCTTCGGCTTTTCTTCGCTTAATCCAAGCAACCGGAGAAAGGAAAAAATTCCGACCTCATTTGCCTTCTTACTATCAAAAGCTCCTGGAGCATTCTTTAAGAGAAGGTTGGGGACAATTATTTTTAGCTGAATATCAAAAGAAAATCATCGGCGCTTATCTAGTTATTTTTTGGCAGGGACAGGCGGTGGATCTTCACGGAGCAGTCGATTATCATTTTCGCTCCACTAAAGCAGCCCATTTTCTACAATGGGAAAAAATTAAACTTGCTAAAGAAAAAGGCAATTTGGCCTATGACTTCTGGGGAATTGATAAAAACCGCTGGCCGGGAGTAACTTTCTTCAAAAAGAGCTTTGGAGGGAAGGCCAAGAACTATCCTTCGGGATGGGAAATACCTCTGCGGCGGGGTTGGTTTTCTCTCTATCGGGCTTACCAGTTAAGTAAAAGAAAATGATCGTCAGCCAATTTTTTATTATTAGTCTTCTCGGATTAGCTTCTCTTTATTTTCTTCGCCAGTTTTTCTTCTGGGTTTATTTTTGGCAGTTGAAAGAATATAGATGGAGGCGTATCAAAGAAGAAATAAGCCGTAATGGAAAAATTATTTCTTGGCCAAAAACACTGGCTCCTCTTATTCTCTTTGCTCTTTCTTTTATCATCCTTCCTTCCTTCTTCCTCGCTTTGACTTTCTTCTATTTCTTTGTCCAAGGAATGCGTTCCCTGGAAAAAGCCTTGCAGAATAAATGGATTCTTCCTAAGAGATTTACCAAGAAAGTAGTTTTAATCCTAGGCGCCACTCTTTTCGCTTGGGGAGCTCTTTTCTGGCTGAATCATTCCCACTGGATGCAGACCATTTTACTTTTAGATGTCCTGGCTCCTCTTGGGGTAGCTTTTGTTGTCCAATTAGTAGAGATTCCGGCCAGAATGGTAAAAAAACGGATTATTCATCGGGCTAAAGAAAAAAGGGAAAAGTTAAAGAATCTAACGGTCATCGGAATCAGCGGTTCTTACGGCAAGACAACCGTTAAAGAATTGCTAACCCTTCTTTTAAGTTGCCGCTATGGGCCAGAAAAAGTTCTTAAAACAACAGGACATATTAATACTGAATTAGGTATTGCCCAAACTATTCTTCGAGAGCTAACTTCTTCCCATTTATTTTTCATTGCTGAAATAGGAGCCTATCATCGAGGAGAGATTAAAAGGGTAACTGAGCTTGTCCAGCCCAAGATAGGCATTCTTACTGGAATTAACGAGCAGCATTTAGCTCTTTTTGGCTCTCTGGAAAATATTATCCAAGGGAAACTAGAGTTAGTAGAAAATCTCTCTTCCGGCGGCTGGGCAGTTCTAAATGGAGATAATCCCCATATAAGAGAAGCCTCTTCAACTATAAGAGAAGCCTCTTCAACTATTCCTCAGCAAAAATTTTATATTACTACCCGTCCCCGCAACGAGGAAAGCGCTTTATGGACAGAAAAAATTAAGATTTTTAAAGACCATCTTGAATTCATCTTGGCTAACGCCCAAGAGTCGGCCTTCGTTTCTTTCCCTTTAGTGGGAAAAGCCCATCTCATAAACGTTTTACTGGCTAGTTTCACCGCTCAACGTTTGGGGTTATCCCTGAAGGAAATCGGCCATTGCTTTCATTCCCAAAACTTCAGTAATCTAAAGAAAATCAGAAAGCATAACGGCTGGGAAATTATCGATAGCGCTTATTCTACCAATCCATCAGCTTTTTTTGCCGATTTGGAGCATCTTCAACTTTGGTCAGGAAAGAGAGTCGTTATCACTCCGGGAATAATTGAATTGGGGAAAGCGGCCTCTTCTCTCCACCGAGAAATAGGAGAAAAGCTAGCCGAGGTGGCTGATTTAGTTATCGTCACCAGAGATTATTACTGGAAAGAAATAAGAGCCGGTCTAGAAAAGGGAAAAAAAGAAAAGGGAAAAGAAGTCCAGCTGTTTTATCTTTCTCGCCCGACTGAGATTATTGAAAAGGTCAGGAGTTTTGCTCAGTCGGGAGATGTTATCCTTTTAGAAGGAAGGGTGGCAAAAGAAATTATAGAAAATTTATTATGAAAGCTGTTTGCGGAGCTTTATCTCCGAATATTGAAAAGGACGATGCCTATTTGGCTTTAAAACTTCTTTTCCGCCCCTGGCGGTGGAGAAAAGGGAAAGATATTGCTGCTCTGGAAAATGATTTCGCCGCTTATCTGGGAATAAAACACGCTTTTACTTTTAATAGCGGGCGCTCAGCTTTGATGGCTATTCTTCAAAGCTTAGATCTTCCAGCTCAATCTCAAGTTTTGGTTTCTGGCTTTACTTGCGCAGCCGCAGTCAATCCCATTCGCTGGAGCCAATTACTGCCAATTTTCGCCGATATTGGCGAAGATTTGAATATCTCTTTAGACAAGTTAGCCCAAAAAATTAAGGCGGATACTCGGGTCTTACTGGTTCAGCCTACTTTCGGCTTGCCCATTGATATGCGGAAAATAAAAGAAATTGCTGAAAAAAATCAGTTGATCATTATAGAAGATGTTGCTCACGCTTTAGGAGCCCAATCCCGGGGACAGAAATTAGGAACTTTTGGCCGAGCCGCTTTCTTCAGCTTGGGACGGGATAAAGTAATTTCAGCAGTAACCGGAGGAATAGCTGTTACTGATGATGAAAAATTAGCTAAAAAAATTAGAAGTTTTCAAAAACAATCCTCTCTTCCTTCTTTCCCCTGGATCGCCCAACAGTTACTACATCCTATTTTGACCTACTTCTTAATTCTCCCCAACTATCAAAGAGGGGAATGGGGAAGACGAATGCTTCTCGTTTTACAAAAATTAGGAATTCTTACTAAAGCAGTCCATAAAAAAGAGAAACAAGGAGAAAAGCCGGCTTATCTACCCAGCCGAATGCCTAATGTTTTAGCCGTTTTAGGAAGACATCAGTTTAAAAAATTAGGAAAGTTCAATCAACACCGGAGAAAAATGGCTCAAATTTATGACCAAAAGATTACCGCCCGCGGCCTCATAAAGCCACCGATGAGGGAGGGAAGAATTTATTTAAAATACCCGCTTCTTCTTTCTCACCAGCCAGCGGCTCCAATTTTAGCTCACCTAAGAAAAAAGAAGATCTTTCTCTATGATGGGTGGCAGAATAGTCCTATTGTCCCTTCAGACACTAAATTAGAAAAAATAGGATATACTTTCGGAGAGTGTCCGGTTTCTGAAAGTATCTCTCAAAGATTAATTAATTTACCGACCCATATTAATGTCTCTCCCGTCCAAGCCAAATGGATTGCTTCCCAGATTAATGAGTTCATCTCTGGCCATGAATGAAGAAACCACCTATCGCGTTTTTGAAATTAATCAGAAGATTAAGGAAATTTTAGAAACCTCTCTTCCTCAATCTATTTGGGTTAAGGGAGAAGTCGCTAGTTTTGACCGTCAGGCAAAACAAAGAAATATTTTCTTTCAGCTTCAGGAAAAAGATAAAATACATAATCGGCTTTTAGCTACCGTTGACTGTTTTCTCGGAGAAACAGCCAAGCCTCTTCTCCGAAAAAGGTTAATTGAAGGAGGGGTTGTCCAGCAGCTCAAAGGAGGAATGGACGGTTTAGAAGTCCGATTAAAGGTTAAATTATCTGTTTATGTTCCTGGGGGGAAATATCACTTAATGGTTGAAGACATTGATCCAGCTTTTACCTTAGGGCAAATAGAACAAAACCGAAAAAGAATCATTGAGTTTCTGAAAAGAAATAATCTGTTAGAAAAAAACAAAAAGGAAACTTTCTTGCCCTTGGTCATCCAAAAAATCGGTCTTATTACTAAAGAAGGAAGCCAGGCTTATTTTGACTTTCTTAAAAAATTAGAAGATAGCTGTTTTTCTTTCCTAGTTTCTTTTTATCAAGCCTCCGTTCAGGGACAACGGCTAGAACCAGATATTCTCAAAGCCTTGAATTATTTCCAAGAACATTCAGAAGAAATTGATGTGGTAGTTATTGTTCGAGGTGGGGGAGCGAGGAGCGATCTTGGTTGGTTTGATAATCAAAAAATTGCCGAAGCCATTGCTAATTTTCCAAAACCAGTTTTAACTGGCATTGGCCACAAAAAAGATGTTAGCATTACCGATTTAGTTGCTTATCTAGCCGCCTCCACCCCTAGTTCATTAGCCGATTTTCTTACCGCTAGAAATGAAGGTTATTTAGGAAAGCTGGAAAAATCAATGGGAGAAATCAGGTTATCGGCTCTTAATTTACTTCGCTGGCATCAACAAACCGTAAAAAATCTTCGATCAGCTATTCAGGCCAATGCCCAAAGAAGCAGCCAGGTTGCTTTCCAAAAACTGTCTTTCTTCCAAGAAGAAATTCGGCAAATTGCCCGAGAAAGTATTCGGAGAAATAAAAACCGATTAAAGGGATATCAAGAAAACATTGCCCTGCTCGACCCGGTCAATATTTTAAAGCGAGGCTTTAGTCTCGCCACCATCAATGGTAAAATAGTAAAAGGCATTGAAGGAATAAAGATTGGCGCTATCGTATGGACTTATTTCCAAAAAGGAAAAATTAAAAGTCAAGTTCAAGATGTCATCAAAAAAAGAAAGTAAAGGTAAGTCGGGTCAAACCAGTTATGCTGAAGCTTTAAAGAAACTGGAAGATATTCTAGAAAGCTTGCGGGAAGAAAAAGTCGATATTGACGAACTTTCAAAAAGCTTAAAAGAAGCTTATCAATTAGTTGATACTTGCCGCCAGAAAATCCAAAAAGCGGAAATGGAAGTTCAAAAAATTGACGAACAATTTGGCAAAAAAGAGTAAGGGAAAGATTAGACCGGGATGTTTGTGAGAGTAACTGTCAAAGCGAAAGCTAAAAAAGACCAGGTCTTTCCCCAAAAGGAAGGAAAATTTTTGATTCACACCCGTCAGCCAGCCAAAGAGGGAAGAGCTAATCTACAAGTCCGTTTTCTCTTGGCAGGCCATCTACAAGTTCCTTTAGAAAAAGTGAAACTTATTCGGGGAAAAACTCATCCCCACAAGCTTTTTGAAATTCACCACTATGACCATAAAAAGAATTAGGCAAAAAAAGGAATGGGAAGAATTTCTTCAGCAAAACTCGGAGAAGACCTTTTTACAATCTTGGAATTGGGGGGAGTTTCAAAGAAGCCAGGGAAGAAAAATTTGGCGGTTAGGAATCTACGAACAAGATGTTCTGCAAGGAATAAGCCTGGTTATTAAGAATCCCGTTATCAAGATTGGCAAATATGAGAAAAGCTTTCTGTTCTGCCCCCACGGGCCAATTATTCTCAAAGAAGGGGCAGAATTAAAAAAAGAACTCTTAACAGCTCTTCTGGAGGAATTAAGGATTTTAGCCAGAAAAGAGAAAACGATTTTCATTCGCTTGGCTCCTCTTTGGAAGCCAACAACTCAACACCAAACGCTTTTTGCCGCTTTCGGATTTCGAAAAGCCCCGATGTTTATCCATCCCGAATTAACCTGGCAATTGCCCCTTTCCCTACCCGAGGAAGAATTGCTTCGACAGATGAGAAAGACCACTCGCTATTTGATTAAAAAAGGGCTCAATTGGCCCCAGTTAAAGGTTCATCAGGGAACAAACCGGAAAGACCTGGAGAATTTCTGGCAATTATATCAAGAAACAACCATCCGCCATCACTTTTCTCCTTTTTCTAAAAATTATCTAAACAAAGAAATTTTAGCCTTTCAAAAAGACCATGAAATCGCTATCTTTTCCGCTTGGCTAAATGGCCAATTATTGGCTTCAGCCATCATCGTTTTCTGGCAAGGGATTGCTTTTTATCATCATGGAGCATCTTCTATGAAGCACCCTGAAGTCCCAGCTGCTTATCTTCTTCAGTGGAAAGTCATTCAAGAAGCAAAGAAAAGAAAATGTTCTCTCTATAATTTCTGGGGAATCGCTTCCGGCCATAGCAAACGCCATCCCTGGAAAGGATTAACCCTTTTCAAGCGCGGCTTTGGGGGAAAAGAGAAAGCTTATTTAGCCACTCAAGACTTAGCTCTTTCCTGGTTTTACTGGCTAAATTGGCTCATAGAAAAAAAGAGGCGCTTGAAAAGAAGAGTATGAAACACTGTTTCCATTCTTCAAAAAAGTCAAAGAAAAAGAAGAGGTGGGTTAAGGGCATTATTTTCGGAGGGATTATTCTTCTCGGGGGATTATTAGTCATCATTTATTCTCCTCTTTTTCGCCTTACTCAAATTCAGTTTTCTTCAGCTTCTTCTCTTCCCGAAAGCGAAATTCAATCTTTTATTCAAACTCACTCTGGGCGCTGGGGAAATCAGAGCCTATTTTTAAACCTTGGATTATTGAAGAAGCAAATTCTTAATTATTTTCCAACCCTAGAAAGAGTTTTACTGCATCGCCGTTTTCCTCATACACTCGTTGTCGCCCTAACCGAAAGAGCGCCAATTTTAGAAGCAAGATTTGCCGACTCCGTATCTCTCGTTGATAAAGACGGTTTTATCTTCCAAGAAAACTCTTCCCGGAATGATTTACCAATAATAGAAATAGAAGTTTCTAGCTGTCAGAAACCAAGAGTAGGGGAGTTCCTTCTCCCTCCGGCTTCCTGGGAAAATTTTTCTTCTATTGTTTCCCATTTTTGGGAGAAGAAAGAATCTTTATCTTTCCAGCAAGGGAAACTCATTTCTCCAAAAAGGCTGGACATTATTTTATCACCTGGGCCGGCAATTTACTTTGATTTAGAGAAAGAGGCAGGCTATTCTCTCCAAGCAATGGATGCCTTTTCACAACAAGAAGATTTCTTTGATTGGGAATATTTAGACTTAAGATTCTCTAATCGAGCCTATTACTTAGAGTAACAAAGCTCGGTTTATTATTTGGAATAACAAAGCACAAAACCCTCTCTATTTGACAATACACTATATTATGTTATGCTTAGACAGCTTGAAAATATTTCAAGAATTGCTACAATAAAAAAATGGAAGAAAAAAAGATTAGCCAAATTCCATCCAAGATCAAGAAGAAATTAACAGAATGTGAAAAAGGAAAACAAGAGTATCTTGAAGGTTGGCAGAGAACAAAAGCGGATTTTATCAATTACAGGAAGCAAGAAGAAAAAGGAAAAGAGCGGCAGATAAAGAAATCCCAACAATCCTTGCTTTTAGAAATATTACCGGTGGCTGAAGATTTAGAAAGATTAGAAGCTGCTTCAAAAGAAGAAAAGACTGAATTAGAAAGCCTACAAAAAGCTATTGCTCAAATTAGAGCAAAGATGGGTAGGTTTCTATCAACGGAGGGGATATCTAGAATAAAAAGCCAAGGAGAAGAATTTGATCCTCATCTGCACGAAGCAGTCAAGCAAGAAAAGAGCCGTTATCCAAAGGACAAAATCATTGAAGAAGTAGCCCCTGGTTATTTACATCATGGTGAACTCTTGAGACCGGCCAAAGTTAAGGTCTCGGGATAAAAACACAAAGGTCCTTAATTCTTTAATTAAATTAGCAACCAAGTCATGGCTATTATTCCTTGGGATCCGTTCCAAGAAGTGGAACGATTCTTTAATCAGGATAATTTTCTGCCGATTTTACCTGCTCGTTGGTTAAAATTCCCCTTAACTGATATTTATAAAGAGAGAAATAATTTAGTGATAAAGATGCAGATTCCTGACATCGACCCTAAGAAGATAGAGGTTTCTATAGAAGACAATGTTCTGCATGTTCGAGGAAAGATGTCCGAAAAAAAGGAGGAAAAGAAAAGAAATTATTACCAGAAAGAAATTCGAAAGACAGATTTCCAGAGAGAAGTCGCTTTGCCAACTGAGGTTCAGGCAAAAAAGGCAAAAGCAACCTACCAAGACGGAGCCTTAACGGTAAAAATTCCGGAGGCTAAGAGAAAAACTGCTTCTGCCAAAATCCCGATTCAAATAAAAGGTTAAGTTAGTTTTGACCGAAGAGAAATCCGGGTTAGAAGACGCCGGCCAATAAATAAGCCCGGGTTTGCCCTTTGCCTTGTTATCATTCATTTTGAAATATTATTATGTCTAACATTATTGGTATTGACTTAGGAACTACTTTTTCGGCTATGGCCGCTATCCAAGCCGGTGAGCCAAAAATAATTGAAAACAGAGAGGGAGGAAGAACCACTCCTTCTGTTGTTGCTATTGATAAAAAAGGGGAGACCTTAAGCGGTGTTTTGGCTCAGCGCCAAATGGTGACTAATCCTGAAAATACCATCTTCGGCATTAAAAGATTAATTGGCCGAAAATTTTCTGATGTGGAAGTCCAAAAAGACATAAAACTTTACCCTTACGCGTTGAGAGAAGCGGCTGATGGGGGAGTAGAAGTAAAAATGAGAGACAAGTGGTATAAGCCGGTACAAGTTTCCGCTATGATATTGGGAAAACTTAAAGCCGACGCTGAAGATAAATTAGGAAATAAAATTGAAGAGGCGATTATCACTTGCCCAGCTTATTTTAATGACGCAGAAAGGCAAGAAACGAAAGCGGCTGGAGAAATAGCTGGTTTGAAAGTAAGAAGGATTATTAATGAACCGACAGCCGCTGCTTTAGCTTACGGCTTGAATAGAAAAAAGAATCAACAAATTCTAGTTTACGATTTTGGGGGAGGAACTTTTGACGCTTCTGTCCTCGATATCAGCGAAGACACAATTGAGGTAAAAAGCACAGGGGGGGACACCCATTTGGGCGGAAATGATTTTGACCAAGAAATAATCAGTTGGGTAATAAAAAAATTCAAAGATGAAGAGGGGATTGATCTGCATCAAGATAACCTCGCTCTCCAAAGAATCAAGGAAGCGGCAGAAAAAGCGAAAATTGAACTCTCCGCTACCTCCCAAACAGAAATTAATCTTCCCTTTATTACTTCCACCGACAAAGGGCCAAAGCATCTCCAATACACTCTTACGCGGGGCGAATTAGAACAATTAGTAGAATCATATATCCAGAAATCAATTAAGATTACGAAGCAGGTTATTGAGGAAGCCAAGTTAGCAATTAAAGATATTGAGGAGGTTGTTTTAGTGGGAGGACAAACTAGAATGCCCCGTATCCAAGAAGAAGTAAAGAATTTAACCGGCAAAGAGCCTAACAAATCTATTAATCCGGACGAAGTAGTAGCTATCGGCGCCGCTATTCAGGGAGGTATTCTTCAGGGAGAAATGAAAGACGTTCTCCTGCTAGATGTGACCCCTCTCTCCTTAGGAATTGAAACTCTTGGAGGAGTCAGCACCCTTCTCATTGAAAAAAATACTACTATTCCAGCAAAAAAAAGCCAGGTCTTTTCTACGGCGGCTGATAACCAAACCTCAGTAGAAATTCACGTTCTTCAAGGAGAAAGGCCAATGGCGACCGACAACAAGAGCCTAGGCAAGTTTATCCTTGATGGAATACCAGCTTCCTCTAAGGGGGTTCCTCAAATAGAAGTCGCTTTTGATATTGACGCCAATGGCATCTTAAACGTTACCGCCCGAGATAAAGGAACCGGAAAGGAAAAAACTGTCAGAATAGAAAATTCCGCCAGTGTTTCTAAAGAAGAAATTGAGCGCCTAAAAAAAGAAGCTGAATTACACGCCGAAGAAGATAAAAAGAAAAAGAATTTAGCCGACCAGAAAAATCAAGCTGATTTTCTAATTCAGACTGCGGAAAAAACTCTCAAAGAAGCTAAGGACAAGATTGACGAAAATGAAAAGAAGCAGATTCAGAACGCAATAGAGGAATTAAAGAAAACTCTGGCAGAAGAAGAAATAGAAAAAATTAAAGAAGCAAGCGCTCATCTTTCAGAACTAGCGCAAAAAATAGGAGCTAAACTCTACCAAAACCCTTCCGAGAAGAAAGAACCCGAGAAAAAAGGAGGAGATTCTGATTCTGGCCAAAATAAGCCCAATAAAGGTTCTTCTGGCTCTTCTTCTGGCTCTTCTAAAGAAAAGAAACAATAAGCCAACGCTTAGAAAAGAAATAAGCTAACGCTTGTTTTCCAAAAAAGCAAATGCTTGTTTCCTAAGAAAAAATGAGTGACCAAAATTTCAAAGATTATTATCAAATTTTGGGAGTGGAGAAAAATGCCTCTCCTGAAGACATCAAAAAGGCTTATCACCGCCTGGCCCATAAATATCATCCCGATAAGGGAGGAGACGAGGAAAAGTTCAAAGAAATGAACGAAGCCTATCAAACCTTGTCCAACCGGGAAAAGAAGGCTCAATATGACCGCTTAAGAACAGCTTTTCGGGGTGGTTACGGCGGAACGGGAAGAGGCTCCGGATTTAACCCGGAAGATATAAATTTTGGTTTCAACTTTGGAAATAATCGCGGATTTGAAAGTGTTATTGAGCAGTTAGAAGAGCTATTCAACTTTGATTTTGGCCGCCAGCAGTCTTCCTGGCAAGAATCGCCCAGAGGAAAAGATATTCAGCTTTCTCTCCAGCTTGCCCTAGCAGAAGTTTTTTCCTCACAAAAAAAGAAAACCAGTTTCAGCAAAAAAGTGGTTTGCCCTCGTTGCCAGGGGAGCGGGGCAGAACCCGAGACAAAGATGAAAGAATGCCCTGCCTGCCGCGGTCGAGGAGAAATCCCAAAGATAGAAGCAACCATCTTTGGCAGTTTTGCTCGTTACGCTACTTGTCCAGAATGTCACGGTCGAGGAAAAGTGCCGGAAAAACCTTGCAATGTATGCCAAGGAAGCGGTATTATAGAGCAGGAAGTTGAGATAGAGATTCCTCTCCTAGCTGGAGTTGATTCCGGGCAAATTCTAAAATTTGTTGGTCAAGGGCAAGCCGGGTCTTTTGGCCAGCCAGCCGGTGATCTTTATGTTAAAATAATAGTGAAGCCCAATTCTGATTATCAACGCCATGGAGATGATTTGTTTCGAAAGATTTCTATTGAGTTCTCTGATGCTGTTTTAGGAGGGAAAACAAAAATCAAGAATTTAGAAGAAAAGGAAATAGAAATAAAAATGCCGGCGGGCATAAAATCAGGAGAGATTCTGAAAATTAAGAATCAAGGAATTCCTCACTTTCGCCGTTTTGGCCGGGGAGATCTTCTACTACAAATAGAAGTGAGTATTCCCCAGAAATTAACGCTGGAACAAAAAAAATTGATTCATAAGCTTCGGGAAACTGGCCTCTAAATTCCAGGAGAGGGTCCGTAACTCAATGGTAGAGTAACTGCCTTTTAAGCAGTAAGTTGTGCGTTCGAGTCGCACCGGACCCACCGATTATTTTTATTATATATTGATAAATGCCTTCTAAAAAACTCGCCACTATTATTCTCATTCTGGCCTCTCTATCAGCCGGAGGGATTGGTTTTTATTTAGGAACATATTTTTCCTCAGCTGAAAAAATTGTTTACCCTTCTGTTTCTTCCGAACCAGACGCAGAAGCAGATTGTTCTGTTTTCTGGCAAACCTGGAACGCTATTAAGGAAGAATTCGCTGGAGCGGACCAGCTAGACAATCAAACATTAATTCACGGAGCCAGCTCCGGTCTAATGCAGTCTCTCGATGATCCTTATAGCGTCTTCTTCACTCCAGAAGAAGCAAAGATTTTTGAAGAGGATCTCTCGGGAGCTTTTGAGGGAGTAGGAATGGAAATAGGAATGAAGAATTCCCAGTTAACTATTATTAGCCCTTTGGAGGGAACTCCGGCTCAAAAAGCTGGTTTACTGCCCGAAGATAAAATTTTAAAAATTGACAGCCAATTTACCCAAGAATTAAGCCTAGAAAAAGCCGTCCAACTTATTCGGGGACCCGAGGGATCAACAGTTACGCTAAGTATTGCCCGAATTGACAAGTTTTCCGAAAAAGAGTTCACTCTCGTCAGGGAAACAATAAAGATTCCAACAGTAGAATGGGAATTAAAAAATGCTGACACCGCTTATATCCAGATTAATCATTTCTATAACAATACTGATCAAGAATTTGATCAAATCGCCTGGCAAATTCTTAATCATCCAGAAGTTAAAAGAATCGTTCTTGACCTTCGCAATAATCCCGGGGGATACCTGAATATTGTTCAAGGGGTAGGAGGATGGTTTTTGGAATCTGGAGAAACATTAGCTATTGAAAAATTCAGTTCCGGCCTAGAAGATGTTTTTCCCGCCGAAGGCAATAACAAATTAGGCAGTTATCCGTTAGTCGTTCTTATAAACCAGGGGAGTGCCTCTGGAGCGGAAATCTTAGCTGGGGCCCTTAGGGATAATCGGGAGATAACTCTCGTAGGAGAACAATCCTTTGGCAAGGGTTCTATCCAACAGCCTATGAACCTAGGAGATGGCTCAATGCTCAAATTAACAATTGCCAAATGGCTCACTCCTCAAGGGATTAGTATCGATCAAAACGGTCTTAGCCCCGATATCCAAATAGAAATGACAGAAGAAGATTATCAAGAGGATCGAGACCCTCAATTAGGTAAAGCTTTAGAAATAGTTAAACAAATCTTTTTACTATGAAAATTATTCTTTTAGAAAATGTTGCTGGGATTGGCAAAAAGTTTGAAGTGAAAGAAGTCAGTCGCGGTTATGCGAGAAATTATTTGTTACCAGGGAAAAAAGCGGTTATTGCTGATTTGATTAATATGGGTAAATTAGAGGTAAAGCAATCTGTTCTCAAAAAGCACCAAGAAAAAGAAAAAGGGAGCTTCCAGGCCCTAGCTAAAAAGTTAGAAGGTTTTGTTTTAGAAATTTCAGAAAGAGTAGGGGAGAAGGGAGAATTATTTGAATCTATCACCGAACAAAAAATTGCTGATTCTTTAAACCAGCAAGGTTTTTCCCTCAATAAATCTCAAATTCAACTTGATCAGCCAATTAAAGTTCTTGGTAATTTTCCCGTGAAGATAAAAATTACCTCCGATATAAAAACAAAAATAGAAGTACGTGTCAAGGTTGCTGAACACTAACTACCTTTGCTATCCGCTGGGAATTATCGTAGCGTCTTTTCCGACGAGTTGAAAATTCAACTTTTCCATCGCAAAGAGCATACAGGGTATCATCTCTCCCGCGTTTAACGTTCTCTCCAGAAATGAACTTCGTCCCTCGCTGGCGGATAATAACCATTCCCGCTTTCACGGTCTGACCGCCGGAAATCTTTACCCCCAATCTTTGTGATTGAGAATCTTTGCCTAATCTAGTAACTGATTTACCAACCGTTTTAGCCATAACTCTTTAAGATATTTCTTGTAATTTAGTAACTATTATAAACCACTCTCCAATAAATTTCAACCATCTTATTGTGCTCACGTTTTTCAAAATCAGGCATTTTTTCTCTGCCCATCAATCTTCAATTATTCTCTCTCTGACCGTTTTTCTACTGGTGCTGTTAGCCTTTGCTCTAGGCTATCTTGCTGGAGAAAGAAATACTTCGGTTCTCTTTCAAATTTTAGAATAATCCATTAACGTGCGCTCTTAATCCTTTAGGGGATGATATTTATGATGAATCTTAGCCGCATAGCGATCAGAAGCGTGGACATAACGAGTAGTTGTGTCTAAAGATTCGTGGCCGAGCAGAATTTGAATAGCTACTGGACTAGCTCCATTTTCTGCTAAATAAGTAGCAAAGGCGTGGCGAATGCCATGAACGTTGATAGGAACATTCAACCTTAATCGTTCTCGGTACTTTTTTACCTTTTCCTCCAAATAATTAGGGGAAATTCTTTTTTCTTTAGCATGAACATTTTTTCCCCGATAAGGAATAAAAAGATAGGGGGAATCTGACTTGCCCCGTACTTCTGAATAATTTTTTAAATATTTTTCCGCCCGCGGAGTTAAATAAACAAAGCGTTCTTTTCTACCCTTTCCTTTGATAAAAACACGCCCCGTTCCATCAATTTGGCTTCCCTTTAAGCTTACCAATTCAGAAATCCGCATCCCGGTAGAAAATAAGACTTCAAGCATGGCGCGATTTCTCCTAGCTACCTTCTTGTCTTTCTCAAATTGGCTCGGGCATTCAATTAATTTTACTATATCCTTGAATTCTCCTACTCGAGGGTGTTTTTTCTCTTTCCTCAAGAGTTCAATGCTTTCTGGAGCAAGCGGTGTCTTATAGTCCATCTTAATCAGATATTTGAGATAACCTCGAAGGCTGGAAAGAGTGCGATTGATTGATCCAGCCGTTAACTTTTTTTCCGAATTTTGTCCTGAAGCTGTTTTCCGATCACGAGAAACCAGGTAAGCCTTATATCGCTCAATGGTTTTTTTAGTAATTTTATCAAAAGAAGAAATTTGTGCTTCGTCTTCTAAAAAATTCTCAAAAGTTCTAA
>CAZFWR010000002.1:12007-36369 GCA_964522615.1 uncultured Candidatus Saccharibacteria bacterium | reverse complement strand
GGATTCAAAAATCGAGAAGTTCTTTCTTTTTTCGGTAATATCTATTTTCGTCTGACTTGAGGATATTACGTCATTAATCAGACTAAATCGGTAAACCGTCTTCCCCACCCTTTTCAGACGCGGGTTCAATTCCCGCCGTCTCCACCAAAATTAAATTCGCGCACTAAGATAACTAATTCATTTAATTTAAAATATGAAAAAAGTTTTTCGCTTTAATGTAATTTTCCGGCCAGAGCCAGAAGGAGGCTTTACAACCATCGTCCCTAGTTTACCGGGCTGCGTTACCTATGGAAAAGATTTGAAGGAAGCTAAAAAAATGGCTACTGATGCCATTCAGGGATATATTATCAGCTTAAAAAAACACCAAGGGTTAATTCCTAGCGACGAAGAAAATTTTCTAACAACAATAGAAGTTAAAAGGATTCCCATTTATGCCTAAACTACTCCCTTTTACTTCTAAGAAACTAATAAAAATTTTAGAATCTCTCGGCTTTCAATTAGATCATACAACTGGAAGCCATTTTATTTTCTACAATGCAAAAACCAAAAAGAGAGCCGTTGTCCCTTATCACACCAAAGATTTGCCAAAAGGAACCGTTCTAAGCATCTTAAGAGAAAGCGGTATCACCAGAAAAGAATTTGAGAAGATAACAAAAAAGAAATAAAGCACCAATTGATTTGAAATTTACCTACTATGCACAATTAGCAGTAAGTAGTTTTTGTATACTTTATTTACAATGTAATTACATGACAAAACAAAAACTAATTCATGAAACAATTGGTTGGTATGGCACGTGTGCCATAGTAGTTGCTTACGCTTTGGTAAGCTTCAGTCTTTTATCTACATCATCACTCATTTACCAGATTATGAATGGGACAGGCGCCCTGGGTATCGTCTATATCTCGTTCAAAAAGAAAACATATCAACCGGGAGTTTTAAATGTTATTTGGGCAATTATTGCTTTCGTTGCAATCATTCAGATATTGATGTAATCGCCTTGCGCCGATTTCGTTTAGCAGAGCCTAAAAAGATGTATTGAAAGTTTGCTATATCCAATTACCGAACCAAGAAAAATTTACATAATTTAACAACAATATTATGGAAGATGAATTAATTGATATTTGTGACGAAAATAATAACCTTCTTGGAATTCAAAAAACGAAAAGTGAGGCGCACAAAGATGGTCTATGGCATAGATCTTCGCATATTTGGATATATAATCCTAAAGGAGAAATCCTTCTTCAATTAAGGGCTAAAGGGAAACTTCTCTGGCCGGATAGATGGGACATTTCAGCTGCGGGTCATATAAGCGCTGGTGAAGATCCGATAACAGCTGGATTAAGGGAGACAGAAGAAGAAATTGGATTGAAGCTTCATAAAGAAGATTTAGATTTTTTTATGGTTAGAAAGCATAAAAGAATCTTTAGAAAAATAAAGAATAACGAATTTTATTATGTTTACTTTTTTAAGTTTAATGGAAATATTAACCAATTAAAATTACAAGAGGAAGAGGTTCAAAAAATTCAATTTGTCTCTATTGATAAAATCAAAGAGGAATTAAAAACTAATTCTGATAAATACGTGCCTCACGGAGATTATTGGCATGAAGTTTTTGATAAAGTAGAAAAGAAACTTGCTTCCTAATGCCCCTCGCCACATGAAACAGCCAAAAATATTATATCAGCCGGTTGAGGTTAAACCTCAACCGCTTCGGGTTATTGCTTAACCTGGTTAAGCAATATACAGGATAAAGAATATTGACCTATTTCTCTTTTTTGATAGAATTCAAAAGTAGAATAACCTTAAAATTATGCGCAGAATAGATTTAAAAAATATAGTTTGGAAAGAAGACAAGTATTATGTTTCTCAATGCCTTAATGTAGATGTGTCCAGTTTTGGGAAAACCAAAAAAGAAGCTCTATCTAATTTAGATGAAGCTTTAGAATTATATTTCGAAGACATTAAAACTCCAAAGATAACTAAAGTAGAGAAGCCGGAGCTAGTAAATCTGTCTTTGCGTTATGCCTAGACTTTACTCTTCAAAACACATCATTAAAGTCCTTCAAAATAAGGGCTTTTTCTATGTTTCTCAAAAAGGAGACCATGTAAAATTTCGTAAATTTGGGAATCCGACTTTAACAGTTATTGTTCCGGCGAATAAGAAAGAAATTCCATTTGGGACATTCAAATCTATTTTGCGTCAAAGTAAATTAATAGAAAATAATTTTAAGAAAAGATAAGATTTGATTTCTGAAAACACCATGTTAATTGTTGTTTGTGAATTACAGGAAACAGGAAAAACAACCATTGCTGAAAGCATCGCTGGAAAAACACATTAACTCGGAGATTAACAATGACGGATAAGCAACACCCTAGAATTGTAATAATTCAATCGTCGTAATCCTGAAAAAGACATCGAAGATTTCAAGGATTGCCATCGAATCGTTTTTGAAGTAAAGTGGGTATTATTATTTATGTCCCATCGCACCGACGAACAACTCGTTAATCAATACCTCCGAAACGATAAACAGGCTTTGGAAATTCTAATTCAACGCTATCTTAAGCCAATTTATAACTTTGTTTATCGATACGTCAGCAACGAACAAGAAGCAGAAGATATAACCCAAGAAGTATTTATAAAAACCTGGAGAAATTTGAAAAAATTTGACTCGCAAAGAAAATTCAAGACTTGGATTTTTACGATCGCGAAAAATACCTGTTTTGATTGGTGGAAGAAAAAGAAAACTATCCCGTTTTCCATTTTTGACAACAAAGAGGGATTCTCTTTGGCTAGAACTATTCAAGATCCGGGTCCGCTCCCTAACGAACTTTTAGAAAGAAAAAACTTTAAAACTGCTTTCAACAAAGCCATTGAGACTCTTTCGTCTAAATACTGCCTGGTTTTATCACTCCGCTACAATAATGGTTTCACTTTTCGTGAAATAGCCGAGCTCTTAGGGGAACCCATTAACACCATACAAAGTAGGTATAGACGAGGCGTGGCTTTGCTTAGAAAACGTTTTGTTTAAAAATGCACTAAAACGCATAGCTGTATCGTATTAGTATTAGTAAATAAAGGCTATGCACAAAAATGACGAAAACTTATTTTCTCGCGTCGAACCCGCAGAACCACCGGTGGGACTTTTTGATCGCATCATTCTAGCGATTAAGCGAGAACAAGAACAACAGCACACCCGGAGACTACTATTCGGATTTTTGTTCCTTTTATCGGTCTCTTTAGTCGTTACGCCTCTTTCCGGTGCGATACTTGTCAATCAGATCAAAGGTTCGGGAATCTCCTATTTTATTTCCACCGCCCTCGGTGATTTGGGAACATTCTTTGCCCTGTGGCAAAATTTTGGCCTAGCCATCTTAGAGTCATTACCCATTGGAGGCATAATTATTTTTTCGCTAAGTCTGGCTATTTTTGTTTTCACGCTCCGATTATTTCTATATAGAAAAAAATTGTTATTGGGATATTTAAGGCGAAGTTTCGCTTAATTAATAATTATTCCCTATGAACGAAGAAAAACAAACTAATAAAAAAATAAATCGCGATATTCTTAAATGGGTCGTTATTGGGCTTACTAGTCTTGCCATTATTGTTTTAATATTTGGCTTGGGGATAGCTGTTGGCGGAATGAAAGCAAGGTTTTCTTACCACTGGGCCGAAAGTTATCACCGGAATTTTGCTGGACCGCAGGCTGGATTTTTAAGAGATTGGCGAAATGTTTTTCCTTTAACCGAAGAATTTATTGAAGGCCACGGTATTTTCGGAGAAATTATTGAACTTAAGAACGATAAAAGTTTTGTTGTTAAAGGACGCGGAGATATAGAAAAAGTCGTTATAACTACCAAAGATACGGTCATCAAAAAGGAAATGAAAACCGTTGAAGACGGATTAAAGGTTGGAGACGATGTCGTTATTATTGGGTCCCCCAATGACGATGGACAAATTGAAGCCAAGCTTATCCGTGTCTTCGATAGTGAATTGAAAGGGGCGCCCACATCACTTCGAGTTCCTCGAGGATTATTTTCTAACAATCTATAATCTCTTTTCTAAATCACTTTTACTAATAATCTATGTTTACTAAAATATTCCAACAAATACTCAAAAGAAAATTTATAGCCGGCATTAGCCTGGTGTTGATTATTACCGGAGGTTATTTCGGTTACCAGACCTTGGCTAAAAACAATACTGACCTTACTCGCTATATCACCGCCACCGTCAACAAGGGGACGCTAATCGTATCTTTATCAGAAAGCGGCCAAGTTTCGGCTTCTGACCAAGTGGATATTAAACCGGAAGTTTCTGGCGAAGTGGTTGAGGTCAAGGTAGAAAATAGCCAAGAAGTAGAAAACGGTGCCTTGCTCGCTCAAGTAGATAGCCGCGATGCCCAAAAGGCCGTAGATGACGCCGAAACAAATCTCGAAACGGCTCAACTGGAATTAAGCCAATTATTAGCTCCGCCAGATGAGTTGGGTGTTTTACAAGCTAAAAATGATTTGGCTACAGCCCAAAGGAATCTAGAAGAATTAATCAGCCCTAGCGAATCCGTTTTGACCCAGGCGGAAAATGCTTTGATTAGTGCTCAAGACAGTTTAACAAAATTAAAATCCAGCCAAGCTAACGGCCAGCAAGACGCCATAGACGCTCAACAAAAAGCCGAAGATAATTTAGTAATCGCTTACGAAGAAGATGCTTTCAATGCCGTCTCCGATAGTTTTTTAGATTTACCAACCCTGATTACGGACCTCGAAGACACATTATACGGTCACGAAATAGCCGAAAGCGAAACATTTATTCCTGATTATTTATGGAATATACTGACTCTTAGCAATTCTATTGATAATTATGATGACCGATACCAATTAGAAAAACTTATAGAGAATGCCGAGAACAATTACAAAATAGCCAGAGAAAAATATGATAAGAATTCTGAAAATTACAAAAACACTAGTCGTTATCCAGGAAAAGACATTATCAAGGGGCTGTTAAGTGAAACCTTAGACACTGTAAGAGCTATGGCTGAAACCGTCAAAAGCGAAGCTAATATGTTAGACTTTTGGATAGATTATCCATCCAGCGATAATCAGTGTATTTATTCCAAAGTCGTTGGATATCAATCGGATATAAAATTCTACACTTCAACAATTAATGGTTATTTATCAAGTCTTTTATCTATCCAAAGATCCCTTGAAGACAAGAAAGAAGCTATTCTAAGTGCTGAGCAGAACCTAGAGGAAATAAAACAAAACCATCCTCTTGATTTAGCCGCCGCGGAAAGAAATGTCCAAGAAAAAAAGGAGGCCTTAGACAAATTAAAAAATCCTGAGCAATACGATATTGACGCCGCCCAGCTAGCTGTTAAAGAAAAAGAGGCGGCCTTAAAAACCCTTCAAGATGGAGCTAACGAGCTTGATATCAGAGCCAAAAAAATAGCGGTCCAGCAAAAAGAAGATGCTTTGTTAAGCGCCCAACAAAATTTGGCTGACTATTATATTCGAGCGCCTTTTGATGGAGTAGTCACCAGCTTAAACGTTAAAAAGGGAGAATCTGTTTCCTCTAATGCCATCGCCACTTTAATTACCAAACAAAAAATAGCAGAAACAACTCTTAACGAAATTGATATTGCTCAAGTTAAGATAGGACAGAAAGCAAACATTGCCTTTGATGTCGTTGATGGCCTCAATATAACGGGAGAAGTGGTTGAAGTGGACACCCTGGGAACAGTAACCCAAGGCGTAGTAACTTACGGCGTAAAAATTGCTTTTGACACGCAAGATGAACGGATAAAACCCGGGATGAGTCTTTCCGCCACAATTATTACCAATCTTAAACAAGACGTCCTGCTCGTGCCTAATTCCGCCATTAAACAACAAGGCGATATTTCTTATGTACAAGTAGCAGATAAGCCGGCCGTTCAATTTAATCTAGCCGCAGCAAATATCTCCGGATCGATAATACCGGCGTCTAGCTTACGCACTCAACAGATTCAAATTGGTCTCTCTAATGATACGATGACAGAAGTTCTAGATGGCCTCCAAGAGAACGACCTCGTGATTACCCAAATAATTTCCCCTGACAATCAAACTTTATCACAACAAAATTCAGGATTTAGTAGCGGTGGTCAGAGAATGTTTAATATGACGCACTAAGGTTTCATGATTCAAGTTCAAAATGTTACTAAAATCTACAAAAGCGGAAATGTAGAGACCCGGGCGCTGAAGGGCGTTTCTTTTATTATCCAAGACGGGGAATTTGTAGCTATTATTGGGCCTTCCGGTTCTGGAAAATCAACGCTTATGCATATTTTAGGTTGTTTAGACACCGCCACCTCGGGTCAATATTTTTTGGGAGGAAAAGACATGTCTAGATTTTCCGAAGATGAATTAACTGATATTAGAAAGAAAAAAATTGGTTTTGTCTTTCAAGCTTTTAATCTTTTACCAAGGACAACTGTTTTGCGCAATGTTATTTTGCCTTTAGTATACGCTAATACCCCCAAAGACAAAAGAAAAAAAATTGCCAGAGATTGCTTATTAAGCACGGGTTTAAATGAAAAACAATTCCATCATTTTTCTAATCAGCTTTCCGGAGGTGAAAAACAGAGAGCAGCTATTGCCCGAGCCCTGGTCAATGACCCTTCTCTGATTTTAGCCGATGAACCGACCGGTAATCTTGACAGCAAAACCAGTGAAATTGTTTTAGAAACTTTTAAAAACTTAAATAAGCGGGGACGAACTATAATTTTGATCACTCACGAAAAATATATTGCCGAAAAAGCCGGGCACATCATTTCTCTTAAAGACGGGGAAATTATTGAGGATGCCGTTGCTCATCGTTCTAAAACAGCTCAACAAATCGAAGAATAAGCATTATGCTGATTACGGATTTAATTAAAGAAACATATATTTCTATTTCCGCTAATAAAATTAGATCTGGTCTGACGATTTTAGGTATTATTATTGGCATTGCTTCGGTGGTCGCCATGATTTCTATCGGCCAGGGAGCCCAAGGGGTAATTCAATCAAGCATTGAAAGCCTTGGCTCAAATTTAATCATGGTAACGCCAGGATCCCAGATGGGGTCAGGATCCGTACTCTCTGGCCGAGGTTCAGCTCAAACTCTTACTCAAGAAGATGCAGCAGCTATTCAAGAACAAGTTTCTTTCATAAAAGCAGTAGCGCCAGAAATTTCAAAGAGGTACCAGGTTACGGCTAAAGGAACAAACACTAACACTTCCATCGTCGGTACCGTAGCTTCTTATGGCCAAATACGGAATATTGAAACAGAATTAGGTTCATTTATTTCTGACCAACAGGTAAAAAACTTATCCAAAGTAGCCGTTCTGGGTCCCACCACCCGCGATGACCTGTTCGGAGAAAATATAAACCCCGTAGGTCAAAAAATAAGAATTAATCGAATTGATTTTACTATTATCGGCATTACTAAAACGAAAGGCGGAACGGGTTTTGGCAGTCAAGATGACATAATTTTTATTCCCATTTCGACTGCTCAAAAATTTTTGTCTGGCAGCGATTCTGTCAGCACTATTAATATCCAGGCACAAGATGCAAAATATATGGCCGATGTTCAGCAACAAGTAACCAATCTTTTATTAGCTCAACATAACATTACGAATCCTCAAATGGCTGATTTTTCCGTGATGAATCTATCCGACATTATAGCGGCTGCTTCTTCTGTCACCAACACTTTTACTATGCTTTTAGCAGCCATTGCGGGGATTTCTTTAGTGGTGAGTGGTATCGGAATTATGAATATGATGCTAACAACAGTTACGGAACGAACACAAGAAATCGGCCTTCGCAAGGCCATTGGGGCTAAAAATAAGGACATCAGTATGCAATTTCTGGCCGAGGCAACAATGCTGACTTTTCTTGGCGGAGCCCTGGGTATCGTTTTCGGTTGGATTATTTCCCTATTGATTGCGAAATTTAGCGGGATCCCCACAACTGTTTCAATATTTTCTATCCTTTTGGCTTTCGGTGTCGCTACCGTTATTGGGATTGGCTTTGGTTATTACCCAGCTAGGCGCGCCGCTTCGCTTAACCCTATAGAGGCCTTAAGATATGAATAAAAACATCGCTCAATTAAGTAATTTAATAAGTCATAAAACTAACATGAAAAAAATACTACCCATTATTATTGCCCTTATCCTAACCAGTGGAGGAGTCTTTTACGGTGGGATGAAATACGGACAAAGTAAAAGTCTTTTAGCTAATCTTACTCCGCAGGGCTTCCAAAATTTATCTCTGGAACAACGCCAGCAAAAAATCCAACAAACAGGGACAGCAGGAATAAATCCCGACTCTACTATGGGAACAATTATCTTAAAAGATGACCAAAGCGTTACTATAAAACTCAAAGATGGCGGTTCAAAAATTATTTTCTATTCAGATGATACTAAAATTAGCCAATCCATAAAGGGAACACTGAATGATTTAACAATCGGACAAGATATCACGGTGCAGGGCAAAGCTAATTCTGACGGAAGCCTTACGGCCCAGTCAATTCAATTGCCATCAGAGATTAATCATCCATAATTGTAATAATTCAATCACCATGCTAATATACGATATCTCATAGGCACTATTTTAAATTTTTACCTATCCAAAAAATACCCGTTAACAATCAAATAAGAGTTCCGAGGTTAAGCGTTGTCAACCCAGAAGGAAAGTCGCTGGGAACAATGAGTCGAGAAGAGGCTTTAGAAAAGGCTCGGGAGTTGAGTCTAGATTTAATTTTAGTTTCCGCTAAAGCCAATCCCCCAGTAGCTAAAATTACCGAAGCGGGAAAATATCTTTACCAACAGCAAAAGAAACATCGGGTAAAAAAAACCAGCGGGGGAGTGAAGGTCATTACTATTAAATTCAACACTTCTCCTCACGACTTGGAAACAAGATTAAAACAAACTAAAAAATTCCTAGAAAAAGGCCACCAGGTTCAAATCGCCATGCGATTGCGAGGAAGGGAAAATGCCCTCCGTCTCCAGGCTAAAGAAAAATTAAATGCTTTTATCAAGGCAATTCAGGACGAAACCCCAATTAAAGTCCAAGACCAAACATCCTCTAAGGCCCGTCAGTTTAAAGTGAGTCTTACTAAACAATGAAAGGAAAACCCAAAACCAGAAAATCTTTAAGTAAAAGATTTAAAATTACTTCTACCGGAAAAGTCCTTCGCCGCTATAGCGGGATGGATCATCTGCGGAAAAACAAATCGGAAAGAACCAAACAGAAACAGAAGAAATGGGTAGTCGTTGCTAAACCTTTGGCTAAAAAAATTAAGTCAGAATTAAGACATTAATGACAAGAGTAAAGCGAGGAACAACCGGCAATAAGAGACGAAAAAATATCCTTCAGGAAGCAAAGGGATACAAGTGGGGTCGGAAATCAAAGTACCGCTCCGCCAAAGAGGCTCTGCAGCATGCTTGGACTCACGCCTACCGTGACCGACGTAGAAAAAAGCGGGATTTTAGAGGTTTATGGCAAATTAAAATTAACGCTGGCGCCCGAGAAAATGGGTTATCTTATTCTCGCTTCATTCATCGGTTAAAAGTAAAAGATATTCAGATTGACCGAAAAATCCTTGCCCAATTGGCAGAAAACCACCCCTCCGTTTTCAAGCAAATCGTAGAAGAAGTAAAAAGCTAGTTTGAGCTCAAATAGGTTTGAGCTTCTTTTAATAATAACTGCGCATTTTTGAAGCCCAGTCGTTCTCGAGCCTGGGGATAAGAAAGCCACTGATAGCCTTGATGTTCAGAAGAAAGAACAACCTTTTGGTTTTTTGCTTTTCCCAAAAAGAAGCAGACCTTTTTAGAAATTTTCTCTCCGTTTTTTTGAAAAAAGTAGTGGGTCCATCTCTGAAATCCGGACTGTAATTCAATCTCTTCTATTCCGCTCTCCTCTTTTGTTTCCCGGAGAGCGGCTTCCGTTAGGGTTTCTTTCGACTGAAGATGGCCCTTAGGAAAACCCCAATATCCTAGTCCGTCTTTCAATAAAAGATAAGCCGGCTCTCCTCTTGATTTCCGAAAGACAATAAGTCCGGCTGACTCTTCATTTTTCATGAGTTTCGAGGTAAAGAGAAATTTTAGACCAATTTTGAGTGTTGAGAATATCTTCCCTTTCTGCCCAGCCTCTTCTGGCCTGAGCCAAGCCAAGCTCTGTCCGGCCTAAATCTTGAAGCCGGTGAGCCCCGGAAGTAATAGCCATTTTTACCCCCTTCCCTTTAGCTTGGCGAATTATTTCGTCTGGCAAATCTAAACGAGCCGGTTGAGAATTAATTTCCAAGAGAATGTGATTTCTTTTGGCAACCGTAAAAATTTCTTCCCAGCCTAAATCGCTGGGTTCTCTGACCCCTAAAAGGCGATTAGCAGGATGAGCTAGGAGATGGACAAAAGGAGAATGAAGAGCCCGAAGAATCCTTTTTGTCATCTCTGCCCGAGGAAGCTGGAAAGAAGACTGGACACTAACAACCACCATCTCTAGTTGAGCTAAAATTTCATCTTCCAAATCCAGTTTTCCCTTTCGGTCGATAACTAATTCAATCCCTTTGAGTAATTTTATCTCCTTCTCTTTCCGATTAAAGAAGTCGATTGCTTCCATTTGCTGCCTAATTTTTTTCTTCAATTGAGATTGATTTTTCGCTGATAAGCGATCGGTGACAGCTAGATAACGATAACCCAGCTTTTTCGCCGCTCGAGCTATTTCCCCCAGGCCGGCTTTTCCTTCCCCCCAGTTGCTAGCCAGGTGGAGATCTCCTTTCAAATCTCCATAATCAATTAATTGAGGCAACTGCCGAGCTAAAGCCGCTTCAATTTCCCCCCGATTAGTTCTTATCTCCGGAGCTATCCAGTCCAGACCCAGCTGTTGATAACACTCTTCCTCTGTTTTCCCCGCCAAACGCTTTTCTCCCCGAAAAAGACCGTATTCATTAAGCTTCAGCCCTTTTTTGACCGCTAATTGGCGGAGAACAATATTATGTTGTTTAGAACCGGTAAAATATTGGAGGGCGGCTCCCCAAGATTCGCCTCCCACAATCCGAAGGTCAATGTCAAAACCTTTTTTCAGGCGAATAGAAGATTTGGTTAATCCTTTCCCCCAGACTTTGGAAATAGAGGGAAGAGAGGTAAAAACTCCCATCACTTTTTTGGGTTGGCGGCTAGCCACCAAGAGATCAATGTCTCCAATAGTTTCCTCTCTTCGTCGAATGGAGCCAGCCAAGCTGATTTTCTGAACTTCCTTTAGGTTTTTAAGTTTTTCCTTTATCTGCCTGGCGAGGGGAAGAATTTCTCCTAAAAGAAAGCGGCGGCGCTGTTGTTGGAAAAGAGCAATATCTCGAAGAATATTTTCTTCACTTCGCAAACCGAACCCGGGCAGGTCTCTAATTTTCTTTTCCCGAGCCGCTTTTTCTAAATCAGCTAAATTTTTGACCTTCAAAGCCCGATAGAGTTTTTCTACTGTCTTTGGCCCAATCCCTTCAATTTGGGTTAATTGATAAATATCAACCGGGAGTTTTTTTCTCAATTCTTCGTAGTATCTAATCCGCCCGGTTTCCAAGTATTCCTCAATCTTTTCCGCCAAACCCTTTCCTACGCCGGGAATAGCTTCCAGTCCCAACCGTCCCCCTTGTTGATAGATTTTTCTGATGTCAGCAGAAAAAACCTCCAGAGCGCCAGCCGCTCTTTGATAAGCTTGCGGCTTAAAAGGAATTTCTTGGATTGTTAGGTAACTGCTAATTTCCGAAAAAATTCTAGCGAGTATCTTGCTTTCTTTCATAAGAGAGATGATTTTTTTTAGGTTCTTTAAGCCCTTTCCAGCCTAATTCTCTCATTAGCTGGAGAGCTATCACCCCGCCAGTAAGACAGACTAAAAGACGCAACCCTCTCCAAATCAAGCTAAAAGTTAAGGATAGGTTTGGCTCCAGCCCAAAACTCTGAAAAGCAAATCCCTCCATTACCTCCAGACTCCCTAGAGCGGCGGGAAGAATAAAGAAAGAACTCAATCCGCTAAAAGAGTAAGTCACAAGAGCCCCTATTCCCGTCCACTGCCCAGTTAGAAAAGCGAAAAGGAAAAAAGCTTGTCCCAAATAGCAAAAACATGCCAGGACAGAAAATCCTAGCGTCCGCCAAAAAGCTTGGTTTCTCGTTTGGAAAAAGTGAAGCGCTTCCTGTTCGTAGCTCAAGACTGTTTTCATTTGGTCCGTCTCTAGAATTTGGCCCAGCCCCAAAGCCCGGGCAAAACCTCCAATAAGACTGAGACGACGATCAGTTTTCTTAAAGAGAAGGAAGAAAAAGATAAAAATTCCTAGGAAAATAAGAAAAACTAAAAGTCCTAACTGACGAGATAATCTTCCTCCTAAGAAAAAGAAAAAACCGAGGCCGGCTAAGATAACAGCCGCTAAAACAACAAAGGAAATAATCTTGTGAAGAATAATGGAAATAATACTTTTTCTCCAAGAAAGGGTTAATTTCTGGTGGAGAAAATAAGTCTGGAGAGCCTCTCCGCCCACTAAAGAAATTGGAGTAAGATAGCCTAAAGAAAAACCAACGGTGAAGATTTTTAATAAAGGGAAAAAAGGAATGGGGATTTCCTCTTCCAGAATACTCTTCCACGCTAAAGTAGTAGTTATTATTCCTCCTTCCATTAAAATGAGAAGAATGAGAAGCTGCCACCAGCGAATATTAGCCAAACTTTTTTCGACCTCAGCCCATTCTATGTCTCCGCTCATTAAAGCAAAAACTGCTAATCCAACTGCTAATCCAATTAGAAAAAAAAGGATTTTCCCTATCTTCATTTTCTCCTTTTAATATTTTATCTTTTTAATTTTTACCCTCTGAGGTGGCTTGATGTTTACTAGAATTTCATCGCCCACTTTTCTCCCAAAAAGGGCTTTGGCTAGCGGAGAGGAACGACTAATTCGTCCTTGATCCGGATTAGCTTCTGGAAAATCAACGATAATAAATTTTTGGAATCGCTGGTCTATTTCTACTGCCACCGTTGCCCCTAAATTCACTTTTTTTCTTTCTTCTCCTTGAGGACGATGAATTAATTGGTAATGACTAAGAATAAATTCCTCTCTTTGAATTTCTTCTTGCAAAAGACGTTCGTCGGTTGACAATTCTAAGTCCTTGTCCCCGTTTTTTTCCCCGTTGTCTTCTTCCCGCTGATGGCAAAGAGTTTGATGGTGCTTTTTAATCCTCTTTAATCCTACCGGCGTAAGATAAATATGTTCTTCTTCCATACTCTAATAATGCTAATCTCTTTCTCTAAGACTGTCAATTAAATTAATTTCCGAAAGAAGAAATGAGCTGGCAGGCAATAACCATCGTTAGGGTAAGAGTCATAAAAGCCAGAGCTAAACGGGGCCGATGGATAATATATTCGGGAGAGCGGTCCCCTTTTTTTCTGGCTTTCAAGAAGATAAAAACTATTACCCAGCCCTGAAGAGCTCCCATCAAGGCCCCGACTAATCCCATCAAGCCTAATAAGTTTTGGAAACCCAGGAAGTAAAGGACAAGAGGAGATAAAATAGTTCCACTTATCGCTAGCCAATAAGGAAAATGATAATCGACGACTAAACTATTTTTTAAATAATTTCCCAAGCTAAGAAAAGAAGTGATACTAGCTGATAATCCAATAAGAGCCAAAGCTTTAGAAAGGTAAAAAACCGAGGAGGGAAGATTGGCGATATCCGTCCAGCCAGTAATATTTACCCCCAAACCAACCATTGTTAAGCCGAATAAAAAATAGAGGAGAGCCACTCCTCCCAAGCTAAAGATAATAATTTTCCCGATTTTTTTCTTCCCTTCGGGAGAAGCTAATATCTGAGTCATGGCGGGAAGGGCATTCCATCCGAGTAAACTAAAAAATATCACCCCGGGCAGGCTCCAGAGGAACGGAGAATGGAACCAATTTAGGTACTCCCAATTTAACTGAGGCAATCCATAACCGATGATAGCTAATAAAGCCAGTAAGAGAAAAAAACTAAAGCGAGTGTGAATAGTAATAATTGTTTTCCCTCCGCGAAAGATAAAGGGAGATAAGAAAAGCAAAAAAGCTAAACTTCCTAAAAGGGGAGGAACCACTAACCAGGGCTGCAAAATAAGAGCTGAAAATTGCCCCGCCATCAGGGCGTAAATCAGAAGCGTTCCTACTAAACCCGGAAAAACATAGAGAAAAGAGGTTTGTTTCGCTATTTTCCCTAGATATTGGCCAACGTAGCCAGTAAAGTACTTTTTTTCTCGAGTCCGGAGAATCACTTCCGCTAAAAAAAGGTGGAGGAGGATCATTCCTCCGCCAAAAACAACCAAGCCTATAAAAAAAGGAAGCCAGCCGCCTTGTTCTAATAAATTAGGGATAACAAAAAGTCCTGCTCCGATTACCGTTCCAATTAAACTCAAGCTAGCCGAAATAATTTTTCTTTCCATCTAATCCCAAATTCTTTTTTCAATTTGCCGGAAACCCGACAAAACTATAATAACAATCAGGGTAGTCAATGTAGCTAAGAAGTAAAATCTCAAGCCAACACTAATGCCAATGGCTGCCGTAATCCACAAAGCAACCGCTGTTGTAAATCCTTCCAATTGAAAATGCCGATAGATAATAATTCCGCCACCCAGAAACCCAAATCCGATAGCGATAGATTGAATAATCCTAATCGGATCAAAACTTACTGGTTGAGGATAAGAAATATCCATTAAGCCTAAAGAAAGCATGGTAAAAAGAGCGCCAGCCAGTGAAACCAGGGCAAAAGTTCTCAAGCCAGCCATTCTTTCTTGTTGCTTTCTTTCAATCCCGATTAATCCTCCCAGGACGACTGCTAAAAATAATTGAAAAGCTATTTGAAGATTTACTTCATTAAACAGGGCTTCAAGCATAAAAGTAAAAAGAAATTAAATTTTGAACGCTTTGTAACCGGGGTGAACCTTTTCCTTAACGGCCAAACCGACGGACTGGCCTGCTTTTGCTTTCTTCACTTTCTGGTGATCCACTTCCATAGACTTTACCTCTTGAGTAAAGTCCATTTCTCCGCCCTGAATTCTAATCTCATCTCCCACTTCTAAACTTTTAGAAAGCTTCAGCACTGCTACTTGAATCTTCCCAAAGTAATGGGTTATTTCCCCGACCAATATCTCTTTTTGATTAACCATAAGATAATTTTTTAATCAACGACCTTTAGTGCCCCTAGAAGGATTCGAACCTTCATCTCAACCTCCGGAGGGTCGCGCTTTATCCGTTAAACTACAGGGGCAAGAACTAAACCTTTTTAGCGATAAGATAAAAGAACCTCTCCTTTTTCGCCAGCTTCCATTCTCTTTGTTGAATAACCTTTAACCCCGCTTTTCGGGTTAAACGCCTTAGGCCTTTCGGTCCTGATTGGGGAAAACTCTTCGGAAACTGCGCTTCAAAAAAAAGCAGACCAAATGGTTTTAAAATTCTTCTAGCTTCGCTTAAAACATTTAGTTGTTCTTTTTCAGAAGGCAAGCGCTGAATAAAAGTCAAAGTAAGGGCTTTATCAAAAGTGTCGCTGGGAAAAGTAACCTTTAACAGATCTCCTACTAAGAATTGCTGATTCGGATATTTCTTCCGGGCAGTTCTGACAAGACGAGGAGAGTTATCTAAGCCGATGTAGTGAATATCTTGATCAACTAAAACGTCTAAGAGGCTTCCTGCTCCACACTCTAAATCCAAGACCCGGTCCCCGGCCTTTATCCAAGGACGAAGTTGCTCCCAGAAAAATCCGCCGTCCGGCCCAAGAGAAAAAAGGTCGTTCATTTTTTACGAAAAAGATAATACTTCCCTAGTTTACCATAAACTTCCATAAGGAAAAATGGCTAAGTTTTTTCTGCCTTCCGGCCAGAGCTTCGGTCTAATTCTTCTTGAACTATTTGCCTATCGTCCCAAGGAATCTTTTTTCCTCCGGCCAAGCACATTAAAGACTCTGAACCTTTACCGGTAATAATAACAATATCTCCCGGCAAAGCGGAGCTTAAAGCTGTTTGGATAGCCTCTCTCCGGTCTAAAATTTCTTCTGCTTTTCCTCCTGCTCCCTTAGCCACTTGGGCAACAATTTCTCTCGGGTCTTCGTCATAAGGATCCTCGTTAGTAATGATTAAGCGTTGGCAGTAGCGAGCGGCTATTTCCCCCAAGACTGGCCTCTTCCATTTATCCCGGCCGCCGCCGCAAGAGCCCAAAACGCAAATCAGCCGTTTAGCAAAAGGATGAAGAGTTTGGTAAATTTTCTCTAATGCCGCCGGGTGATGAGCGTAATCAACTACCACCTGAAAAGGATAGTCGGCGACTAGTTCTAATCGGCCAGGTATATTTTTTACCTTAGCCAGGGATTGAGCCATCCTAGAAAAATCTAGCCCTTGAGCGTAGCCGACGGTAATAGCCGCTAAAGCGTTGCTAATATTAAATTGGCCAGGGAGAGCTAAAGAAAACTTTTCTCCCCTAACCTCAAAGGTTGAGCTCCGGGCCCGAAGAACAATTTTCTCTGCCTTTAAGCTTTCTATTTTCTCGCTCATCCTTTCTATTCCGTAACCCAGTTTTCTCTCGGCCGAGAAAGAAGAAAAATAGGAAGCTTGGGGGTCGTCTAAATTAACAATGATTGTTTTTTCTGGCGCTGGCGGTTTTTGCTTCATCCCTCTTTTTGACCAGATAGCAAACAATTTTCCTTTCGTTCTTTTATAATTCTCAAATCCCCCGTGTCTTTCTATATGCTCCGGTGATAAATTAGTAAAAACCAGAGAGTCAAAATCAATAAAGCGATGTCGGTATTGAAGAATCCCTTCAGAAGTAACTTCTACCACCGCTAATTGGCATTTCTCTTTTTTAGCCTGAGCAAGAAAGCGCTGAAGATGGAAGCGGCCGGGCATAGTCATTTTTAACTGATTGGGCTGGAAATCTTGGCCAAGATGAAAAGCGATTGACGACAAGGCAGCCGTCTTCTGTCCGGCCCCGGTAAAAAGCTGATGAATTAATTCTACAACCGTTGATTTGCCACTTGTCCCGGTAACACCGATAACGGTCATTTCCTTAGAAGGAAAGCGATAGATTGCCGCTCCCAGCCAAGCTAGAAGAAAATGGTAGATTGAAAGAAGGACAGGAGGAATAATTTTTTTAATCTCTTTTTTGACTTTCATTAACTTCTAGTTTAAAATAAGTCATTAAATATTCCAAGAATGCCTATTACTAAATCAGCTAAGAAATCCCTTCGCCAGGGTCTCAGGCGGCGGAAAGAAAACGTTCGGCGTCAAAAGAAGATGCGGAGCTTGAAGAAAGAAATAATTCATCTCTCTGAAAGCAACAAACTTAAAGAAGCTCAAGCTCTGTTAGCTTCGTATTACAAAGCCGTAGATAAAGCGGCGAAAACGAACGTTATCAAAAAAAATACCGCTGGCCGAAGGAAATCTCGGTTAGTCGCTCGGCTTAATAAATCTGGGAAAACTTCAATAGAAAGTCATTAAGGGCCGGTCTAGGCAGTTGCTGGCCTGTTTTAATCCGGAGATCTGTTTGCAAGAGATCCCGGATTTTTTCTTTTAATTTCTCAACTGAAAAAGAATAAGCCAAATTAGTTAAATAATAAACCTGATTGGGGTTAAAGGGAACTTCTTGCCTAATCTGCCAACCCTGTTTTCCCTCATCAAGCAGAGAGCGAATATAAAGAAGGCGCGCTAAAAAAGAATTGAACTGCCCAATCAAAAACTCTGGGCGGCCGCCTTGGTCGAGATAACCATTGACCGCCGCCAGCGCTTCCGAGGGGTCTTTTCTTTGCAAGGCGTTTGTTATTTGAAAAACATTAACTGAAGTAGAAAAATCCGCTAATTTTTCCACTTCTTCCACCGATACTTCCTTTTCTCCCTCTCCTAAGTGAGCGGCTATCTTTTCCAGGGTTAGGTGGCCAAGCCAGAGATTGCCTTTCAGAAGACCAGCTAAACGGGAGCGGGCCTCAGACTGAAGAATTAAGCCGTAGCATTCAGCCTCTCGGTCTAGCCAAGATTCTGCCTGGGGAAGACGGAGAGAAGAAAATTCTTCATTCTTGACCTGTTTTTTCAGCTTTCGGAAAAGAGGATTTTTTTTCTCTACCTTCCCTAGCTGATAAAAAACGAAAAGGGTTGCTGATTGGTCTAACTGTTCAATAACCGATGAAAGTTGATGCTGGAATTCATCTGAAGTCTGAAAAAGATTTTTTAAAATTACCAGCTGACGCTCAATAAACATTGAGGGCTGCCGGTAAATATCTTGGAAAGAAGAAAAGGAAATTTCTGGCCCTTCTCGCTCCACCAGGTTCATTGAACCACCGTGAACTTTCTGATAGCGTTCCTTAATCTCTTTCAATTTTTGAAGAAGTCGATAACTATCTGGACCATAGAAAAAATAAATCATGATTTTGGCTGACAGCGAGGACAATAATAAGTAGAGCGACCTCCTAATTTTAGCCTCTCTATCAAGGAATGGCAACGGGGGCAGGGTTTTCCTTCCTGGCGATAAGCTTTTAATCGAGAAGTATAATGCCCTTCTTTATTTTCAATATTTCGAAAGTCGGCAATACTTGTTCCTTGTTGCTCCACCGCTTTTTGAAGAATTTCTCTCATCGCCTGGTAAATCCTCTTTCCCTCCTCCGAAGAAAGAGTGGAGGCCTTTTTCTCCGGGTGGACTTTAGCCGCCCATAAAATTTCACTGGCATAAATATTTCCTATCCCGCTAACCAAAGACTGATCTAAAAGAGTAAGTTTAACCGGCCTTTGGCTTTTAGAGAGCAGAAATTGAAATTGCTTCAGAGAAAAGTTTTCCGCTAAAGGGTCAGGACCAATCTTTTGCAATAGGGGAATAGTTATTAGTTTTTTATTAAGCCAGAGCTCTAACCGAGAAAATTTTCTCAAATCCGACCAAGCCAAGAGCCCACCTCTGTCCAACCAGAAAAGGCAATGGATATAGTCCTCGGCCAAAGCCGATGGCCATTTTCCCCCTTCCTCTCGCCCTTGATAATAAAGGAAATGGCCGGTCATTTTTGGGTGAACCAAAAGAAAAGCTGACGGAACAAGGTGGAAAATAAGAAGCTTACCCCGGCGAGTAGTTTTCTTTATCTTCCGACCCTTAATAGCTGATTTAAATTCAGGAAAAGAAGCCGGTTGATAAATCAATTTTGGCGTATCTGTCCAAACATCAAGAAAGGTCCGACCCCGGACCTTTTCCTCCAACCCTTTCTTCATTGTTTCTACCTCCGGCAGTTCAGGCATGCCCTTCTAAGGGTTTTTTCACCCTATCCACAATTTCATCCGGCGTAAATTGGGCTTTGACTAAGTAATCCTGGGCTCCAAGGTCAAAACCTCTTTCAATGTCTTCTCTTTGCCCAAGGTTGGAAAGGACAATTACCGGAATAGAACTGCTTTGGGGATTATCCTTGATTTTTTTCAAAACTTCGAAGCCGTCAATCCCCGGAAGAATCAAATCCAAAAGAATAAGGTCTGGTTTACTGGAAACTACCTTTTCCAGTCCCTCTTGGCCATCGATAGCTCTAATAACTTTAAAACCTGAACCTTCCAATTTTTTAGCCATAAGCTCGCTCAAGAAAACATCGTCTTCTATGATAAGAATAGTATTTTGAGAAGGAGTTAGAGAGGACATATTTTAAAATTATTTTATTTATTTTAAGTTTAAAAAATATTTTTCACTTTTTGAACTATTTCTTCAGGATTAAATTCTGTCTTTAACACCCAGCCCACTACTCTTTGCTTTTTGGCTCGGCTTAACTCTCCTACTTCTCCGGCATTAGAAATCACTAAAGTTGGAAGTAATTTCCATTGAGGATGATTATTCTTTCGAGCTAAAAAACTAAAAGCACTAAGCCCAGAAATGTCTAAATCCAGAATGACCAAGTGAATCTCCTCTTCTTCCAGGGCTTTTAAGCCCCCCTCCGCTCGATTTTTAACCAGTAACCGGTAACCTTCTTCAGATAGTCTTTTTTCTAAGGAGTCAGCGATTAATTTTTCGTCTTCCAGCAAAAGAATAGTTTTCATTATTCCTTAACCAAATTATAACACCTATCCTAAACCGTTCAACTGGTAGACCGGGGAAGAGTAAGATAAAAAGTTGTCCCTTTTCCTAATTGGGATTCAAGCCAAATCCGGCCATGATGAGCCTCGACAATATTCTTAGCGATAAAAAGCCCCAGCCCGGTCCCATCAGTCCTTGCCTTAATTGCATTACGGCCTCGGAAGAATTTTTGGAAAACCTTTTTCTGGTCGGCTTTAGCGATGCCAATCCCGCTATCTTTAATTATCAAGAGTAAATTATCCCCCTCTTTCCGGAGAGAAAGACGAATTTCTCCTTCTGGCGGCGTATAGTGAATAGCGTTATTCACCAAATTTTGAATTGCTAATTGGACTTTTTCTCTATCCACTCTGACTAGAAAAAAATCTTCTGCTTTTTGGAAAGAAACCTTTAATTTTTGCCGAGTGATTATCTCTTTATTATCCTCCAACACCCCCTCCACTATTTCTCCTAAATCGGTTTCCTGGACATCGTAAAGGAATTTTCCCTCCTCAATATGGCTGACATTCAAAATATCATTGACTAAAACAATAAGTCGTTCATTGCTTTGATAAGTTTTATCTAGCCACTCTTTCTGCTGAATTGTTATCTGGCCGGCTTCGCCGTCAAGAATCATTCTCAAGCTCCACTTGATAGCCGAGAGAGGGGTCCTTAATTGATGAGCAACGATAGAAACAAATTCCGTCTTCATCTTCTGGATGTTCTTCTCCCGAGAGATATCGCGGAAAATGATTAAGTAACCCAAAGAACGCCCTTTACTCTCAAGGGTGATGGTGCTTACCTCAACCGTTATCCCCTCTTCAGCCAGGAATTCCTGTTTACGAATCATTTTTATCCGACCACTTTCGCCGATAAGGGAAAGAGCCGGGGCAAGAAGAGGATATTTTCTTAAAATCTCCACCGGCTGCCCCCGGACGTCTCTTTCTTTAACCCGAAAATCTTTCTCCATTCGCCGATTAACTTCCTGAATAATGCCTTGCGGATTAAGAATAATAAGCCCGTCAACAAAATTATCAATAATGGTTGTCGTCAATTCCTCTTCTTTGGCTAATTGCCGCCGGGCTTTTTCACTATCCTCCAAAATATTCAAAAGGGCTTGGGCTGTTTCTTGAGCTTCTTGAATCTTTTCTGGTTCTCGGCGGCCATTTTCTTTTTGACTAAGCATCCGCTGGAATCTTTCCGTCAACCGCTTCATCTCTTTAATATAAGCAAGAGTCCTAATTTGAAGAATTTCTTTAGTTTCTTTCAGTTCCCGCCGTAACTCGAAAACAACCTCTTCCCGGCCGATGAGTTTCTCCTCCAATCGCCGATTAGCTTTTTGCCACCCCTCACTCCACCAGCCAGATTGATCCCGGGTTGAATCCATTATGATTTTTACCCCAAAAATAGCGACACCGGAAAGAATAATCGAAATTAGATTGGCGGGGTCCGTTAAGTTCAAACTCGAGGATTGGCTTTCTAAAGCCTGGGTAAGCGGGGAATGGCCAAGCAGAATAAGAAAGGTCAAACCCAACCAGCTCATCAGGTAAAAGAAAGTCCGGTAAAGCTCTCCCAATAGAGGGATGGTCAAGGTAAGATAGAAAACGAAGAAAAGAGAAGCGGGAAAAGCGATTGGAATCAGCCATTGACTAATAACTGTTCCAAAAAGATAGAAACCGGCCCAAGCCGCCAGTAATTCCAAAAAGATAATCTTGATTAAGACTTGCTGAATCTCCTCTGCCGTTGAAGCAGGATTTTTCTTAAAGTAAACACTGCCAGAAAAGAAGAGGCTAAAAGAAACAAGGACGAGGATGCTCCCTAAGATAAGTGAGGGATCGGGTAAAGAAAAAACATGCAGAAAAAGAAAAATAATAGCCAACAGCGGAAGGATAATTTTTCTAATCTCCCCCTGGCGCTGAATATTCCTAAGCAATACCCGCTTCGTCAATTCACTTCCTCTTTCTTTTTCCATTGCCCTTTTTTAATTTTTTAAACTCCTCCGACAGCTGGCTAATTTCTTTTTTCAATTCGATCATTTTTAGCTCTCGACCGACAGCTACCTGGCGAAATTTTTCTAATTCCTGGACCCGGGCTCGAAGAGCCTGGGCTCGAATATTGCTTTCCTTTTTCAAATTCTCTGCCTGCTGACGCAATTCTTTCGTCTTCGCCTGGATTCGTATTCTCAAGACTTTAGCCACTTCCTCTAAGTTTTGCTTTTCCCGGTAAATGCTTCCTAATAATTCTTTTGAACGAAAAGTGTTCCAAAGAGTGGTTGCGGTTACCACGGTAATAAAAATTAACGAGAGAAAAAAGAAAAGTAAAGCCGAGCTAGTTTCTAAAAAAAGAGAGAGATGAGTAGCAAAAAAAGAAAAAAGTCCAATCGTTCCCAAGAAAGCGGGGAGTAATAATTCCCAGACGGAAAAGAAACAAGCCCCTGCCCAAACAAGAGAAAGTAATAATAAGAGGATGTATTCAAATAAAATCAAAAACCAATTAACCGGAGACTGAAAAATGAGAAGAAAAAAGAGAGAAACAAAGAAAAGATGATTGCTATACCAAATAATTTTTCGGTAATGGGGCTTTCCTCCAAGCCAAAAACTAAGAGCGAGCCAAACTAGCCAGAGAAGGAGATAGCGGCCCGCCCCTGACCAGGAAGAAAAATCGAGTATCCCAATATAAATAGTTAGCCCCAAACAAGTCAGCCAACTTCCAAATAAGATAAAAAGGAAGGTGCTAAAGGATAACTTCCGCTGTTGCAAGAATTTTCGAAACTCTTTACCCTTTTGATGAGGAGAAGGAGAAAACATATTAGGGAAGGCGAGAAAGAAGGCTCTTAAAGCCCAGTTCTGTTAAAACTTTCTGAACCTTCTCTCTATTATAGCCTCTTTGTTCCCATTTGGCTAAGGAAAAATCAAGGGGAATATCCGTTTTAAGCGTTGCTAGCTGCTTGCTTAGGAAAGCTTGATCTTGAAATTCCCGGAGCTTTTTCTCAAGAGACGATTTCACATCAGCCCGGCCTTCTTTTAGTTGCTGATAAATATTTTCTAAACTGCCGAATTTGCGCAATAGGCGAAAAGCTGTTTTTGGCCCTACTCCCGGCACTCCGGGAATATTATCCGAATTATCTCCGGCGAGCCCTTTAAAATCAATAATCTTTTCTGGCGAAAGCCCTTCTAGTTTTTCCCGGGTTTTTTCTTCATTATAAAAGATAGTTTGGCTCACCCCTTTCTTTAATAAGAGAACATTAACTCGAGCATTTACTAATTGCAATAAGTCAAAATCTCCAGTTAGAATAAGAATTTTTATTTGAGAATCAGTTACCTTCTCGGCAATCGCTCCTATAATATCATCGGCTTCATAACCGACTTTTTCTAAAACAGGAATGTTTAAGAGGCGCAAAACCTCTTTTGTCGGAGAAAACTGGGCATAGAATTCATCCGGGGCCTTAATCCGGGTAGCTTTGTACTGAGGATAAGCTTGATGACGAAAGGTTTTCCCGGGAGAGTCAAAAACAGCCGCTACGTATTGAGGAGACTGTTCTCGCAGAACCTTAAAAAGACAAGCTAAAAAACCATAGATAGCATTCGTTGCTTCTCCCTCTTTATCCGTCAACCGAGGAAGAGCGTAGTAAGCCCGGTGCATCAAGGCATTAGCGTCCAAGAGAAGAAGCCTTTGCTGGCCCCCAAAATTTAAAGGGACATTGACCATTTTGAAGACCAAGAAGGGGGGAAATGAAAAAAGATCTCCCTCTCGTTTAATTGCCGAAAGACAAATTCGACTTGAATTTTCATTGTCGGAAGAAGAGACGGAAATTTACTCCCCCACTCCACCGCTAATATGTTTCGGGGGTCAGCTAATTTCTCCTCCCAGCCAAGTTCTTGAATATGTAAAGCTTTTTCTAGACGGTAAAAATCAAAGTGGTAGAATTTTTGAAAAGGGCCAACTGTCAAAGGATACCCCCGATAGATGACAAAAGTAGGGCTAAGAATTTTTTTAATCTGAAAAGCTCGGGCGAAGCCCTGAAGGAAAGTTGTTTTCCCCCCGCCTAAATCTCCTTCCAAACTAATGACTAAAGCCCGAGATTGAGAAGACAAGCCCTGGCGGCAAAATCGGCCTAATTTTCCCCCTAGTTGTTTAGTTTCCACTGGAGAATATGTAATAAATTTGACTAACACTCTAAAATCAGCTTAAATTATCTTAAACCTTTATTCAATAATAGAAGACTAATTTAACCTCAACTTTTCGGTTATAATAGAAGACTAATTTAACCTCAACTTTTCGGTTATAATAGAAGACTAATTTA
>CAZFWR010000002.1:0-11907 GCA_964522615.1 uncultured Candidatus Saccharibacteria bacterium | reverse complement strand
ATAATAGAAGACTAATTTAACCTCAACTTTTCGGTTATAATAGAAGACTAATTTAACCTCAACTTTTCAGTTATGGAAGAAACTAAAATTGAAGTCGAAACGAAGACCTTGAGTTCTCTAATTGAGGAAAGGAAAAACATCTTTCTTTTCCCTGGTTTAGGCAATCAAGAAGATAGCCTCTTAGCTAGTTTAGCTCTCTTCTCTAGTTTAAAAAATTCTGGACAAAAAGCAAATCTTATTCTCGGTTCTCTCCCCTGGGAGACCCAGCCTTTCACCAGTGAAAGCTTTTCTTCCCAGCCCAAAATTATTATTCGGCCGCCAGCTTCCCATCAAATTCGGCAACTACGTTACGAAAAGAAACAAGAGCAGCTGATTTTCTATCTTGATACTCAGGACGAGACTCTAGACCGCCGGGACTTTGATTTCTTGTTTTCTCCACAGCCTCAACCCGATTTGTTAATTACTCTAGGAATTCAAAAAAAAGAAAAAGTTATTCATCCCCTCTTTAGAAATTTTCAGGACTCTCTTCCCATTATCAACATTGCTCACCAAGCCTCTAATCAGCAATTTGGCCGGCTTAATTTAATCAACACTCGGGCTGTTTCTTTAAGCCATTGGTTAACGATTATTTTACGCCAACTACAAAAAGAAGAAATAGATGCTCAGACCGCTGGTTATCTGCTGCAGGGGCTTAAACTTCTTCCCCCAGAAAAACAAACTAAAGAATCCTTGGCCGAGATGCATTATTTAATAGGGAGGGGAGCGCTGGAATTTAATCTCCCTTCTTCTTTTCTTGACTCTCAAGCAAAAATTGATTTCCTGCAGTCAGCTATCAAGAAAATCCAATTTTCTTCCCAACCCGAAGTCGCTTTTCTCCCTCTAGAAAATGGAGTTTGGTTTTCTTTTTCTCCGCCCTATTTATCGCTCCTCCTCCGGGAATTAAAATCGGGGCTCTTTCGTTTTAAAAACATCCTTCTTCTCTGGAAAATAGGCCCTCAAAGTTTTCAGGGAATAATTACTCTCCAAGACCAAGAAAAGCAAAAACGGGTCTTAAAAACTTTCTCTGGAAAAGAAAAAGGTAAAACTGGAATTTTTCGGGCAAACAAAACCAATCTTTCTTCAATCAAAGGTAAAATCTGGCCTCTCTTAACGGAAAAAACAACGATTAATACCAAAAACGATGGCTAATATTGCTCATCAGGTGAAAATTGATTCTGCCGTTATTGAAGAAGCTCTTCCCCGGATACACCATGTCCGGGATTATCAAAAAGAACTAGAGGCTCACTTCCTAGGAGAAACCACCCAGATAGTAGATATTATCTTAGCGGGAGCCATCTTCCTTCGCGCTTCTGATATTCATTTTGAGCCGCAACAAGGGAAAAATGCCCGGCTGCGTCTTCGAATTGACGGCGTCCTAGAAACAGCTTCTTCTCTCCCCCTCCGGGTTTATAACCTTGCTCTTTCTCGAATTAAATTGCTTTCTGGACTCAAGTTAAATATTACCCATCGAGCCCAGGACGGACGTTTCACTATTTACCACCAAGAAAGAGAAATTGAAATCCGGACTTCCGTTCTACCTTCAGAATTCGGAGAAACGATTGTCATGAGAATCTTGGACCCAGAATCACTCCGTGACGTTGCTGCTCTCGGTATGCGCTCAGGGCTCCTTGAGCTTGTTAACGAGGAGTTGGAACGCCCTAATGGTATGATTCTTTTAACCGGACCGACTGGCTCTGGAAAAACAACTACTCTGTACGCTTTTCTGAAGAAAATTAAAAATCCGGGGATAAAGATTATTACTATTGAGGACCCAATTGAATATCAGCTGGAAGGAATTTCTCAAACTCAAGTAGATAGCCGCCATGGCTATGATTTTGCTTCTGGCTTAGCGGCTATTGTTCGCCAGGACCCGGATGTTATTCTGGTGGGAGAAATTCGGGACGGGGATACCGCTCGCATTGCCATCCAAGCCGCTATGACCGGCCATTTGGTATTTTCCACTCTCCACACTAATGATGCCGCCGGAACCATCGCTCGCCTGGAAGCTCTGGGAGTTAGCAGTAATGATATTGCTCCCGCCCTAAATATTGCTATCGCTCAGCGACTAGTTCGTCAAGTTTGCCCTCACTGTTCTCATCTCGCCCTACCTAACCCGGAAGAGGAAAAGGAAATTAAGAAAGCCCTTTCCCAAATACCCGCTTCCGTTAACCTCCCTCCTTTTAAAAAAGGAACAATGATATTGAAAGCTGGGTCTGAAGGCTGTGCCGCTTGCAACTTTACCGGCTACCGGAACCGAATTGGTATTTTTGAAGCTTTTCGGGTAGATGACGAGATGGAAAATTTAATTCTCCGCTCTCCCTCCATCCCAGAATTAAGAAATAAAGCAGTGGAAAAAGGAATGCTTAGTCTCTACCAGGACGGTATCTTAAAAGTGCTTCGGCGCCGAACAACCCTGGAAGAGGTTCACCGGGTAACCTAACTAATAATGGTTAAAGTTATCTGGCTTATTCTCTTCCTTTTTATTATTCCTCGTTTAGGTTGCAGCCAAACCCCTCCCGCTAGCGGCCAATTATTAATTACCGAAGTCCAAATCGCTGGCTCACGCTCTTCCGAAGACTATCTCCGAATTTACAATCCCAATAATGAGGAAATTGATCTTTTCCATTTTCAGTTAAAAAAGAGAACTCGGTCGGGAGGAGAATATTCTCTTTTTTCTTTTCCCAAAGGAAGTTTAATTGGCCCTCGGGAAAGTTTGGTTTGGGCTAATTCTCAGGAAGGATTGGCAGATTTTCTTTCTACTCCCTATCAGAGCCAGGCCACCTTAGCCGCTAATAATAGTTTAGCTCTTCTCAATTCCCAAAAAATCGTTATTGATGCTTTGGCTTGGGGTAAAGGAGATGCTCCTTTTCGGGAAGGAAACCCCTTTCCCCAGAACCCTGCCCCCCATCAACAATTAAAAAGAAAGCAGTTTCAGGAAGAGTATCTGGATAGCGACAACAACCAAACTGACTTTTTTTTAGACCCTCTCCGGTTGACAGCTAGCCAACAAGCAGATAATCTGGTTTTAGGCAGTCAAACCCCCAAACCTCTTTCTTCTCTTGCCGTTCTCTCTCTAGGGATAGGGATGGGGTTGGTTAGCCTTGTTATCGTCTTGTTTTTAAAAAAGAAATTATGAGTCTTAAGAAAGCCTCTTAATAATAATTATGAGTTTTTATGAGTGGACATTCCCATTGGGCAACCGTTAAACACACTAAAGAGGCAGAGGATGCAAAAAAGAGCAAAGCTTTTTCCAAGATTGCTCGGCTGATTACTGTTGCCGTCCGTCAGCAGGGGTCAGATCCAGCCGGAAATCCTGCTCTTCAAGCCGCTTTAGAAAAGGCAAAAGCGGTTAATATGCCAGCCAAAAGCGTTGAAAGGGCTATTCAGCAAGTTGACCAACAAGCAGAAAACCTAGAAGCCGTTACCTACGAAGCTTTTGGTTCAGGACAAATCACCTTAATTATCCAGGCGATTACGGATAACAAAAATCGCACCCGGGATTTTCTTCGCAAGACACTTAGTCGATATGGCGGCAAATTAGCCGAAATGGGAGCTGTTAAATGGCTCTTTCAGGAAAGAGGAATAATTCACCTGCCGGATTCTTATCATTTAAGCGAGAAGCTAGAATTAGAATTCATTGAGGCAGGAGCAGAAGATATCCGTCAAGAAAACGACCACCTTGTTATCCATACTAAACCGGGAAACCTTCAATCCGTTATCAACTCCTTAAAGAAGCAGAGCTACCAATTAGATGGTTCTTCTATCGGCTGGGTTCCCAAGAAGGTTATCGCTTTAAGCGCAGCCGAAAAAAAGAAATTAGAGGATCTTCTTCAAGCCCTAGAAGAAGAAAATATTCAGGAAATTTATACTAACGCCGATTAATGGTTACCATTCTCGGGATTGATCCTGGAACGGCGGCTATTGGTTATGGTTTGGTAAAAACAAAAATCCCTTTCGGGGAAGTGTTTCTCGTTGACTACGGAGCAATTATCACTTCAGCCGAAAGGGAAGCCTCTTTTCGCTTAAGACTGGTAGAAAAAAATCTTTTAAAGATTGTCCATCGTTATCAGCCCGATATTTTAGCTGTTGAAAGCCTTTACTTTTTCCAAAACCAGAAATCTGTAATGAGTGTTAGCCAAACAAAGGGGGTAATTCTTTTAGTAGCTGAAAAAACCCAAACTCCCGTTTATGAATTTTCTCCTTTAGAAATTAAGCAGGCGTTAACCGGTTATGGGCGAGCTGAAAAAGAAGAAATTCAGGAAGCCGTTCGCCAAATTCTCCGCCTGGAACAAAAGCCCCAGCCTGACCATGCCGCTGACGCCCTGGGAGCCTCCCTTTGCTTTCTCTCAAAAAACCAGTGGTTAAACTCCCCTTACTGAACTTGAACCAGCTTTCTTTTTCCCCGCTGAATAAGCGTTCCCTTTTTCACTTTAATTACCAGGTCTGCGTCCGTCTGGACTTTTTGATCAATCTTAATTCCTCCTTGGGCAATCAGTCTTCTGGCCTCTGCCCGAGAAGAAGCAAGTCTTGCTTGAAGTAATAGGCTAATAATAGAAACAGATTTTTTGGGCAACCGCACTAGGGGTATCTTTGAAGGCAGACTTTTTTCTTGAAAAACATGTCGGAACTCTTGATGAGAACGTTCCGCCTCGCCCCGTCCCCAACAAAGAGCTACTATTTCCCAGGCTAAACGAGCTTTTGCCTCCCGACGATTAACCCGCTTTTCTTTCATCTTTCGCCGAATTTCTTCTATCTCTACCCGGGGCACTCGCGTTGCCAAGTAGAAAGATGGTTCTATTAATTCGTCAGGAAAAGACATAACTTTCCCATATATTTCTTGAGGGGAATCGCTTAAGAAAACAGCATTAGAGGCTGTCTTGCTCATTTTTTTCCCCTGGGTATCGGTTAATAATTTCAAGGTCAAAACCATTTTTTCCCGATGCTGGAGATCTTTAACTAAAGAGCGTCCACAGAGCATATTGAAAGTTTGATCATTGCCCCCGATTTCTAAATCCGCTTCCAAGGCAACGCTGTCATAAGCTTGGAAAAGAGGATAAAGAAACTCATGAATGAATATCGGTTTTTTCTTCTCTATCCTTTTTTGGAACATATCCCGAACCAGCATTTGTTGAACGGTGAAATGAGAAGCTAATTTAATCAACTCTTCAGCTTTTAATTTTCCCAACCATTGACTGTTAAAAACCAATTGAGTCGGGTTAATTCCCTGAAAAGATAAAATCTTAGCCGCTTGTCGGGAAAAACGGCGGCTATTAGTCATTACTTCTTTTTTCGTCAACCGAGGACGAGTAACCGAACGCCCGCTCGGATCTCCAATCAGAGCAGTAAAGTCTCCAATAAGAAAAAATACCTGGTGGCCTAATGCTTGGAATTGAGCTAATTTATGCAGGAGAATCAAATGGCCGAGGTGAAGAGAAGAAGCAGTAGGGTCAAAACCGGCATAAACCTTTAAGGGTTTACCAGCTAGTAATTTCTTTTTCAGTAAAGAGAAAGAAGGATAAATTTTTTCTACCCCTCTCTCCAAAACCTCCGCTACTTTTTCTGCCCGGGTGTCTTTTCTCATTATTTTCCATTATAATGTCTAAATAACCAAGAGTCCAATGAAGAAAACTAAAATCAAAAATTCTTTTTTACCAGCTCTCCTCTGGACGGGGAGAATTCTTCTTGTTCTTATCCTTTTCGGTTTATTAACCGGAGGAAGTATTATTCTCTATTTCTTGCGCGACCTTCCCTGCCCGGAAGATTTTACTGAAAGCCAATTCAACCAGCCAACGAAAATCTACGACCAAAGCGGAACAGTTCTGCTTTATACTATTGTGGGAGAAGAAAACCGAACGGTTATTCCTTTAGAAGAAATTTCTTCCTATTTACAGCAAGCAGTCTTGACTGCTGAAGACCGGCAATTTTACCAACACTTGGGTTTAAATTTTCGCGGTTTGGCACGAGCCATTCTAGTTGATTTAAAATTACAAGACCCGGTTCAGGGAGGCTCTACTATCACCCAGCAGTTAATTCGCTCCCACTTTTTAAGCAATCAAAAGACCATTAAGAGAAAAACTGAGGAGATGATTTTATCTTTGGAATTAGAAAGAAGATATTCTAAAGACCAGATTTTAGAATGGTATCTAAATCAAATTCCCCTTGGTTCTAATTTTTATGGAGCAGAAACCGCCAGTCAGGGTTATTTCCAAAAATCAGCCAAAAATCTCTCTCTAAACGAAGCGGCTGTTCTCGCCGCTCTCATTAAAGCTCCAAGCTATCTTTCTCCTTTCGGTTCCCATTTAGATGAACTCTTAGCCCGAAAAAATTATATCTTAGACCAGATGGCCGTTCTCGGCTATATTACTCCGGAGCAAGAGCAGGAAGCCCAAAGTCAGGAAACAGTATTTTCTGATTGGAAACATATTTTAAAAGCTCCTCATTTTACCCTCAATGTCGTCAAAGAATTGGAAAATACTTACGGTTTAAATTCCCTCCAGCGCAATGGCTTTAAAGTTTACACCACTCTCGATTGGACTCTGCAGGAAAAAGCCGAGGCGATAATTCAAGAAGGAGTAGAAAGAAACCAAATTTATGATGTCCATAACGGAGCTTTGGTAGCCATTTGTCCTCAAACCGGAGGGATTATCGCTCTCGTCGGGTCAAAAGATTATTTTGCCCCCGAGTCCCTTCCTGTTGGCTGTTCGGTGAAGCAGAACACTTGCCTTTTTACCCCCCAATTTGATATCGCCCATCTAGGATTAAGGCACCCGGGGTCATCTCTCAAGCCTTTTATTTACGCCACCGCCTTTGAAAAAGGATTTTCTCCCTCTTATATTGTCCGGGACGAACAAACTAATTTCGGTCTTTGGGGAGGGAAAGATTATATTCCCGGCAACTATGACGGCCGTTTCCGGGGACCGGTTACCCTTAAACAAGGTCTGGCCCAGTCTTTAAACGTTCCCTCGGTTAAAGTTTTCCTTTATCTAGCAGGAATAGAGGACAGCTTAAAAACCCTAAAAGCGGCTGGCCTAACTTCCCCCTTACCAGCCGTTCCCTCTGTCGTTCTTGGAGGAGGAGCGGTGAAACTACTGGAATTAACTAGCGCCTACGGTATTTTTGCCACCGGAGGCGATAAGGTTACCCCTTTTGATATCTTAAAGATAGAAGATAACCGGGGGCAAATTGTTTACCAAGCTCAATTAGAAGAAGAAAGAAGATCGGTCATTAGCCATCAGATAGCCCAGAGTATTACCGATATTCTCTCAAGTGAAAAAGCTCGCGCTCCGATGTTTGGTTACCATTCCAACCTCTATGTCCCCGATTACCAAGTGGCGGTCAAGACAGGAACTAATGAAAACTATCAAGATTTTTGGACTGTTGGCTATACTTCCAAAATCATTACCGGTGTTTGGTTGGGGAATAATAATCAAGCCCCGATGGCCAAAGTGCCAGCTGTAAGCGCCGCCGGTTGGGTCTGGAATAAATTTATGAGAGAGGTTTTACCCGTTATCTAGCTAAACTAGGCTGATTTAATCGGCATCAGAACATACTGATAAGAGGAGTCACCTGCCGGCTTAAGAAGGCCGGCCTTTCCTTCATTGTTAAATTGAAGAATAATCTCCTGGCTGCTGAGATTTCCCAGAACATCAATAAGATACCGACTATTAAAGGAAATAGTAATATCCTCTCCTTGAATAGTCGCCGGAAGAAAAGATTCACTCTTGCCAATTTTCGTACTTCGGGATTCTATCAGCAACCGGCCCTCTTTAGCCTTCACTCCTAATTGCACTTCATTCACCTGATCGCTGAATAAGTTAGCCGCTTTAATTTTATTTAGCAATTGAGAGCGAGATAATTGAACAGAAACTTGAAAACTCTTCGGAATAACTCCCCGATAATCCGGATAGACCCCTTCGATTAATCTTGAAACGATGCGTCCTTGGGGATGGGGAGCATTGCCCGCCTGCACCTCAAAAACTATCTGGTCGGTAGAAAGATGAATTCTAATAGACTTTCCAGTAGTTTCAAAAACAGAAATCACTTGCTGAGCCGTCTTGACCGGCAAGATAAAAGCCAATTCTTTTTTGAGCCCCTGAGATTTCTCCACCGGCTCAATAGTTTTTTCCGCTAAACGAAAACTATCTGTCGCTGCTAAAGTAAGGCGCTTGGCTTCAAAAAGAAGATAAATTCCGGAAATCTCCGGACGGCTTTCCGAAGAAGCAGCGCAGTAGAGAACTTGTTTTAAGCCCTGGCAAAATTTAAAACTATCTATTTCTACCCAAATCTTCTCCTCGGTTTGAGGAAGAAGAGGGAAGTCTTCTATCTCTAATCCCTGAATCTGGTCCTTGCCATTTTGATATTCCATCGTCAAGTGATTTTGTTCTGACTCCAGTTGAATTTTTTGATCATCGACTAATTTGACCAGGTCAGTAAGAATTCTGGCGGGAATGACGATTTTACCCGGTTTACTCACCTTTGCTAAGCTCCACCATTGGGTGCCTACCTCTAAATCGGTTGTCGTCAAAGAAAGAGAGCTTTTCCCTGCTTCTAGCAACACTCCCTCTAAAATAGGTAAATTAGGATTACGGACAGCGATTCGACTTACAATTCCCAAAGCGGAAGTTAATTCTTCTCTTAAAATTTCTAGCTTCATAATATTAATAAGTTATTTAATTTAAATTAAGAACTTGAGTTAGTTGTTGGGAGGTGAATTATTTCTCTTTATTATTTTTACCCAGAAGAGGTAAGACTTAAAACGAAATTTCTCAGGGGATGATAAGAGGATAAAAACTGACCAATTTGAGGAAACTTTTAGCAAATCTTGAAAACTTTTTATTTTTCCACTTTTTATTCAGAATAAATCCTCTGTCTTATTAAGTTAATTTCCTCTGCTATCTGTTCATTATTAGTAACCTGCTTTTCAATTTTGTTACAAGCATAAAGAGCGGTAGTGTGATCTCTCCCTCCAAAAGTAGCTCCAATGTTAGGAAAGGATTTTCTTAATTCTTTTCTTAAAAAATACATAGCTACTTGTCTGGCCCAAGCTATCTCCTGTCGGCGGGTAGCGGCGAAAAGCTGGTCAGGAGGGAGGTTGTAAAATTTAGCAACGCAACTAAAAATCTTTTTGGGAGTAGTAACCTTTCTTGGCTCCCCGGTTAAATCTTTTAGGAGTACTTTTACCTGACTGACAATTAAAGGTTCGGCGTGTAATTTTTGGTAAGCCCGGATGCGATTAAGGGCTCCTTCAAGTTCTCGGATACTGTGCTGAATATTATTAGCGACATAGGAAAGAATTTCTTCTCCGACTTCCAATCCTTGAATTTTTGATTCTAAAATAGCTAAACGGCTTTCGTAATCTGGTTGGCTGATATCAGCCACCATTCCCCCTTCGAAACGGGATTTTAATCTTTTTTCTAAGGTAGCAATAGCGCTGGGCGGGCGGTCAGAAGAAAGGACAATTTGTTTGTTATTCTCGTAGAGAGTATTAAAAATATGGAAGAACTCTTCTTGGGTTTTTTCTTTTCCGGCCAAAAACTGAACATCGTCAACAATTAGTAAATCTAAATTATAAAATTGGTGCTTCAGTTCTTCAATATTGCTATTGCGGATAGAAGAGACGATAGAAGAAACTAATTTTCCCGCTGGGAGATATTGCGTTTTAATCTGGCCCTCGCTTTCTGCTTTATTGCCGATAGCTTGGAGAAGATGAGTTTTTCCTAGGCCGACCCCGCCGTAAATAAGCAAAGGGTTAAAAGCTTTCCCGGGAGAGGTAGCAACTGCCCAAGCGCTGGCTTGAGCCAACTCATTAAAAGAAGCGGTGACAAAACGCTGGAAGGTATAGCGGGGGTTAAGATTAGTTTGGGGGTTGATACTTAACTCTTCAAAAGCCGGCTGTCCTTCATCGCCAGGGGCGGTTCTATTAGGGGGTTTCGTTCCCCGGGGAGCCGGAGCAGACTCCTTTTCTATAATGTATTCTACTTTTCTAATGCCGGGGGCTATTTCTCTTAAGACTTCTAAAATCAGGCGATGATATTTCTTGCTAAGCCACTCGCGGGAGAAAGTATTAGGAACAGCAATAGAAATCTTCTCTTCCGTTTGTTCGGCTATCCGGATATTCTCCAGCCAGGCGGCAAAATTAGCTTTAGAAACCTTAAATTGAAGCTGGGCTAAAACTGATTCCCAGAGTTCCTCTTTGGTCATAATTTTCTTAAATTATCAAGCTTTGGCCATAATTTTTTCTTCAGTCTTCATTTTTCATCTTAGCACAGTTTGTTTTTTAAGGGAAAGAAAAGGAGAAATGCCTGATTAAATCATTTATTTACTTCCCCCTGTCAATTCTCGGGGGATAAAAAGTGGACAAGAAGAAGGGCGAGGAAAGATTGACCTTAAGGCATTGTCCTGTTATGCTGTTAAGCAATCTCTTGGGAATAATGTTGTCGAAAATTAATCGCCTCCGTAAAAAGAAAGACTTTACCAGGGTTTACCAGCGAGGCTGTTTTTATTCTTCTCCGCTTCTCTGGATTAAAGTTCTTCCGAACGGCTTGGACTACAGTCGAGCGGGAATCGTCGCCAGTCGGAAGACAGCTCGTCAGGCGGTAGCGAGAAATAAAATTAAGCGCCGCCTAAGAACTCTGATGGAGGTCCGTTTTCCTGCTTTAAAACCCGGTTACGATTTGATTATAGTGGCCCGTCCGGGAATTCTTCATTCTTCTTATCAAGATTTGGCGAAAACGCTCGACAATCTTCTTCAAAAGGGGCAATTATTTTTACTTTCTTCTTCATTATGATTGGTTATCTTTTTCAAACTTTTCTTTATCAACCGCTGCTCAATCTTCTGATTCTAATTTGTGCTTATTCCCCCGGTCATGATTTAGGGGTGGCTATTATTCTCCTCACCATTTTAATCCGGGTTCTTTTGTATCCCATTTTTCGAAAATCACTTCAGTCGCAAAAGAAGATGAATGAACTTCAGCCAAAGATTGAAGAATTACGCCAGCGTTATAAAAAGGATTCAGTGAAGCAATCCCAGGAATTAATGGCTCTTTATCGTGAGCATCATCTCAATCCTTTCGGGAACCTTGTTTTTCTCTTAATTCAAATTCCGATTCTTATTGCTCTTTTTCGGGTTTTTGGCAGTGGATTTGGGGAAGCCACTATCGCCCCCCTTTTATATTCTTTTGTTTCTCTGCCGGTCCTGACGCCTAGTTTATTAGGCTTGCTTAATTTGGCTCAGCCCAATTTGGTTTTAGCTGTCTTAGCTGCCCTGGCTCAGTTTTACCAGGGAAAATTATCTTTAGCCAAAACAACTCCTTCTCGAACAAAAGCTGGTTTGGCGAATTTAACCCAGAAATCAATGCTTTACTTTTTGCCGTTTTTAACTTTTCTTTTCCTGACCAATCTTAACGCCGCCGTCGGCATGTATTGGCTGACGACAACAGTTTTTTCTATCGGCCAGCAATATTTACTTGTTCATCCCCTGTCTTTAGTTCGCCAGAAAAAATGATTTCTTCCCAGGAGTTTAAAAAGATAAAAATCTACCTTCAAGAATTCTTTAGTTTAGCCGAAATTGAAGGGTCTTCGGAAATTGATTTTCAGATTCCGGAGACAATCAAAATAAATCTCCAAACAGCTGAAGCCCCTCTCCTTATCGGAGAAAAAGGGGAAACCCTCTTTGGCCTTCAGTCTCTCCTAAAAAAGATATTAACCAAGAGATTAAATCAAAGGTTATTTGTTGAATTGGATATCAATAACTACCGAGAAAAGAAAGTAAAATATCTGCAGGAATTAGCGGAAACAATCGCTGACGAAGTTTCTCTTACGCAGAGAGCGAAAGCAATAGAACCGATGACGGCTTGGGAAAGACGCATT
>CAZFWR010000001.1:49386-54163 GCA_964522615.1 uncultured Candidatus Saccharibacteria bacterium | reverse complement strand
TTTCCTTAGAGTTTTGATAATCTTCTTCATTAAACTATATTGTCAGAACATATATATCTTCTTAGAATATATCTTGCTAGTTATGCCTACCATTCAGCAATTAGTCAAAAAGGGCAGAAAAGTAACCCAAAGCCGGTCCAAGAAAAAAGTTCTTGCTTTCGGTTTTAATTACTTAGAGAATAGGCCCACCTATTATCCCTCTCCTTTTAAAAGAGGGTCTTGTTTGCGAGTTTTTACGGTAACGCCTAAAAAACCTAATTCTGCCTTAAGAAAAGTAGCCCGGGTTCGGCTTTCCAACGGGAAAGAAATTACCGCTTATATTCCCGGTGAGGGGCATAACATTGAAGAGCATGCCCGAGTGCTGGTTCGAGGAGGAAAAGTAAAAGATCTTCCCGGAGTCCGTTATCATATTGTCCGAGGAGCCTTGGAAGTGGAAGGAGTGAAAGGCCGCCGCCGAGGTCGTTCTCGTTACGGAACGAAGAAAGAAGAAAAGAAAGAATAACCATGAGAGGAACTAAATTTCGACAATTAAAGCCTGATCCCCTCCATCACAGTCTGAAGGTGGAGAAATTTATTAACTACCTTATGTTGAGAGGGCAAAAGGAAACAGCCCGCCGAATGGTTTATCAGGCTTTGGAAATTCTTGGCCAAGAAACAAAGAAAAATCCTTTGGAAGTTTTTGAAGAAGCGGTCGTTAATGTTGCTCCTCAACTGGAAGTGAAATCACGGAGGATTGGGGGAGCGACTTATCAAGTACCCCACGAAGTAAAGAAAGAGAGGCAAATGACTTTAGCCATGAAATGGATTATTCAAGCCGCTCGTTCAGAAAAGGGGAAAAAGATTAGCCAGAGCTTGGCGAAGGAACTTATAGCTGCTTCCCAGGGTGAAGGAAAGGCCGTTCAGAAAAAGACCAATACTCATAAAATGGCCAAAGCCAATCAGGCTTTTGCTCGATTTGCTCGTTAGAAACCAGAAAAATGACGCGAAATTACCCCCTGGAAAAGACAAGGAATATTGGCTTAGTGGCTCACATTGACGCCGGAAAAACGACTGTCTCGGAAAGAATTCTTTTCTATACTGGACTTTCCCATAAAATTGGAGAAGTGCACGAAGGAGAAGCAATCATGGATTGGATGGCTCAAGAAAAAGAAAGGGGGATTACCATCACGGCTGCCGCCACTACTTGTTTTTGGAAACCCGAGGGAGGAGAGGAAATTTATTGGCTTAATCTTATTGACACCCCGGGCCATATTGATTTTACCGTTGAAGTTCAACGGTCTTTGCGCGTTTTAGACGGAGCGGTCATAATTTTTGACGGCGTGGCTGGAGTAGAGCCCCAATCAGAAACCGTTTGGCGCCAAGCGGATGAATACTCTTTGCCCCGTCTTTGTTTTATTAATAAACTAGATAGGACGGGAGCTGATTTTTGGGAAAGTTTTCGCTCCATCCAGGAAAAACTTTCTTCCAAAGCGGTGCCAATGCAATTGCCTATTGGACAGGAAGACAATTTTGAGGGAGTAGTTGACCTCTTAACGATGAAAGCTTTTTACTTTGAGGGGGATTTTGGAGAGAAAAGAGTGATTCGGGATATTCCTTCTTCCCTCCTTGCCGAAGCCCAGAAAAGAAGAGCAGAGTTGGTAGAAAGGATTGCCGGAGAAGATGACCGGCTCCTAGAGAAATTTCTAGAAGAAAAAGAGATTTCTTTGGAGGAATTAAGAACAGCTTTAAGAAAAGCAGTTATTGATTATCGTTTAGTCCCTGTTTTTACTGGGTCGGCTTTGAAAGATAAAGCCATTCAGCCTCTTTTAGACGCTATCTGTTATTATCTGCCCTCTCCGGCGGAATGTCCGCCAATAGAAGGAATTAATGCCGCCAACGGAGAAAAATTAACTCGCCAGACAGACGATGATGAGCCCTTTGCTGCTTTAGTTTTTAAAGTGGCTTCTGATCCCTACGTTGGAACCTTGGATTATTTTCGGGTCTACTCGGGAACATTATCTCAGGGCTCTTATGTTTTAAACAGCCGGAGCGGGAAGAAAGAAAGAGTGAGCCGAATCGTCAGAATGTTTTCCGATAAAAGAGAGGAATTGGAAGCGGTTTTTGCCGGTCAGATTGGAGCAACGGTCGGGCTTAAAGACGTGAAAACCGGAGACACTCTTTGCGATTTGGAACATCCCATTGTTTTGGAGCAGATTCATTTTCCAGAACCGGTTATTTCTATCCGCATTGAACCCCAAACCAGAGACGGCCAAGTAAGGTTAGATGAATCTTTGAAAAAATTAGCCGATGAAGACCCGACCTTCAAAATAAAGCGGGACCGAGAAACAGGAGAAACAATTATTTCTGGGATGGGGGAACTGCATTTGGAAATTATTGTTGACCGGTTGAAAAGAGAATTTAGCGTTGAGGCTAATATTGGCCGGCCGGAGGTGGCTTATCGGGAAACAATTCTTCAAGAGATTCAGGCTCAAGGCCAATATATTCACCAGTCGGGCGGGCGAGGGCAATACGGTGATGTTTGGCTAAGATTAACTCCTCTTGCCCAAGGAGAAGGGTTTTCTTTTGTAAATCAGATTAAGGGCGGGGTTATTCCCCAGGAGTTTATTCCGGCAGTGGAAAAAGGGGTAAAGGAAGCGATGGAAGAAGGAGTGGTGGCCGGCTACCCGGTTACTGATATCAGCGTTATCCTTTACGACGGTTCTTTCCATGAAGTTGATTCTTCAGAAGCGGCTTTTAAAATGGCGGCTATCCGCGGTTTCCGAGCAGCCATGGGCCAGGGAGAGCCGATTCTTCTGGAGCCGATAATGAAAATTCAAGCAACTACTCCTCCTGAATTTTTGGGAGATGTTATGGGAGATATAGGTTCCCGCCGGGGGAAAATTCTCAAGACGGAAGACCAGAGACAAGCGAAAGTTATCGAGGCGGAAGTCCCCTTAGCGGAAATGTTTGGTTATGCGACTGCTCTTCGCTCCCTGACTAAAGGGCGGGCCAATTTTACCATGGAGTTTAAGAAATATCAGCGGGTGCCGGAAAGCGTTAAGGAGAAAATTGTCAGTGGCCCGAAAAAGTAATTCTTGACAATTTGACTCTTTGAGTATAATTTGTTAATATTCAAAAAGTTACAAAGAAAAAAAAGAAGTAAATTAATTTTTTATCTATGGCTAAAGAGAAGTTTCAAAGAGGGAAACCTCATCTTAATATCGGGACGATTGGTCATGTTGACCACGGGAAAACTACCCTGTCGGCAGCTCTCTTAAAAGCTACCCATCTTCTGAATTTGACTGGTTCGGAAAAGACAGTGGAACAAATTGATGCCGCTCCGGAAGAAAAGGAAAGAGGCTTAACAATCAATATTTCCCATATGGAATTTGAGACGGCTAACCGTCATTATGCCCTGATTGATTGCCCGGGCCACGCTGATTATATTAAAAATATGATTACCGGCGCCGCTCAAATGGACGGGGCTATTTTGGTGGTGGCGGCAACTGACGGACCAATGCCCCAAACGCGAGAACATGTCCTTTTAGCTAATCAAGTGGGAATTCCCAAGATTGTTGTTTTTCTAAACAAAGTTGAAGAAGTGAAAGACGAAGAAATGCTGGAGTTGGTTGAGTCGGAAATTAGAGACCTTTTGAGCAAATATGGCTACGAAGGAGAGAAGGTTCCCATTATTCGGGGGTCAGCCCTGAAAGCCTTAGAGGCTAAGTCGTCGGAGGATGAAAGTATCCAGCCGATTATTCAACTTTTGAAGACAGTTGATGAATTTTTCCCGGAACCGGTTCGAGATTTAGACAAATCTTTTTTAATGCCCATTGAAGACGTTTTTTCCATTGAAGGGCGAGGAACAGTAGCCACCGGAAAAATTGAGAGGGGAAAGATATTACCCGGGGATAAGGTAGAATTGGTTGGTTTAAAGCCGACCCAGGAAACAGTGGCCGTCAGTTTGGAAATGTTTAACAAAACACTAGATGATGGCTTAGCCGGAGATAATATCGGAATTTTGCTCCGAGGATTGGAGAAGGAGAAGGTCTGGCGAGGACAGGTGCTGGCTAAACCGGGGACAGTTTCTCCTCATTCAGAATTTGAATGCGACGCCTATATTTTGACGAAAGAGGAAGGCGGCCGCCATACTCCTTTCTTTACTGGTTATAAGCCCCAGTTCTATATTCGGACGGCGGATGTAACCGGAGAATCAGCTTTGCCCGAGGGAACGGAAATGGTTATGCCCGGTGACACGGTTAACAGTTTGAAAGTAAAGTTATCGGCGGCGGTTGCTTTGGAGGAAAAACAGAAATTCGCTATTCGGGAAGGAGGCCGAACGGTAGGAGCGGGAGTGGTAACTAAGATTATCCAATAGAAGTTCAATGGCCAAAAAAGCCGCGGTGGACCGCTTGGTTCGGATTCAGCTCAAAAGCTACGATCATAAAAACATTGATAATAGTGCGCGGGAGATTCTAAAAGTAGTGGAAAGATACGGGGTAGAGATTAAAGGACCCATTCCTTTACCTACTCGCATTAAGAAATATTCTGTTAAGAGATCGCCTTTCGTCCACGAAGACGCTCAAGAGCAGTTTGAGATCAGGACTCACAAAAGACTAATTGATATTGTTAATCCTAGTTCTCAAGTGATTGACGCTCTCCGTGATTTAAGTTTACCGGCTGGAGTTCAGATTAAGCTGGAAGCAAAATAAATTTGTTTCCAGGGAAAGAAACAAAAACCGGGCTGGACCCGGTTTTCTATTGTTCGGATTTATGAAATTTATTTTAGGTCGAAAAT
>CAZFWR010000001.1:45005-49286 GCA_964522615.1 uncultured Candidatus Saccharibacteria bacterium | reverse complement strand
AAAGATGAGCCAGATTTTTCAAGGAGAAAAAGTTATTCCAGTAACCCTGGTAGAGGCTGGGCCTTGCTGGGTGACTCAGAAAAAAGAAGAAGAAAAAGATGGTTATCAAGCTATTCAGCTTGGTTTTCAAAAAAAAGGAAAGAAATACCGTTATCAGCGGGAGTTTCGAGTGAATCCTCAAGACTACCAGTTGGACCAGGAAATTAAGGCCGATGTTTTTCAGATAGGGGATAAAGTAAAAGTCCAGGGGGTGTCAAAAGGAAAAGGATTCCAGGGAGCAGTGAAAAGATGGGGCTTTGCTGGCCAAGATGCGGGTCATGGGGGAAAAGGAGACATACGAAGGGTGGGTTCCATCGGTTCTACTTTTCCGCAGAGAGTTATCCGGGGAAGAAAAATGCCTGGCCGAATGGGCCACGACCAAGTTACCGTCCCCAATTTAAAAGTGGTGGCGATTGACGGAGAACATGGTTTGTTAGCTCTAAAAGGGGCTTTGCCGGGAAACCGAGGAAGTTTAATTAAAATTGAGAGCCAATGAAATATCCTCTTTGGAGCCAAGAAGGAAAAAAAATGGGAGAAGTGGCTCTTCCGGAAAAAGTTTTTCGCCAGGAGATGAATGAGGATTTAATTCATCAGGCGGTCCTCGTGGAGGAAGCTAACAGCCGGCAAGTGATTGCTCATACTAAAAACCGGAGCGAAGTAAGCGGGGGAGGGAGAAAACCTTGGCGGCAGAAAGGCACCGGGCGGGCCCGGGTTGGTTCTAACCGCTCGCCGATCTGGATTGGGGGAGGGATAACTTTTGGTCCGCGGAAAACAAGAATTTTTCGAAAGAAACTGAATCAGAAAATGAGAGCTAAGGCTTTAGCTATCGCCTTATCCGATAAAGTAGAAGAAAAGTCCTTAAAGGTAGTTGATAATCTGTCTCTTCCCGAAGGAAAGACGAGATTGCTAACGGTCCTTCTAGCGAATTTGAAATTGGAAGGAACAACTCTTCTTTTGTTAAATCAGGCGGATGCTAACATTATTCAGGCTGGACGAAATCTTTCCTGTTTCCAAACTCAACTTGCTCAACAGGTTACAGCCCGAGAGGTATTAAAGTTTAAAAACCTGCTTTTAGTTAAACCAGCGATTGAAGTTTTAAAAAAGAGATTATCATGAGCCTTTTTTCTGATTTTAAAAAGAAAAAGAAACCGTTGGAAGAGAAGAAGGAAGAGAAGAAGGAAGAGAAAAAGACGCCTTCTCCTCGCCAGCAGAAGAAAACTGACCGGCCAGCCAGAATCCTTCAATCACCTCATCTTTCGGAAAAAGCTATTCTCTTGGAAGCAGAGGGGCAGTATGTTTTCCGAGTGGCTCGGAGAGCAAACAAGATAGAGATAGAAAAAGCTTTCGAAGAAATCTATGGGGTAAAAGTACAGCGGGTGCGTATTATTAACCTGCCTCGCAAGAAAAGAAATTGGCGCGGCCAAACCGGCTACCAATCTGCTTGGAAAAAAGCTATTATTCAGGTGGCTCCAGGGGAGAAAATTAATATCCATTAAAATGAAAGCGGTTAAACCCACTAGTCCAGGACGCCGAAATATGACTTTTGTGGAAAGAAAATCCTTGACGAAACCTTCGACTAAAAATCTTTTAAAGCCCCTAAAAAGAAAGGCGGGACGATCATCAAGTTCCGGAAGAATTACTGTCCGTCATCGGGGAGGGGGAGCGAAAAGAAAATATCGGTTGGTGGATTTTAAAAGAAAAACGCTGGATACGAGATATCAAGTTTTAGCCCTAGAGCATGACCCTAATCGTTCTGCGTGGATTGCCTTGGTGGAAGATGAAAAGAAAAAGAAATCTTACCTTCTGGCTCCTCAAGGATTGAAGGTAGGAGCAGAAATGGTGACGAAGGAAGAAGGAGAAACAAGGCTGGGGGATCGCTTGAAGTTAAAGAATATTCCCCGGGGAACAATAGTTTATAATATAGAAATGAAGCCCGGCCAGGGAGGGAAAATAGCCAAGAGCGCTGGTGTCGGAGCTCAAGTCTTAGTACAGGAAGACAAGTATACCCATTTGAGGCTGCCTTCCGGAGAGAAAAGAAAGATTTTAGGGGAATGCTGGGCGAGTATTGGCCAACTTTCCAATTCTCAACACCGTTTTGAAAAGATAGGAAAAGCAGGAAGGGCGCGATGGATGGGCCGGCGTCCCACCGTACGAGGGTCGGCTATGAATCCTGTTGATCATCCTCATGGGGGAGGAGAAGGTCGGACGGGAATTGGCCTGACACATCCCAAAACTAAATGGGGAAAGCCAGCTTACGGAGTGAGGACTAGAAATAAAAAGAAAGCCTCAAGCCGGCTGATTCTCCAGCGAAGAAAGAAAAAGAAAAGGAAAAAGTAATTTTTAAATGAAAACCGTTTAAGAAAAAATTATTTAAGACTATGTCGAGAAGTTTAAAAAAGGGTCCCTTTATCGACCTAAGGCTGGTAGAAAAGATGAAGAAAGTCCAATCTCCAGAAAAGGAGGTGGTCCAGACTTGGTCGCGGGCGGCAACCATTACTCCGGAAATGATCGGCTATACTTTTGGAGTGCATAATGGCCGAGAGTTTATTCCGGTGAAAATTAGGGAAGATATGGTTGGCCATAAATTAGGAGAATTTTCCCCGACGACAAAATTTGTTCGGCATGGAGGGAAAATACAGCGGGGACTAGAACAAGAAAAGAAAGTGAAATGAAAACAGCGAAGAAACAAGCGAAAGCAGAATTAAATCGATTAAGAATCTCTCCTCGCAAGGTGAGATTGGTGGTTGATTTAATTCGGGGGAAAAAAGCGGAAGAAGCAAGAAATATTCTCCGTTTTACTCCTAAGAAAGTAACTCAACCTTTAGAAAAACTTCTTAATTCTGCTATCGCTAACGCTCGCCTCCAGCAACTGGAAGAAGAAAAATTATTTGTTCAAAAGATTTGGGTTGATGAGGGACGAAAATTTAAAAGATTCCGGCCTATTTCCCGGGGAAGAACAACCCCGATTGCTAAAAGGACTTCTCGGGTTAGTATTGTTTTAGAAGAATATGGCTCATAAAGTGCATCCAAAAGTTTTTCGAATTCATTTGACTAAAGACTGGGAAAGCCGGGGTTTTTACGGAAAACAATGTCCTCAGTTATTAGAAGAAGACGGGAGAATTAGAAAGGTTTTAACCAAAGAATTAAATCAGGCTTCTTTGGAAAATATTCAGATTGAAAGAGCCGGCGACCAGTTAAAGGTTATTTTACGAACGGCTCGGCCGGGACTGATTATCGGCCGGGGAGGGAAAAGAGTGGAAGAATTAAAAAAGAAAGTAGAAAAGGAGCTTCGGGAACCGAAAAAGGTTTTTCTCCAAATTGAGGAGATACGCGATGCTTGGACTTCGGCTGAATTAACCGGCCAGTGGATTGCCCAACAATTGGAAAAAAGAGTTCCTTATCGTCGGGCGATGACTCAAGCCTTAGAGAAAGCGGCTAGCGCCCGGGGAACAGAAGGAGTGAGAATCCAGCTGGCGGGTCGGTTGAATGGGCAGGAAATTGCCCGAAGAGAAAAGCTGCAACGGGGGAAAATGCCTCGCCAAACGTTGAGAGCAAAAATTGATTATGCTCAAGAAGAAGCTTTCTGCACCTACGGAGTGGTCGGGATTAAAGTTTGGCTTTATAAAGGAGAAGGATTTGATTAACCATGTTACTTCAACCACGAAAAGTAAAACACAGGAAATGGCAGAGAGGGAGTTTGAAAGGTATTGAGCATCGGGTGACGGAACTAGATTTCGGCAGTTATGGTTTGAAATCTTTAGGGAGAGGCTGGATGACTGCCCGGCAGATAGAAGCAGCTCGGCGGGCAATTATCCGTTACCTGAAGAAAGGAGGAAAACTTTGGATAAGAGTTTTTCCTGATAAACCGATTACCTCTAAAGGAATAGAAGTGGGTATGGGCGGGGGGAAAGGAGCGGTGGATCATTATGTTTTTCCGGTTAAACCAGGGAGAATCATCTTTGAATTGGACGGCCTGGACGAAGCAACGGCCCGGGAAGCTTTTAAAAGAGCGGCTGATAAATTATCGCTGAAGATGAAATTTGTCAAAAGAGAATTATAATGAAAACAGCTGATTTAAGAAAAAAATCGGAAAAAGGACTGCAGCTCTTATTAACTCAAGAAAGAGAAAAGTTAAGAAAGATACGTTTCCAATTGGCGGTCGGGCAGTTAAAAGAAATCAGCCAAATGAAAAAAAGCCGAAAGGCCATTGCTCAACTTTTAACTCTTCTAAAAGAAAAACAT
>CAZFWR010000001.1:0-44905 GCA_964522615.1 uncultured Candidatus Saccharibacteria bacterium | reverse complement strand
CTAAACATCAATTAGAAGGAAAAATTGTTTCCCACAAAACTGATAAAACAGCGGTCGTTCAGGTGGAGAAATTAAAACTTCACCCCCGTTATCTGAAGAGAATAAAAGTCTCCCAAAAGTTCCAGGCGCACGATCCAGCTAATGAATATCAAGAAGGCCAGGAAGTGGTGATTGAAGAATGCCGTCCTCAAAGTAAGCATAAAAAATGGAGAATTATTAAAAAGATTCATGATTCAAGCTCAGACGAGATTAAAAGTCGCTGATAATTCCGGAGCAAAAAAGGTTCAATGTATTAAAGTGCTGGGCGGAAGCCGCCGGCGCTATGCCCAGTTGGGAGATGTAATTGTTGTTGTGGTCAAAGAAGCAGAGCCACGGAAAGCGGTTAAGAAACATGAGGTAGTTCGGGCAGTTGTTGTCCGTCAGAAGAAACCCTACCGCCGCCAAGATGGTTCCTATATTTCTTTTGACGAAAACGCAGTAGTGATATTGGAAAAGGAAAAAACATTAAAAGGGGGACGGGTAATTGGTCCGATTCCCCGAGAATTAAAGGCCAAGGGCTACCATGAAATTATTGCCTTGGCCGAAGAGGTTCTCTAAAACTACGATGATGAAGATTAAGAAAAATGATTTAGTCCTGGTGATTACCGGTAAAGACAAAGGGAAAAAAGGAAAGGTCAAAGAAAGTTTTCCCGGGCTGAAGAAAATAAAAGTTGAAGGGGTAGGTTTGGCGAAAAAAGCCGTTCGTCCCCGCCGGGAAGGGGAAAAGGGACAAATAGTAGTCGTCTCTCGAAAGATTGATGTTTCTAATGTTCAGCTTATTTGTCCCCATTGCCACCAGCCAACCCGCATTAGCCGGGGAGAGAAGGGGGAGAAAATGGTAAGAGTTTGCCAAAAATGTCAGCAAGTGATTGATTAGGAATTATTCAAAGGTATGTTAAGATTAAACGAGAAATATCAAAAAGAAATTATTCCCATCCTGAAGAAGGAATTGCATTTTGACAACGATTTAGCTGTCCCGAGAGTGGAAAAAATAGTTGTTAATACTAGTTACGCCAAATTACTGGGAGAAGCGAATAAGGAAAAGAAAGAAAAGGTTCTTCAGGAAATGGAAAGAGATTTGGCTTTAATCACTGGCCAAAAGCCGGCTCAAAGGAAGGCGAAAAAATCTATTGCCGGCTTCCATTTGCGAGCGGGGACACCGGTTGGCTACCAGGTGACTCTGCGGGGTTCCCGGATGAATGATTTTTTGGAAAGGATTATCTATTTAACTCTTCCCCGGACAAGAGATTTCCGGGGCGTAAATCCTCAGTCTCTAGACCAGGAGGGAAATCTTACCCTTGGGTTTGAAGAGCAATTAGCTTTTCCGGAAATGGCGGCTGAAGAGGAAAGGCGCTCTTTCGGGCTAGCGGTAACGGTGGTGACAACGAGTAAAAACCGGGAAGAAGCCAAAAGATTGTTAACCTTGCTTGGTTTTCCTTGGAAAAAAGAAAAAGAAAATGGCTAAAAAATCAAAAGTTGTTAAAAGTCAAAAGACGCCCAAATATCCTACCCAGCAGGTAAACCGTTGTTCCCGCTGCGGCCGGAGGCGAGGGTATATGCGAGACTTCGGCCTTTGCCGAATTTGTTTTAAAGAATTAGCTCAAGAAGGGAAAATTCCCGGAGTGAGAAAAAGCAGCTGGTAAAAATTACTATGGTTAACGATCCCTTAAGCGATATGCTCAATCAGATTCTGAATGCCCAGGCAGTCAAGCAGCCGGTGGTTTGGTTGCCATTTTCCAAAATGAAATTAACCCTGGCGAAAATGCTCAAGAACAATAATTATTTGCGGGAGGTGAAGAAAAGAGGATTGGGGGCGAAAGCCAGGTTAGGATTAGTTCTCCAGTATTTTGATGACCAGCCAGCTATCACTGGTTTTAAGAGAATTTCTAAACCTGGCCGCCGTCTTTATCTTTCCCCTCGGGACATTAGAAGAGATAAGGGCCTGCTGATTCTTTCTACCCCTCTTGGCTTGTTGTCAGGGGACGAAGCGAAAAGAAAGGTCTCGGGAGGAGAAGTAATTATGAGAGTTTGGTAAATTTAATCATGAGCCGTATTGGGAAAAAGCCCATTCCTTTGCCGGAGGGGGTAGAAATTAAAGAGGGAGCAGGGAAAATGGAGGTTAAAGGCCCTCGGGGAAGCATTAGCCGGGAGATAAGGCCAGAGGTAAAGATTGAAATTCAGGGTCAAGAAGCCTTGGTTAAGGTGAAGCAAGCAAGCAAGCAAGCAAGCGCTTTCCAGGGATTATTCCGTTCCTTATTAGCGAACGATATTCAGGGGGTGACTAAGGGTTGGGAAAAAACCTTAGAATTAAGCGGAGTTGGTTATCGAGCGAAGATGGAAGAAGAAAAGCTTGTCTTAGAGGTTGGTTTTTCCCATCCAGTCGTTGTTCAGCCAAAAGAAGGGATTGAATTTAAGATTGAAGAGAATAAAATTGTTGTGGCTGGTATTCGCAAGGATAAAGTGGGAGAAGCGGCGGCTCGCATTAGAGCCATTCGTCCTCCCGAACCTTATAAAGGAAAGGGGATTCACTATTTGGGAGAGGAGATCCGAAGAAAAGAAGGAAAGAAAGCTGGAATGGTTAGCCAATAATCAAAAAAAAATGACTAATCGAGTTTTAACTTTGAGAAAAAGAAGACATCGGAGGATTACGGCCAGAATGAAAGGAACAAAAGAGCGGCCAAGGTTGGTGGTATTTCGTTCTTCGGTTCATATTTATGCCCAGCTGGTTGATGATACCGAAAAGAAGATTTTAGGCTCTGCCTCTGATTTATCGGTGAAAAAAGGGACGAAGACAGAAAAAGCAACGGAGGTGGGAAAGAAAATTGCCCAGAAAGCAAAAGAGCAAGGAATTAAAGAAATAGTTTTTGATAGAGCCGGGTATTCTTATCACGGTCGGGTGAAAACTTTAGCGACGGCGGCTCGGGCAGAAGGTTTAAAATTTTAAGTTGATGAAACCAAGAACTAAAAATGTCAATGAGTTGGAATCTCACGTTTTGGACTTAAACCGGGTGACTCGAGTAGCGGCGGGGGGAAGGCGGCTAAGATTTCGGGCAGTGGTGGTTGTCGGTGACCAAAAAGGCCGGGTGGGCCTAGGAGTGGCGAAAGGCCTTAGTGTTCGGGAAGCGATTAGCAAAGCAAAGCGGCTGGCAGAAAAGACCCTCTTTGTTGTTCCTATAAATAAGGGAACGATTTCCTGTTCCGTGACTGGCAAAGCAGGGGCTTCCCGGATTCTTTTTCGGCCTAAGGCCGGAGGGGGTTTGTCAGCGGGAGCAACGGTCCGAGTCCTCTGCCAATTGGCCGGGGTGGAATCTCTTTCGGCCAAAGTCCTTTCTCGTTCTAAAAACAGCTTGAATATCGCCCGGGCAACTCTTGATGCTTTTCAACAATTAAAAGACTATGCAGCTAAATCAGATAAAATCCAAGCAATCTCGTCCGACTAAAAAACGTGTCGGTCGAGGAGGTAAAAAAGGAACTTACTCCGGCCGGGGGATTAAAGGCCAAAAATCCCGATCGGGGGCAAATTTTGAACCTTCAATTCGTCCTTTGATTAAGCGTTATCCGAAATTGAAAGGAATCGGCTTTCGTTCTTCTTGTAAGGAGACGACCGCTCTTCAACTAAAGGAGGTGGTCAAGAAGTTCACTACCGGGGAGGTAGTTAACCCCCAAACTTTAAAGGAAAAAGGGCTTCTTTCTTTCCCTTCGGGAAAGAAAAAGATAGTGAAGATTTTGTCTTCTGGAGAAGTAAAGGAAGCCTTAACTTTTGAGAACTGCCGCCTTTCTCAAGCGGCTCGGGAAAAAGTAGAGAAAGTAGGAGGCAAGATTAAAAAATAAATTATGTTTGGGCAAACTCTTATTAATCTTTGGAAAAACAAAGCTCTCCGGAAAAAGATAATTTTTGTTTTAGCGGTTATGGCTTGTTTTCGGCTTTTGGCTAATATTCCCGTTCCAGGAGTGGACACAACTCAACTAGAAGAATTTTTCAGTCAAAGTCAAATGCTCGGTCTGCTGAATGTCTTCAGCGGCGGAGCCCTTTCCCAGTTTTCGGTAGTGATGCTGGGCCTGGGTCCTTATATTACCGCTGTCATTGCCCTTCAACTGGCAACAATGATTTTTCCTGCTTTGGAAAAGCTTTACAAAGAAGAAGGAGAAGCGGGTAAGAAGAAATTCAATCAGTATGGACGGTGGTTGACGGCTCCTCTGGCTGTTTTACAGGGATATGCGATGTTAAGCTTGCTTCAGCACCAGGGAGTGATTAGCGCTTTTTCTACTTCGATGCTGGTTGCTTATTTAGCAACAGTTACGGCCGGAGCCCTTTTACTGATGTGGCTGGGAGAGCTGATTACCGAGCAGGGCATCGGCAACGGTGTTTCTTTGTTGATTTTTGCTGGAATTGTAGCCCGAACCCCGGTTTATCTGAATCAGATGTTGGTAGGCTGGGATGTTTCCCATCTCGGTTCCTATTTTCTCTTTTTCGTTATCGCTTTAGTGATGATAGCTCTGGTGGTTTTAGTGAATGAAGCTCGCCGTAATGTTCCAGTTTCTTACACCAAGAGGGTGCGGGGATCCCGAATGTATGGCGGGACTTCTACCTATCTTCCTATTCCCTTGAATCCGGCTGGAGTAATGCCCATTATTTTTGCCCTAGCTCTACTGATGTTTCCCCAGATGGCTGGTCAGGTAGTGGCTAATTGGGGCAGTTGGGGAGCCTCGATTACCAATAGTCTTAATGCTTTTTTAGCTAATCCTTGGTTTTATAACGTTGCTTATTTTCTTTTAGTGGTTGGTTTTGCCTTTTTCTATACTCAAGTTACTTTTGATCCGGAAAAGATAGCCGATAATCTTCAAAAAGCAGGAGGATTTATTCCAGGTATTCGGCCAGGAAAGCCCACTACCCAACAATTAAAATCCATTCTCTACCGTTGTTTATTTGTCGGCGCCATTTTTCTCGGTTTGGTGGCCGTGATGCCTTCTCTTATCCAGGGGACCACCGGACTCACCGGTTTTGCTTTCTTAATCGGGGGGACGGCTCTCTTAATTATGGTGAGCGTCGTTTTGGAAACAATGCGGCAGATCAAAGCCCAAATGAAAGTTAGAGAATATGAGTCTTGGTAAATCCTCTTAATAGTAATTATGAGTCTTCAGAAAGCCTCTTAATAGTAATTATGAAAGCTTCTAGTCTTGTTTTAAGTTTTTTAGGGCCTTCCGGCGGCGGAAAGGGAACCCAATCCAGGCGGTTGATAGAGAAATTTGGTTTTGCCTATATTGGGAGTGGAGATTTGCTGCGCCAAAGGGCTAAAAAAATTGATTTTACAGGAAAGAAAGTAAAGGAATGCCTAAAAGAAGGGAGGCTGGTTTCCAGTTTGGTAGTGGCTGATCTTTGGGAAGAAGAAATGGAGAGAGTGAAAAATTTTTCTCCATTTTCAGGTTTGATTATTGACGGTAGCCCCCGCGCTCCTTTTGAGGTTCGCCTTATTGATTCCGGGCTTGACTGGTACGACTGGATGAATCAATACCGAGTCGTTTATTTTAATATTGATTATGGAGAATCCAAAAAACGTGTCTTGGCAAAAGAAGGGAGAAAAAGAAAGGATGATACTCTGACTGCTTTAAATCAAAAATGGACTTGGTTCCGAAAGCAGACTCTGCCTGTTATTGAAGATTATCGCCGGCGGGGGTTATTAATTGAAATTGACGCCCTTCCTCCGATTAAGGATGTTTATCAAGCCCTGGTTAAAGCCTTGAAATTAGAATGATTCAGCTGAAGAGCGAAAAAGAAATAAGGAAGATGGGGGAAGCAGGAAGGAAGCTGGCTCGCATTTTGAAGAAACTTCAGAATGAAGTTAAAGCGGGGATGAAGACCAAAGAATTAGACCAATTAGCCGAGAAATTAATTACTGTTGAAGGCGGAAAGCCGAATTTTAAAAATTATGAAGGATTTCCAGCTGCTTTATGTACATCAGTAAATGAAGTGGCTGTCCATCAATTGCCGGGAGAATATCAATTACAATCCGGTGATATTCTTTCTCTTGATTTAGGCTTAGAGTATAGAGGATTCCAGGCGGATATAGCGACTACTATTGGAGTGGGGCCCATTCCTCCTTTAACCCAGAAATTAATAACGGTTACCCGAGAAGCTCTTTATTGGGGAATAAAAGCCGCTCGGACCGGCAATCATTTAGGAGATATTGGTTTTGCCGTTGAAGATTATGTTGTCCAGCAGGGCATGGGAGTGGTGAAGGAGTTAACCGGCCATGGCATCGGCCGAGAATTACACGAAGACCCCACCGTTTTTAATTTTGGGAAGAAGGGCGAAGGTTTGATAATTCAGCCCGGTTTGGTTATTTGTATCGAGCCAATTGTTAGTCTTGGTTCTACCGAAATTGAACTGGGAGAAGATGGCTTCAGTTATCGTTCGGTTGACGGTTCTCTCACTGCTCATTTTGAACAGATGATAGCTGTTACTTCCCAGGGACCGCAAATTTTAACAACTTTATTATGAGCCAGGGTAAATTTTATAATCCTACTCGAGGAGAACTAACCTTAGAAGAAGTGGTGGAAGAGATTATTGCTTATATTGCTCGAGAAGCAAAAGGGGATTATGATGTTGTTGTTGGCTGCGATTCTTCTTCTGGGAAAACTCCGGTTTTTCCGGTCGTAATCGTCGTCAGGCATCTGGGAAGAGGAGGAAGATTTTTTGTCCAGAAAGTTAGTTTTTCTCCGAAAGAAAAAAAGTTTTTTGATATTCATAGCCGTATCCTCCAAGAAGTTTATCTTTCCTGCCAAGTAGCTTTAAGCCTGAAAGAAAGATTATTCCAAGCTCTAGAAAGAGCGCATTTTCAGCCCCTTTGTCAATTTCGTTATATCCATGCTGATATTGGAGGAGATAAAGAAACGCAGGCGATGATTAAAGAGGTGGTTAATCTTATTAGTGGAAGCGGCTTTGAAGCCAAGATTAAACCCGAATCTTATGCCGCTTCGGCCATAGCCGATCGTTTTACTAAGTGAGGTTTTGCTAAAAAAGAATGAAGAAGAAAAAAGTTCTAGTTGCCCTTTCCGGCGGAGCGGATTCGGCCGTCGTTGCTGGTCTTCTCCAGAGATCGGGTTTCCAAGTCGAAGGGGCCTTTATGGAGTTGGCCGATAACCCGGAACTGGAAAAAGGGCGGCTGGCCGCTCAAGCTGTCGCCGGGAGATTGAATTTTCCTTTGTGGGTTTTTAATTTCCGCTCTGTTTTTCTCCGTGAGGTAATTAAACCAACTTTGGAAGATTACCGGAGAGGGTGGACTCCGAATCCCTGTGTTCTCTGTAATCATCATCTTAAGCTGGGCCTCTTCTTAGAAAAGGCCCAGGCGGCGGGATTTTCTTGGGTGGCTAGCGGCCATTATGCTAAAAAGAGCCGGAGAATTCGGAGATATCGGCTTTGGCGGGCCAAAGATAAAAAGAAAGACCAGTCTTATTTCCTTTGGACTTTAAGCCAAGAACATTTAGCCCATCTTCTTTTTCCCTTGGGGAATTATCTTCAGTCTCAAGTCAGGGATTTAGCTAAAAACTGGCAGTTGGAAAAAATTATTCGTCCGGCTAGTCAAGACCTCTGTTTTGTTAAGCAAGGAATGAACTATTTTTTAAAAGAAAAATTAGGGGAGAGACCGGGGGCAATTATTGGCCCGGAAGGAAAAATACTCGGTCAGCACTCCGGCCTTTGGTTTTATACTCTTGGCCAGAGGAAGGATATAGGCTTAGCCGGGGGTCCTTTTTATGTCGTGGGCAAAGATATAAGAAAAAATCGTCTCTTAGTTTCTCAAAAGAAAAAAGATTTGGAGAGAGAAGAATTTTATTTAAAAGAGGTTAATTGGATTCGGGGAAGAGAGCCTTCCTTTCCTTATTCTGGGCAGATTAAGATTCGTTCCCAGGCTAAACCCCGCCGGGGAGTAATTACCCCTAAAAATTTTTCCCTTCATCTTTGCCGGTCTTCTCAAGAAGCCGTTACTCCTGGCCAATCGGCTGTTATCTATCAGGGAGAAGAGGTGGTTGGCGGAGGAATTATTATTAATTCTCCTTTTCGGCGATAGCCGACCGTTTTACCAAATGTCTAATATAGAAGAAAGCCAAAAAAGAACCCGAGAATTGCGGACTCAATTAAGGGCTAATAAACAGGAAAAAGAAAGATTACTGGCGGAAATTGATGTTTGGCAAGAAACTGAAGAGAGGAGAAAAAGAGCCTGGGAAAAGCAGGAGAAAAAAATTAGAACAGATAAAACTCGGGAATTAGCCTCTTGGGAAAGAAAACAAAAAGAAATAGCTGCCAAAAAGGAGAAGGGAGGGAAAGAAATAAAGGAAAAGAAAAAGCGTCAGGAGGAGGAGAAAATTAAATCTCTCCTAGGTAAAAAATTATTTCTTCAGAAAAAATTTCAGGCTAGGCAAAGGGAATTAGTAGAGAACGAGAAAGAAGAAAAAGAATTATTAATGGCGGGAAATCGCCAGCAACAAGAATTGTTTCAATTAGAAAATCGTTTTGCTGAAGCTTGGCGCCAACTGGAAAGAGGAGAGAAAGACAATACTCTTTTAGAGGAAGGGCGTCGTCTAGAACAATCTTTAGTTCGGCTTGTTTCTGATCTTCGGCAAAAAGAAGGCGAGGAAAGGCAACTAATGGGCCAAAAAGCCAGGGAGACGAACCCCCAAGAGAGAAGCGGTTTGGAGGGAGAAATAGGGAGAATAAGGAAGGAGAGAGAATTATTGGGAAGAAATGTTCAAGAACGGAAAAGGGAAAAAACTATTCTGGAGGGGAACAAAAGGAGAGCGGGGGATTCTTTCCGAAGGGAAAAGGAAAAGACCAAAAGGGAATTTGAGGAAGAGCGAACTCGAGGCCGGAAAAAGTTAGCGGAGATTAAAATAAAGATAGAGACAGCTGGAAGAAAGCGGAGGGAAAAAGAAAGAGAAATAAAAGAAATAGAGCAAGAACAGCGTTCTTTGGATCAGCTTTTATCCCGAAAAGAAAATCAGCGGAAAAATCAAGAAAGGGAAGAAAGGCGCTGGACTAGAGAAAAGAGGAAATTAGAAGCGGAGGAAAGAAATTGTTTTCAGCGAACGGGGGAGATAGAAAAAAGAGCAGGCGAAAGTTTAAGGCGCGGGGAAAGTGATAATCGCCGGGAGAAAAAGGCTTTGGACAGAAAACTGGCTCAGCGGCAGAGAAAGATAAGCCAACTTGACCGGGAACGGAAGAGTCTGGAAATGCGCATGGAAAAGCTTTTAGGGAGTTTTTGGCAAGACCTTCGTCGGGATTTGAAAAATGACTAAATTGACTTCGGAAAAAATTCGTCAACAGTTTCTTAATTTCTTTCAGGAAAGAGGTCATCAATTAGTAGCTTCTCATTCCCTGGTTTCTCCTGACTCTAGTGTTCTTCTGACGACGGCGGGCATGCAGCCTTTTAAATCTTGTTTTTTAAGGAAGAAATGCCCTTATCCTTCCCGAGTAGTTTCCTGCCAAAGGTGTTTTCGCACTTCCGATCTGGATCAGGTAGGAGATGCTTCTCACCTCACTTTTTTTGAAATGCTGGGAAATTTTAGTTTCGGAGATTATTTTTCGCAAGAGGCTATTGCTTGGGCCTTAGAACTTTTGGTTGAGGGGTACCATCTTGACAAAGAGAAAATGGCTTTTACCTTTTTCAGGGGCAGTGAGAATTTGCCAGCTGATAAAGAAACAAAAACGGTATTGCTTGAAGCAGGAATTCCCGAAAAAAAGATTCTCGCTTTGGGGCAAGAAGATAATTTTTGGGGTCCGGTCGGAAAATCAGGTCCCTGTGGCCCGACAGCGGAAATCTATTATCAGGTAAAGGCAGGTTCTCCCTTTCCCCAATCGGTTGAAGACCTCAATCACCGCTTTCTGGAAGTCTGGAATCTAGTTTTCGACCGCTATCTTCAGCAAGAAGGAGGGAAGTTATCAGACTTGCCGGAATTAGGGATTGACACCGGCCTGGGCCTGGAGCGCTTGGTAATGATCCTAGAAGAGAAAGAATCAATTTTTGAAACAGACTTATTAATTGGTTTATTAAAGATTTTAGAAGAAAAAGGGAAGATAAGTTTTGCTCAAGCTCCTCGTTCCTATCGGATTCTAGCTGATCATTTTCGCGGAGTTGTCTTTTTAGTGGCGGACGGAGTGCGGCCTAGCAATTTGGGCCGCAACTATATTTTAAGAAGAGTTATCCGCCGCTTGGTGGAAAACGGAGAAAAGATTGGCTTCTTAGAAGCAGACTGGCCGCTAGCTGTCCAATGGGTAGTGAAAAAATATTTTCCTGTTTATCCTTATCTTCAGGGTCAAGAAGAAAAAGTCCAATCGGTTATTTTTCAGGAAAGAAAACGGTTGGCGAAAGCTTCCCAAAAGGGTTGGCAGGAATTAGAAAAATTGGGCCGAAAAAAACTTTCTGGAGAAGAAATTTTTCATCTTTATGCCACTTATGGTTTATCTCCGGAAGAAATTGCTGAAACCGGCTATCAATTCCCTGAAAGGGAATTTCAGCAAGCTTGGGAAGAACACCAACAGGCTTCTCGGCAGGGACGGGAGAAAAAATTTGGCGGTCATGGGATTCAGAACGCCCAAGAAGAAAAATTAAAAGTCAGACTGCATACTGCTACTCATCTTTTGCAAGCGGCTTTACAAAAATTACTGGGGCCGGAAGTCAGACAAAAGGGTTCGGATATTGATAAGGAGAGATTGCGTTTTGATTTTTCTTTTTCTCGGCCGTTGACGGAGGAAGAAAAGAAAGGGGTGGAAAGATGGATTAATCAAAAGATTAAGAAAAGCTTAGTGGTAAAGCAGGAAGAAATGAGCCTTCCAGAGGCCAAAAAAACAGCTCAATTTGTGGAAGGAGCCCAATATCCGGCTCGGGTATCTGTTTACAGCATTCTCGATGAGTCAAGCGGAGAGGTGATTTCCAGAGAAATTTGCGGCGGCCCGCATGTAGCTTCTTTAGCGGAGTTAGGACAGTTTCGGATTATTAAAGAGCAGTCCTCGGGTTCGGGTATCAGAAGAATAAAAGCTGTTTTAGAATGAAACTTTTGTTTTCTTAAAGAAAATGCTAAAATTGAAAATAATGGCTAAGCTTATTCGCGATATTATTCCCCCTCAAGAGGCAGGTTCCGGAGAGAGGGAGAAAACAAAGAAAAAAAATCAGCCCCAGAAAAAGAAACTTTCTGTTTGGTCGGTGAGTTTGGGTATTATCATTCTTTTGATTCTTAGCGGTTTTCTTTACCAGCTAGGTTTTACTTCTTTTCGTTTGACCGTTTATCCCCAGACGCAAATTGTCAGTTTGGAGAAAGAAATTTTGGTGGCGGCAGATGCAGAATCCCTTGCCAACCCAGGTACCATTCTGGGCAAATTTTTAGTGGATTCTCAAAAAGGCCAAGATATCTTTCAGGCGACTGGCCAAGTAGTTCGGGGACAGAAAGCGGAAGGGATGATAAAGGTTTATAACGCTTATCAGCCAGCAGAGGCGATTACTCTCCGCGCGTCAACAAGATTCCTTTCTGGCTCCGGTAAGTATTTTCAATCTCCGGAGAAAATTTATCTGCCAGCAGCTCAATGGGAAGGAGGAAAATTGATTCCTAGTATGGTGATAACAAAAGTGGTAGCAATGGAAGAGGGGCCGGATTATAATATCACTCCCGACAAATTTTCCGTTCCTGGGTTGGCGGGAACTGTTTATTACGACCATATTTACGCCGAATCTTCAGAAAGTATAACCGGAGGAGAAGTGGCGACGATAGCTCAAGTAACGGAAGAAGATTGGCAAATAGCCAGAGAATCTTTAAAAGAACAACTCTTTTCTGTTTCCCAGCAAGTCCTTAAAGAAAAAGCAGGACCGGACTTTGTTTTCTTGCCGGCCGCTCTTTTACAAGAAGTGGAAGAGGAAGGGTCTTCGGTTGCCATCGGAGAAGAAGTTGAGCAATTTGATTACTATCTTTCGGTTGCTTCCCAAGTTTTGACTTTTCCGGAGGTCCAGGTTTTAGACCTAATGGAAAAGGAAATCCAGGCGAAGATTGGCTCAGAGAGAGCTATGGTTCCAGAAAGCTTAATGGTTACTTATTATCCTCTGGCCGCAAATTTTGATCAAAAGATTATTGATTGTAATCTCAAAGTGACGGCTAAAGTTTACTCTCTTTTTGGAGAAGAGGATTTGAAAAAGCTGGTGGCTGGAAAAACAGTAACCGAAGCGAAAACTGCCATTCAGGAATATTTTCCCCAGTTAGAAGAAGTGCGGGGAAGCCTCCATCCTTTTTGGGCGAGGAAAATTCCGACTGGGCTTTCTAAAATTCAGATTGAAGTTTATCTTGACTATTGACGAAGTGGAAAATATCGGTTATCTTATCTCTAAGGAAGCTGGTTGTCTCCAGTTAAGTCCTTGTTTTTCTTTTAATTTTCTTAATGGTTAAAGACAGAAAACAATGGCAGCGGCAGGGAATAGTTCTTGAGTCCTTGCCTAGTACCACTTTTCGGGTTAAATTGGAAGAAGGAGAGGAAATAATCGCTCACCTCGCCGGTCGGGTTAGAAAACGCCATATTCGTGTTCTGCCTGGAGATAAAGTATTGCTAGAATTGAGCCCCTATGACCAGAGTCGGGGAAGAATTATTTATCGCCTATAATATATTCTAAGAAGAGATATTCTAATATAATTATAATATGAAAGTTCGCTCTTCAGTAAAAAAAATGTGCAAAGACTGTAAAATAGTTCGGCGGAAAGGGCGGATCTATGTTATTTGCAAGAATCCGAAACATAAACAAAGACAAGGATAAAAATATAAACAAAGACAAGGATAATTATGGCTAGGATAAGCGGGATAGCTATTCCCGATAATAAAAAAGTCGAAATTGGACTAACTGCTGTTTTTGGGATCGGACGAGTTTCAAGCCGGGATATTTTAGCTAAGGCCAAAATTAATTTGGCGAAGAGAATGAAAGATTTATCTGCTGAAGAAGTAAAGAAAATTCAGGAAATTATCAAGAAGGAATACAAAGTAGAGGGCAGATTGAGGCAGGAGGTGCTAGCTAATATTAAACGTTTGAAACTGATTAATTGCTGGCGGGGGCAGCGTCATAAAAGCAACTTACCGGTGCGGGGGCAGAGGACAAAAAGCAATAGCCGGACCGTTAGGGGAAATGTTCGGCGAACGGCTGGTTCTGGCCGCCGGAAGGCGCCCACGGCGAAATAATTTCATGGGGAAGAAAAAAGTAATTAAAAAAACAACGGAAGAAGTTCTGAAAGAAGGGCGGGAAGTGGAGAAGGCAATGGGTAAGAGCCAGACGGTTAAGTTTAAGGCGGGAATAGAAAAAGCGGTTATCTATATTAACTCTTCTTATAATAATACCCGGATTTCCCTTTGTGATTCCCAAGGCAATGTTTTGGCAATGAAGACTGCCGGGAACATCGGTTTTAAAGGAACGAAAAAAGCGACTTCTTATGCCGCTTCTAAGGTAGCGGAAGCGATAGCGGATGTTATCCAAAATCTGAAGATTAGCAGAGTTGAAGTTATCATCAAGGGAATGGGCAAGGGGCGAGAATCGGCTGTCAGGTCTTTAGGGGCTCGGGGAGTAGAAATGGATAGTATTAAAGATAGAACTCCTTTTCCTCATGGTGGGGTTCGGCCTCCTCGGCCAAGAAGGGTCTAAAAATTATGAGTCTTAGGAAAGCCTCTTAATAGCGATTATGAGTCTTAAGAAAGCCTCTTAATAGCGATTATGAGTCTTAAGAAAGCCTCTTAATAGCAATTAGTATGAGAAATAACCAGTGTAAAATTTGTCGGCGCTTTGACCAAAAACTCTTCTTGAAAGGAGATAAGTGTTTTACGGCTAAGTGTCCATTGGCGCGAAAATCTTCTAATACAAGAAGGAATGATAAAAGAAGAAGAAAGGTTTCTGAATACGGACGTCAGTTAGCCGAAAAGCAAAAGCTGAGATTTTTTTACGGCTTGAAAGAAAAACAGTTCCACCGTTATATTGATAAAGCTTTAAGGCGTCCCTCCCAAGGAAACCGAGACCAGTTTCTCATCCAGGAATTAGAAGGTCGGCTGGATAATATTGTTTACCGGCTGGGGTTGGCTGATTCTCGGGGACGGGCGAGACAATTGGTCAGCCACGGGCATTTCTTGGTTAATGGAAAAAAAGTTGACCGGCCTTCCTATCAGCTGAAACCGGGGGTTAAAATAGCGGTGAGAGAAAAGAGCAAGAAAATGGCTCTTTTCCAAGAAGTAGGGGAAAGGCTGAAGAAAAAGGAAGGTTCTACTTGGTTGGAGATTAACCCCCAAGGGTTAGAAGGAGGGATTTTACGTTGGCCAACTTTAGAAGAAGTTAATCCCCCGGCTAATATTCTTACTATTTTTGAATTTTATTCTCGTTGATATTATGATACCTTTACCTCAATCCATTAAAATTATTTCTCAAGAAGGTCATCAGGCCACTTTCGAAATAGAAGGGCTTTATCCCGGTTACGGGGCAACTTTGGGGAATACTCTGCGGAGAATTCTCCTTTCTTCCCTGGAAGGAGCCGCTGTAACTAGCTTGCAAATTGAAGGCGTTCCTCATGAATTTTCTACTATACCGGGAATTCAAGAAGACGTTGTCCAGATTATTCTTAATTTTAAAAAGTTAAGATTTAAAGTTACTAGCGATGAGCCGCAGGAAGGGCATTTCGAAATTAAGGGAAAGAAAGAATCCTGCGGAAAAGATCTTTCTCTTCCTTCCCAAGTAAAAATTACCAATCCGGAACAAAGATTAGCTACTCTTACGAGCCAGAAAGCAAAACTGGTTGGAAGATTAAGGATTGAAAAAGGAGTTGGCTATCAATCAGTGGAGCAAAGGGAAGAGGAGAAGGCGGCGATCGGAGAAATTCTTATAGACAGTCTCTTTTCTCCAGTAGAAAAAGTTTTTTACCAAGCAGAAAAGATGAGGGTTGGCAAACGAACGGACTTTGACCGCTTGCTTTTGGGAATTGCTACTGACGGGACTATTTCTCCTAGTGAAGCTTTAAGCCAGGCGATAGCAATTTTGCAAGAGCATCTAGCTATTTTTGGAAACTATCTCCAGGAGGAAGAAAAAATAGTTTCGGAGAAAAAAGAAAAGTCCCAGAAAAAAGAAAAACTCCAGAAGAAGGGAAAACCCCAGAAGAAGAAAAAACTGGTGGTAGGAAAAAACTCCAAGATTGAGGACCTAGACTGGTCTCCGAGGCTAAAAAAGGTTCTTCTAGACGGCCATTTCAAGACAGTAGCGGGGTTGGTTGCCAAGAGTCGAGAAAAACTTTTAGCTTTGGAAGGTTTGGGGGAAAAGGGGGTAAAGGAAATAGAGCAGGGATTGAAAAAGTTTCATCTTCAGCTTAGAAAAGATTAAAAAAAATGGCTAAGAAAGCAAGACATTTTTCTCATAAAGGACGTAATAAGGCTTTCCGGGAAAATTTAGCGGCCTCCCTGTTTTTAGAGGAGAGGATTAAAACTACTTTAGCCCGGGCCAAAGAGGTTGCTCCTTTAGCAGAAAGGCTGATTACTAAAGCGAAGAAAGATAATTTAGCCTCCCTCCGGTTTTTGCAGGGGGTGCTTCCGGAAGCAGTCAGGAAGAAGCTTCAGCAAGAACTGCGGCCGCGTTATGAGAAAAGAGCCGGAGGTTGCACGCGGATTATTAAACTTGGCCCCCGGTCTTCAGATGGGGCGGAAATGGCCTTTATTGAATTGGTAAAATGACAGAAAAGATTCATTCTTTTAATGCCCAGGATCAGTCGTTGGGACGTTTAGCTACTCAAATAGCCGTTATTCTTCAGGGAAAGCACCGGACAGATTATCTGCCCTACCAAGATAAGGGAGAAGAGGTGGTGGTAAAAAACGTTAGCCAGATGAAGATTACCGGGAAGAAAAGAGAGCAGAAAATATATTATCATCATACTGGCTACCTCGGAGGGTTAAAGCACATAGGATTAGGAGAACTGATGGACAAAAAGCCGGAAGAGGTTTTAAAAAAAGCGGTTTGGAATATGCTGCCCAAGAATAAACTTCGCGCCCAACGAATTAAGAAATTGAAATTTGAATCATAATGAAAGCGGCCAAAGGAAAAAAATACTATGCGGCTATCGGGCGTCGGAAAACAGCTCGAGCTCGGGTAAGGCTTTATTCCGGGAAAAAGGGTGTTATTGAGGTTAATGGAAAAGATTGGCAGGAATATTTTACCCAGTTGATTCTTCGGGAAATTGTTCTTGCTCCTTTTAAAGAGCTGGGAATGGAGAATCAATTTGAGGGAACAATTTTAGTTCAGGGTGGGGGTTTTCGGTCGCAAGCGGAAGCGATTCGTCTCGGTATTAGCCGGGCTTTGATAAAATTTGATCCAGAGTTAAGAGCCCAGCTTAAATCAGCCAGTTATCTCAGCCGAGATCCGCGGATGAGAGAAAGAAAGAAATATGGGCTGAAACGAGCTCGGCGGGCGGCCCAATGGAAGAAAAGATAAAGTATTTCTAATTATATTATTGAGAAAGAGGCTCCAAGTTTGATACTCGGGACCTCTTCTAGTTTCTGCTAATGAGCGGAGAGAGGAAGTCTTCATCGGTAGTGCCACAGGAATATGCCGGCGACAAGAGCACATGCCACCGCCAAGCCAAAGAGACTTCGAAAAGCAACCTGCGACTGGGGGCGGACTACTAGCCCTATTGCGAGCACTATTATTCCTGACCCTGTGCACTTGATACCCCCAAGTTGTCTCCTTATTGTTCTTATCTTCTTCTCCAATTCTTCTAGTTGCTTTCCTTCTTCTTTTTCTGCTTGACTTTCCATTTTGGAACCTCCTTCTTACGGATGGAAAACAGTGGTAACTACTCCGGCTATTATGGCGACGAATCCTGCCGCTATGAGCACGAGTAGTAAAACCGAAAATCGTCTCTTTATCGAGTTATCGATTTTATCCAATTCTTTCATCTGCTTTTCCCGGTTTTCCATTTTGGAACCTCCCTTATATAATGAACGAACGCCTAAATCATAACTGATATTAGCTATTTGTCAATGGTTCGAGAAGCGAAGAAATAACAAAAACTATGAATAAATCACATTTTGTGTTAATCTGATTTCATCTTATGCTAAAAGAAATTATTGATCAGTTTTATCGAGAACAGGAACATTCTCGGAAGCAAACTCGTTTTTATGTTACTGATGCCGGAAAATGCCATCGGTTTATCTTTTTTAAATTTAAACAAGCTCCCCATCCGGAATTGGAACCAAGGATTCTTCGTTTATTTGACCACGGTAATTATATTCACCGTTTGATCCTTAAAGCTTTAAAGGAAAGAGGAGTTCTAGAAGGGGAAGAGGTCAACATTCCTTCTCAAGAGATGATTTCCGGTCGAGCAGATGCTCTTTTGGCAATCAAGGGAGAGCACTATATTTTAGATATCAAGAGTATCAATCGGAACGGTTTCCAGGTTCTGAAAGAGCCGAAGCCAGACCACCAGAACCAGCTCCAGCTTTATCTTCATTTTTTCCAAATTGTTAAAGGAATCCTGCTTTATGTTAATAAGGACACTCAAGCGCTAAAGGAATATTCCCTTGATTATGACCAGGGGCTTTGCCAATCTCTCTTGGAAGATTTGTCTGTTCTCCGCCAAGAGATTGATCAGAATTTGATTCCCGCTCGACTCCCGTACTGGCCGAGCAATCCTCAATGCCGTTACTGCCCCTATAAAGATATTTGCTCTATGATTGAATCCGAACCGGTTTACTGGGATAAGTTTAAAGAAAGAATCAAAGCTTATGAGAAAAACCTCCGGGCAGAGAATAAATAGAGATTCCTTTAGTTAAGATTTTAACCTTGCGAAAGGGCTAGTTTTAGTTTATTATCAGAATATGGGAAAAGAAGTTTTCTTGATTCAAGGGCAACGTCCTCTGGCGGGAAGAGTGGCAGTCCGAGGAGCAAAAAATGCGGCCGGGCCGATTTTGATTGCTTCTTTATTAACTGATGAGCCTTGTCGGATTAGCAATCTTCCTTTGATCAAAGATGTTTTGAATACCCTTGAGGTTTTGAAAAGCCTAGGGGTGAGAGTTGAGTGGAAAGGAGAAAGAGAGGTTGAATTGCAAACGACTGGCCTGAATCCGGAGAAAATGGATTTCGACCAGGCGCGCCAGACAAGAATATCAGTTCTTTTTATTGGCGCCTTATTGGCAAGATTAAAGTCTTTTAAGATGATTCGACCGGGCGGGGACCGGATCGGCCTTCGTCCTATTGCCATCCACTTACGAGCCTTGGAGGAACTGGGAGCAAAAGTTACTTTCCAGAATGATTTTTATCACTTTACGAAAGAAGCTTCAAAAACGTCAAAGATCGTCCTTTCAGAATTTAGTGTTACGGCTACGGAAAATTTACTTTTGGCTGCGGTTCTTTCTCCCGGAGAAGTACTTATCCAGGGAGCAGCTTTAGAGCCTCAAGTCCAGGACTTAGTTGGCTTGCTGAAAAAAATGGGAGCAAAGATCGAAATTATTGGAAGCCATAGTTTTCGAGTAGAGGGAGTTGAGTCCTTGCGAGGAGTATCTCATTCCCTTATCCCTGACCCTTTAGAAGCAGGGACGCTTATTACTGCTGGAGCTTTGACTCCCGGAGAAGTAGTGGTGGAAGGCATTATTCCCGACCATCTAACTCTTTTTTTAGCTAAATTGCAGGAGATGGGAGCAAATTTGAAAATCAAAGAGCAAGAAGTAAGCGTTTCCTATTCTCCGCAGATTAAAAAAGTTAAGCTCCAGGCTCTACCTTATCCCGGCTTTCCGACCGACCTCTTGCCGATTATTGTCCCCTTACTGCTCCGGGCAAAAGGGAAAAGTTTAATTCACGATCCCTTATATGAAAACCGTCTTCGCTATATTGATGAATTGCGGAAAATGGGAGCCGATATTGAAATGGTTGACCCTCATCGGGCTTTTGTTTTTGGCCCTTCTTCCCTTCAAGGAGCGAGGATTGAATCCAGTGATATTCGGGCCGGAGCTTCTTTGATTTTAGCTGGGCTCATAGCTTCTGGGACAACAATTATTGACAATATTGGCCAGATTGACCGCGGCTATGAAAAGATTGAAGAAAGATTAAGCAGTTTAGGGGCAGACATTAAGAGAACTAAATTGTAATTCAATGTTGATGAAAAGAATCGCCATTGACTTAGGAACCGCTAATTCTTTAGTTTGGGTGCCTAAGAAGCAAATTATCCTTAATGAGCCATCGGTGGTGGCTGTTTCTGCCCAGGATAATAAGGTTTTAGCAGTAGGAGAAAGCGCCCGCCAGATGATTGGGCGAACACCGGAAACAATCCGGGTTTACCGTCCCCTGCAAGAGGGAGTGATTGCCGACTATCGAGTTACTCAAGCAATGCTCTATCATTTTATTAAGTCAGCCTTGGGGAAATTTCATTTCTTTAAGCCAGAGTTAGTTATTTCTGTTCCGGCTGACATTACTTCTGCCGAAAGGAGGGCGGTGGTTAAAGCAGGCTTAAGCGTAGGGGCGAAGAGAGTTTATTTAGCGAAAGAACCAATTTTAGCGGCTATCGGAGCCGGGATTCCAATTGAATCCTGTTCCGGGCATATGGTGATTGATATTGGCGGGGGAACTTCTGAGGTGGCCGTTATTTCCCTTGGAGGTATTGTTTCCTCGAGTTCGGTTCGGGTGGGAGGGGATCGCATGGACGAAGCGATTATTTATTACATTAAGAATAAGTACAATTTAGCTCTGGGGCTTCAAAGCGTTGAAGAAGCTAAAAAGAAAATTGGGACGGCTCTTCCCTCGAAAGAAGAAAAGCACCTGGAAGTGAAGGGGCGGGATTTTCTTTCCGGGCTTCCTCGCAATATTAAAATTTCTTCTAATGAGATTCAAGAAGCGATAAAGGATGTTTTGGAAGAAATTATTCAGTCAGTGAAGGATGTTTTAAGGCAAACCCCAGCAGAATTGTCAGCTGATATTATGAATAAAGGAATTATTCTTAGCGGGGGAGGGGGTTTACTGGAAAACTTAGACCAGCTGATTACCAAAGAGGTGCAGGTTCCTTGTTTTGTAGCGGAAGAACCTCTTCTTTCAGTGATTAAAGGCGGCGGGGTCGTTTTAGAACATTTGGATTTCTACCGCCGAAGCTTGGAAAGTAATACTTGATTTATGGAACCTCACCGAGCAGTAAAAAAATTTCTAGAGAGGACTCTTCAGGGAGGAAGAATGAGCCACGCCTATCTTTTTTTGGGAGAGGAGGGAATAGGAAAAAAGGAAATGGCTCTTTGGTATGAAAAACAGCTTAATCCGACCGGAGGAAAAACTCGTTTTTATCTTCTCTTAACAGAACTGGAGGAAGGAAAAAAGAAAATTCTCATCGAACAGATTCAAGGCATTCGCCGCTGGTTAATGCTGGGAACCGGCTCCAAGTATCGGGTAGTGGTTATTAATCCGGCGGAGGCAATGACCCCAGATGCTCAAAACGCTCTTCTGAAGACCCTAGAAGAGCCCACTCCAGGGGTAGTATTCATTCTGCTTGTTCAGCAATTAGAAGGTTTGAAAGAAACTATTCTTTCCCGATGTCAGATTTTAAGATTTGGGAAAATGAATTACAAAGAAGGACGGGATTGGTTAAGGGAAAAAGGGGGCTTAGCAGACCAAGAAATCGAAAAGACCATTTTTTTGGGAGAGGGGAAAATTAGAAAAATTAAGTTTTGGCTGGAGCATCAAAAGGAAATTCCGACAGAAATTCAGTTCTGGCAAGAAGTAGAATCGCTAATCGGAGGCGATTTAAAGACGAGACTAAGTTGGATGGAAAAGAATTTTGCCAAGATGGATCTTGAAAAATTTCTTCACTCTGCGCTTGGTCTTTATCATCATCTTCTTCTTCAGCAAGCGGAGAAAAAAAAGAAGGACTCGTTTTTTTCTTCGGCTGCCCATTATTCTTGGCTGGAATTATTTAATATTCTTTCCTCTTTAAGAGAGGCAAGAGGTCTTTTAAGGTCAACCAATGTTAATAAGAAATTAATCTTTAACCAATTATTTATTAATCTTTAATCTATGCCGCTATTTGAAATCAAGCAAATTGAACCGGAATTAGAAAAAGTGATTACTTTTCTTCAAAAATCTTTTAATCAAGTTAGAGCTTCCCGAGCTACCCCGGCTCTAGTGGAAGATTTACCGGTTAATTTAGAGGGGACGGAAACCCCTTTGAAGCAATTGGCTTCTATTTCTTGTCCTCAATCCAACCAGATTTTAATCCAGCCTTGGGTAGAGGAATATCTAATACCTGTTGAGAAGGCTATTTCTCAATCTGATCTTCATCTCAATCCAATAGTTGACCAAAAAGTTATTCGCATTACTCTTCCGGCTTTGTCGGTGGAAAGGCGAGAAGACTTATCGCGTTTAATTAAGGAAAAAGCGGAAGAGGCGAAGCAAACAATTCGGCATTGGTGGGATGAGGGTTGGGGGAAAATTCAGGAGGAGTTTCAAAAGAAAGAAATTTCCGAAGACGAGAAATATAAACTGAAGAAAGAGTTCCATAAAATCGTCCAGGATTATCAAGAACGAATAGAGGAACTGAAAGAAAAAAAGATGAAAGAGATTAAAGAAGGATAATTTATGTTAGCTGCCATTCTCATTGCTTTAATTAGTTTAGTGGGCTTAATTGTTATTCACGAATTGGGCCATTTTCTGGTTGCCCTAGCCCTTAAAATGCCGGTTGAAGAATTTGGCCTTGGCTTGCCTCCGCGTCTCGCTTCTTGGAAAATAGGGTCAGTGCTTTTTTCTTTAAATCTATTGCCTTTTGGCGCTTTTGTCAGAATTCAGGGAGAAGAAAAAAACGGGGAGGGCTTCAGCCTTTTCCCGGCTTGGCAGCAAGCTTTAGTTCTCGTGGCGGGAGTAGCTGCTAATTGGCTGACGGCGGTTGTTTTATTCGCCTTGGTTGCTGGCATTTGGGGGCTTCCTTATGCTGTTTCTGACCAAGCGGTAGCTCCTCAGGCTCGATTGCAGGTGACAGGGGTAATGGCGGAAACGCCGGCGGAGGAAGGAGGATTAAAGATTGGGGACTGGCTGACGGGGATGGGAACAGCTGGAGAAATGAAAGCGGTGAATCATCTTCAGGATTTTACGAATTTTATTGACCAGCACCGCGGAGAGGAAGTCAGGCTGCAGGTGGAAAGGCCGGCGGGAGAGATGGTGGTTTCCTTAATTCCTCGGGAATCGCCGCCGCCAGGAGAGGGAGCTATTGGAATCAGTTTTGCCCGGGTGGAAGTCAAAAATTATTCTTGGTGGCAAGCCCCGGCTACTGGTTTTTTAGCTGCGATTAACCAAACAATTGCCATTCCTCTATCCCTGGCAACGTTTGTTTCCCAGTGGTTACATCACCAGCCTGTTCCCGGAGCAGAGTTGGTGGGCCCGATTGGCTTAGGGCAAATGATTGGGCAGACTCTGCAGTTGGGTTGGGGCTATCTTCTTCAGTTTGTCGCCATGATAGCCGTTTATCTTAGTCTGTTTAATATTCTTCCCTTACCCGCTCTCGACGGAGGGAGGTTGGTTTTCCTGGCGATAGAGGGAGTGCGAGGAAAACCCATTAGCGTGAAAGTGAAAGAGAATTTAAACGGAGCCTTCTTCGCCTTCTTTATTCTCTTAATGTTTTTGGTAACGTTTAAAGATTTGATAGGCTTGTTCTAAAGCTTTTTCCTTCCTTCATAATAACAAAGAAAATGTTTAAGAAATTAGAAAAGTATCTTTTTAGAGATGTGGCTATTGATCTGGGAACGGCTAATTCCCTGGTTTATGTTTCCGGGAGAGGGGTAATTATTAATGAACCTTCAGCGGTAGCGGTTAATCAGAAAACAGGCCAGATTTTAGCTGTTGGACGGGAAGCCCAGCAAATGATTGGCCGAACGCCGGCTTATATTCGGGTTGTTCGTCCTTTGGTTAAGGGAGTGGTCTCTGATTTTGAAATCACTGAACAGTTCTTGAAATATTTTATTCAGGAGACACGCCTGAAAGAAAAGTTTTTTGGAATATGGCCAAGAGTGATTATTGGTCTCCCTTGTGGGGTAACGGACGTTGAAGCCAGAGCAGTGAAAGATGCAGCCCAGGGAGCTGGAGCCTACCGCACTTTTTTAGTGGAAGAACCAGTAGCTTCGGCTATTGGCATGCAGTTGCCCATTCGTCAGGCCGGGGGGAATTTTGTGGTTGATGTCGGCGGAGGAACAACTGAAGTGGCAGTTATCTCTCTCGGCGGAATCGTTGTTTCTAGAAGTTTAAAGATTGCTGGAGACAAATTTAATGAAGATGTCCAACGTTTTATTCAGGAAAAATACCATCTTTTTATCGGTGAAAGAACGGCGGAATTGGCCAAAATTCAAATTGGTTCTGCTCTCCCTCAGCGGCAGAGAGCAGAAGTGGCGCTTCGGGGGAGAAATTTTATCACTGGTTTACCGGAAGAAGTAATGGTTTCCGGCGATGATATTTATCAGGCTCTCCATCCTTCAATAGAAGCTATTATTAAGGCTATTAAGGCAGCAATTGAAGAAACCCCTCCGGAGTTACTATCGGATATTATGTCTGATGGAATTTATCTTTGCGGAGGAGGAGCTCTCCTGAAAGGATTAGACCGGCTTATTTCCCAAGAGGTAAAAATGCCAGTGAAAGTAGTAGAAGACCCCCTAACAGCTATGGTTAGAGGGGCGGGAATAATTCTTGAGCATCTAGATCAATTTCGGGGAGTGTTAATGACAGAACCCGACGAAACTACTCCCGGGGAGAAGGAGGTGGGGTAAACTTTTTCTGCAACTGTTTGACGAGCGATCCCCATTCTCCTTTGGCCATTATTTCTTCAAGATTAGACCACGATTTTTTTAGACGGTGGTCTTTAAGTTGATTTCTCTGAAAATTGTAAGTTCTAATTTTTTGGGCTCTTTCAGCCTGTCCAACTTGGTCTTTTCTTAATTGTCCGGTTGTTTGGGATTTTTCCTCTTGGCGGGATTGTAAAAGTTTGGCCCGGAGAATTTTAAGGGCGTTTTCCCGATTTCTTAACTGGTCTCGTTCACTTTGGCAACTGACGGTTAATTGCGAGGGAAGATGAACAATCCGAACAGCCGTTTGTCTTTTATTTACATTTTGCCCTCCTGGCCCAGACGATTTACAGAAGGTAACCTTCAAATCTGCCGGGTTAAATTGGATTTTCTGGTCTTTGTCTTCTGGAAGAACGGCAACACTAACGGTAGAAGTGTGAATTCGCCCGTCCTTTTCTGTTTTCGGGACACGCTGGACTCGATGGATTCCTCCTTCGTATTGCATCATCGGCCAAGCATTTTCTCCCTGAAAAAGAACAACCACTTTCTTATAACCTCCAATATTGGTTAGATGAAGGTCAAGGATTTTTTCTTTCCATAATTTCTGCCGAGCGAAACGTTGGTAGGCAAAAAAAAGGTCCCGAGCAAAAAGGGCGGCTTCTTCGCCGCCAGCTCCTGCTCGAATTTCAATAATTACCTGATGAGGGTCAATCATTTTGAACCCTTCTTTCCCTTTTTAGCCAGTCTTTCCTTAAATTTCTGGACTTGTCCCTGGCGGTCTATGATTTTTTCCTGGCCAGTGTAGAAAGGGTGGCACTGGAAACAAATTTCGGTATGGATTTCTGGCTTGGTAGAGCCGACAGTAAAAGTATTCCCGCAGTTGCAAGAAACTTTTGCTTCGGAATAGTATTTTGGATGAATTTTGTCTTTCATAATGAATAATTAAAGATAACAAACTTTTTAAAAAAAACAAGCCTTTCGCCGTATTCAAGTTATTTCACTTTGACCCAATTCGAATCCTTGCATCTTTTTAGATATGTGCTGTAATGTAATAATATCAATGCTCTTTGAAGAGAGAGGAGGTGAAATGAAGAATGGCTAAGGAGAAGGCAGTAAAGGAAAAACCGGAGAAATGGGCTCCAGTGCACAAAGTAGCGATGAAGTTGCTGGAGAAGTCCCCCGGAACGTACTTTCCAGTCATCGTTACCCTCTACGCCGAAGGCTCCAGGGTTCCGCCGGCTGATATTCCAGAGTTCATTGAAGTCCTTAAGCAAGCACATCGTCGTTTTGGGGGAAATCTGTGGGGTGGGAAATTTGAAGAAGCGGTGGAAGCTCTACGGGCCCAACTCGCCGAGGGGGAGGAGGAGAGCTCTGAATAGTAAGAAAAGAGGTCTTAAGGGAGGCGGTAAGCTTACTGCCTCCCATCTCATTGATTTGATTTTTCCCCAAAAAAATGTTATCTTTAAAAACCAATCGTTAATAGAGTTTAGATTTGGTAATTTTTTTGATTTATGGCTAAGAAAAGCATTGTTGATTTGCCGAAAGAAGGAAAGGCTTTTGAAAGTCTTGTAGAAGAAATGGCTAAGGCCGGAGTGGGCTTTGGCCACCGGACTTCCAAGCTCCATCCGAAAATGGAGCCCTATATTTTGGGAATAAAATCAACGGTTCACCTTATTGATTTGGAAAAAACGGTAGAAGGATTGAGAAAAGCCCTAACTTTTATTGGAGAGATTTGCCTCCAGAATAAATTTCTCCTTTTAGTGGGCACAAAAGTACAGTTCCAGGAATTAGTTGAAGAAGTGGCTGAAGATGCTCAACAACCCTATGTTAGCCGGCGCTGGATTGGAGGAACACTTACTAATTTTTCCGTGATTACCGAACGCATTAAGCAATTGGAAAAGATGGAAGAGGAGGAAAAGAAAGGGGAGTGGGGAAAATATTCCAAGAAAGAAAGGATGGTTCTTGATAATGAGAAGCAAAAGCTGGAAGAAAAATTCGGCGGGTTGAGAAAAATGAAAAATCTTCCGGCAGCTGTCTTTATTCTAGATCCGGACAAAAATTCCCTGGCGGCTAGAGAGGCCAAGAAGAGGGGAATTAAAGTAATTGCCTTGGTTGATACCAATACCAACCCGGAATTAGCGGATTATCCTATTCCGGCCAATGATGACGCTATTTCTTCCGCCCGGTTTATTCTTCAGCAAGTACAAGAGACGATTAAAGCGGCTCAAGCTCAAGTTCCCCAAGAAGAAGTGAAGGAGTAAAAGCAAGATTTTATGGTTACCATTGGACAAATTAAACAATTAAGAGAAGAAACAGGGATTTCTTTAGCGCAGTGTAAGAAGGCTTTAGAGGAAACAGATGGTGATTTAGAGAAGGCGAAAGAAGTTCTTCGAAAAACTGGGCAGGAAATCGCCCAAAAAAGGGCTGGTCGGGAGACAAAGGCTGGACTGGTAGAAACCTATCTTCACGCCAACCATCGGCTGGGAGTAATGGTTAGTCTTCATTGTGAGACCGATTTTGTTGCTCGTTCTGATGAATTTCAGAAATTAGCTCACGAGGTCTGTTTACAAATTGCTGCTATGTCTCCGCTTTATCTTCAAGAAGAAGATATTCCAACCGAGGTGATAGAAAAAGAGAAAGAAATCTATCAAGAGGCCTTGAGTAAAGCAGATAAGCCCAAAGAAGCGTTGGAACAGATTATGGCCGGAAGGTTGAATAAATGGCAGAAAGAGGTGGTTCTTTTGAAACAGCCTTGGGTAAAAGATTCAGAGAAAACGATCGCTCAATTATTAGAAGAAACAATTTCTAAATTAGGGGAAAAAATAAAAATTGGAGAATTTGTCCGCCTGGAAATTTAAACTTATATTGTCAGAACATATATTGTCAGAACATATATATCTTCTTAGAATATATCTTATCAGTTATGAGTTCCTCTTTTTTTATCTTCGCTCACTCTTTATTAGCCGCTAGCTTAGTGGGAATAACAGCTATCTTGGCGAGTAAAATTCCTCTTCTCGTCAATTCTTCCGGGACTTCTTTTTCTGGAAAGCTTTCTTTTCTTAATCGGTCGAAACAAATAGGGCGGGAAAAGATTTTATTTTTTTCCCGAAAGGCAAAAGAGAAAAAAAGGCAGCTTAAGCAGGATTACTGGGATAAATTTTCAAAATAGCGCCCGGGTAGCTCAATTGGCAGAGCACCGCTTTTGTAAAGCGAAGGTTGGGGGTCCAACTCCTCTCCCGGGCTCCAGAATCAACAATCGGAAGTCCAACTTCCGATTGTTAGTCGGTTGAGGTTAAACCTCAACCGCTTTGGGTTATTACTTAACCTGGTTAGGCAATAGGTCAATATTACCTTTGCCTCTTGACAAATCTTTAATACCATAATATAATATGTTTGTTAGAATAAGTAAGAGGAGTAAAGTTCCTTAAACAGCGTTGAAGCGAGAATTAAGAGCCCTTAAAAAAAATCAGAACTTTTAATTCTCGTTTCAATCTAACCCATCAAGGCTATAAGCCCGAAGGGTAAAAAAGAGGTGAGCGAGATGCCGATGAAGGAAAAGGAGGTAAGCGAGTCACTGACGATGGAGATAACTCCGCAAGAAGCGCATGATCTTCTGAACGCACTTCTGTCTCGTCGCAGTAAGCTTTGCGAGACTGAATTGTTTCTTCGTAAGGCAGAAGTTCCGAAGGATTTTCTGACAGACATAAAGGAGGAAATCCACAGAACTTTCGAGCTTTTTAAAAGGCTCGCCAGTCTTGGCTAGCAAGCTCGCCAAGCACCTATAGGGGAATCAATGGTTACGTACCAGAGGTTCCCCTTTCTGCATTGACATATTAGTAAAATTTACGAATTCCTGATAAAATAAGAACCATAACTACCTTTAGCAGTCAGAACCTTGTTTCTTCAAAAACTTAACAGTTTTCTCAGAAATAAGCTTAAACAGAGTTATATAAACACGCAATTTTACTTTTTGGTTTATGGTTCAACACTGGCAAGCCATCATCGGTTTAGAAATTCACGCTCAATTAAAAACGGAATCAAAGATGTTCTGCTCTTGCCGGAATGGTCCAGAAGAAACTGTTCCCAATGTTAATGTTTGCGAGGTTTGTTTGGGTCATCCCGGTTCTTTACCGACTATTAACCAAGAAGCGGTCAAGAAAGTTATTAAGACAGGACTAGCTTTTCATTGTCAAATACCTCAATGGACGAAATTTGATCGGAAGAATTATTTTTATCCAGATCTGCCTAAAGGATATCAAATTTCTCAATATGATCAGCCCTTGGCCCAGAAAGGCTGGTTGGAAATTCAAGGAAGAAAGATTCGCATTACCCGTATTCACCTGGAGGAAGACACGGGCCGGCTTGTTCATTTGCCGAAAGAACAATCCGCTTTGGCGGACTTTAACAGAGCTGGCATTCCTTTAATGGAAATGGTAACGGAGCCTGATTTAAGAACGGGAGAGGAGGTCAGAGAATTTGCCAAAGAATTTCAATTAACGCTTCGTTATTTAGGGGTTTCTGAAGCGGATATGGAGAAAGGACAAATGCGGGTCGAGGTTAATATTTCTTTGATTAGAGAGGGCGAGGAATTACTCTCGGGAACGAAGGTCGAGATTAAAAACCTTAATTCCTTCCGAGCGGCGAAGAAGGCGGTTGACTACGAAATTATTAGGCAGAAGGCTATCCTTGAGAAAGGAGAGAAAGTGGTCCAGGAAACGAGAGGGTGGGATGGCTCTCAAACGGTTTTTCAGCGAATTAAAGAAGGAGCGGCTGATTATCGTTATTTCCCAGAACCCGATTTGCCTGCTTTTGCTTTAGAGCCGGCCTGGGTGGAAGAAATTCGCCAGGAAATTCCTGAATTACCCGCCGAGAAGAGAAAGAGATTTGAGAAAGAATATCAACTTTCTGAAACTGAAGGAGAAACTTTAATTAGAAACACTTTCCTGGCTTCTTTTTTTGAGAAAGCGGAAAGCGAACTTAAGGATTGGGCAAAAGTAGAAAATATTCCTTCGGCTAAGTATTCTCGACTGCGAGCCCTATTGATCAACTATCTTTTAACTGATTTCCAGGGAGAATTGGAAGGCTATGTTGGAAGAAAAGCGCTGGTAACCCCGGAGAATTTTGCTGAATTGATAATTCTCATTTTTCAAAAGAAGGTTTCTTCTCCTTTAGCGAAAAGGATTCTCAAAATCATGTTTGAGAAAGGAGCTGATCCTTCTCAAGTGATGGATGAAGAAGGACTAGAGCAAATTGGAGGGGAAGAAGAGGTGGAACGATTGGTGCGGAAAATAATAGCTGAGAATGCGCCGGCCGTAAAAGATTATCATCAGGGGAAAGAGAAAGCGCTCCAATTTTTACTTGGCCAATTAATGCAGGAAACCCGAGGACAAATTGATCCCCGGGCGGCGAGAGAAAAACTGCAGCAATTTCTGCAATCGCCCTAGGGCTTTTCTAGAAATTGCTGAATCAGGTTTTGCCCTTGGCTTGCTCGCTGGACCCAATGAATATTGGGATTTTTTTTGAACCAAGTCAACTGCCGCTTGGCAAATTTTTCTACAGCTCGCTGCAGTTTTTTCTTCATTTCTTCTTCAGTTTCTTTTCCCTGAAGATAATAGCTAACCCATTGATATTCCAGGCCGAATTCTTCTAATCTTTTCCAGGAAAGGCCCTGCCGATGAAGTTTAGCTGTTTCTTCAATCATTCCCTGGCGGAAGAGTTTTTCCTGACGCTGGGCAATTTGCTTTTTTAATCGGGGAAAGGGGATTCGTAAACCAAGAACTAAAGTTTGAAAACGAGGATGATTTTCTCGGGGAGGAATATTCCCTAATTGGGAAGCAATTTCAATCGCCCGGATAATTCTTCTTTTATTGGTTTTTTCCACTTTTTGGAAGTAAAGAGGGTCAAGGTCAGCTAGAACTTTTAATAGTTTTTCTAATGGCTGGGAAGACAATTTCTCCCGGAGAGCAGGATCGGCTTTAGCCGGAAGAAACTGCCAGCCCTTAATGACTGCTTCAAGATAAAAAGGGGAGCCGCCGACGAGAAAAGGAAGATGGTTTCTTTGGAGAATTGATTCAATGGCTTGATAAGCTTTCTCTTGATATTGGACGACATCAAACTGTTCTTTGGGCGAAACAATGTCCAGGAGATGATGAGGAATTCCTTCCATTTCCTCGGGCCTTATTTTTCCTGTGCCAATATCTAATCCTTTATAAATTTGTCGAGAATCAGCCGAGACAATTTCTCCCTGAAAGTCCTTGGCTAATTTGACTGCTAATTGGCTCTTGCCGGCAGCGGTTGGGCCGAGAATAACTACTAATTTGCGGTCTAGATTTCTCAAGAGTAAAGAATTTTTCCTTCTAACTGCCATGGGCCGATTTTTTTAATTTTTACTTTGACTTTTTGTCCGATAAGCGAGAAGGAACTTTCTCCGAGAATCTTTACGGTTTTATAAGAGAAAGACCTCCCTAGGAGAAAATTCTTTTGAGGATTGGCTGTTTTCACCAAGAGGGGAATGGTTTGCTGGAGATATCTTTGATTATTCTCCAGAGCGGTTTGACGGAGAACCTTGGTTAGCTCTTTCTTTCTTCTTTCTTTTTCGGCTGTTTCTATTTGATTTTTGAAAAGAAGAGCGGCTGTCCGAGGGCGAGGAGAGAAAGAGGCGATATGAGCAGCGTCAAATTTTAACTGCTTGAAGATTTTAAGTGTTTGTTGAAAAGCAGATATTGTTTCTCCTGGAAAACCAACGATGATATCGGTGGAGATGGTCGGGTATTTTTCTAATCCACTCCGAAATTGCTGAAAGACTTTTCTGACCTTTTCTACTAGAGAAATATATTCTTTTACCGAGTAACGCCGGTTCATCTTTTTTAAGACGGCGTCGTTTCCGGACTGGAGGGGAAGATTTAAATAAGGGGCAAGTTTTTTCGACTGGGCAAGAGTAGTAATTAAATCATCGGTAAAATCGCTGGGATAAGGAGAGGTAAAGTAAAGCCAAAAATTCCCTTTAATATTTTCAATAAGTTTTAAAAGTTTGTTAAAATCAACCGGTTGAGAATGGAAAGTTGATGAATAGTGATTAACATTTTGGCCCAGGAGCCAGATTTCCTGGTAATTCTTTTCTGCCAAGGCTTGGATCTCTTCTAGGATTTCTCCAGTTGGCCGATAATATTCCCGGTGCCGGGTGGAGGGGACGACGCAGTAACTGCATTGATAATTACAACCGGTCATAATGGGGACAAAAGCAGTGAAAGAAGATTGATAAGCTGGTTGGATTTGAGAATAATGGCAAAAAGAAAAATTTTTTCCAGAAAACCCTAATTTTTCTGGCCAGAGGGAAAGAGATTGAGTTTCTAAAATAAAGTCAAAAGCAGAGCGGAGTTTTCTTCTGTCTGATGGAAGAAGGCAACCGGTGAGAATACTCCGAAAGCGCGGATTGGTTTTCTTCTGCTGGTTTATTTTGGGAACTAGTCCGTAGACTCTATCAACGGCTGATTGCCTCACGGAACACATATTGACAATAAACAAATCAGCTTCGTTAAGAGTAGAAGCTGGTTTGTATCCTAAAGTCTCAAGCACAGTAATCATTCTTTCTGTATCGGCGTAATTCATTTGGCAGCCAAAAACAGTGAAAAAGTATTTCATCTCTTCATTTTCTTTCTTGGATTAAAGTTTTCATTGTTTTTTGCAGCTGACTAAAAGAAGTTTCCACCAATTCCTTTTTTCCTCTTTGGCGAACAGTCAAGGTTTGGTTTTGGACCTCCTTCTCTCCAATAACGACTAAGTAGGGAATCTTTTTCAATTCTCCCTCGCGAATTCTCTTGCTAACTGTTTCCTCCTTATCGTTTAATTGGCAGCGAAAACCCTGGGCGGCAAATTGAGAAAATATTTCTTTTGCTTCTTTTTGGTATTTTTCACTTACCGGAAGAATCATCAATTGAGTGGGGGCTAACCACAAGGGGAGGTCCCCGGCGCAGTTTTCCAAGAGAACACCCAGGAATCTTTCCATACTGCCCAACAGGGCCCGGTGAATCATGATTGGTCTTTCTTTTTCTCCCCGGGCGTTAATAAAAGAGAGATCAAATTTTTCTGGGAGATTGAAATCCACTTGGATGGTAGAACACTGCCAAGAACGGCCGATAGAATCTTTTATTTTAATATCAATTTTTGGCCCGTAGAATACTCCTCCTTCTTGGTCAAGAGAATAATTCACCTTCGTGGCAACCAGAGCTTTCTTTAAGGCATCGGTGGCTAATTCCCAAGATTCTTCACTGCCAATATATTTAGCTGGCCGAGTAGAAAGGTAAATATCATATTCCCGGAAGTCGAAAGTTTGAAAAATTTTGAGGGCAAAATGGAGAACTTGTTTTAGTTCTGCCTCTAATTGGTCGGCCCGGCACCAAATATGAGCGTCGTCTTGGGTAAAACCCCGGACGCGAGTTAGTCCGTGGAGAGTTCCTGATTTTTCATAACGGTAAACTGTTCCTAATTCGGTGTAGCGCAGAGGAAGGTCTCGGTAGCTTTTACTTTGGTTTTGATAAATAAGAATATGGAAAGGGCAGTTCATCGGTTTCAGCTGGTAATCTTCTTTTTCTTCTCCCTTTTTTTCTGCCAGGTGGAAAGGAGGAAACATGCTTTCTTGATAGAAATTGGCATGGCCGGAAGTTTCCCAGAGATTTATCTTAGCGATATGGGGAGTACTGACCAATTGATAGCCGTTTTTAAGATATTCATCCAGGACATAATTCTCGACGATTCTTTTTAAGGTTGCTCCAGCCGGGTGCCAAAGAACAAGGCCGGGCCCAACTTTTGGGTCGATATGGAAAAGATCCAATTGAGAACCCAATCGGCGATGGTCTCTCCTTTGGGCTTCTTCTAATTGGCGGAGATGATTTTTTAGTTCTTCAGTTGTAGAAAAAGCTAAGCCATAAATTCTCTGAAGCATAGGATTTTTCTCATCCCCTTTCCAGTAAGCCCCCGCTACCCGGCTAAGCTTAAAGGAGGAAGGGTCAATTTCTTTAGTGGAGGAGATATGCGGTCCGCGGCAGAGGTCAATAAAATCTCCACTTTGGTAAAGGCTGACTTCTTCTTCGGGAAGATTCTGGAGGATTTCTAATTTATAGGGCTGGTTCTGAAAAAGAGAAACGGCTTCTTTCCTAGATAGTTTTTTTTGTTTGAAGGCAATGCCTTTTTTGATTATTTCCCGCATCTTTTTTTCAATTTTTGGCAAATCGTCCGGAGTGAGCTTTTGAACTAAGCTGAAGTCGTAGTAAAAACCGCTTTCAATAGCTGGGCCCATGCCTAATTTGACTTCCGGATAAAGATTTAAAACGGCCATAGCCAGAAGGTGAGCTAAAGAATGACGTTTAATTTCTATTTTGTTTTCGGTCTTATTCATAATTTTCTTGGGAGATAATTTCTTCGGCCAAATTACAAATTAATTTTGGTTGGTTATCTCGATGGCTTACTTGCCCTTGAACAATGAGAATCTTGTTTTCTTTGAAAAGAGAGGGGTACTGTTCAAGAGTATTGGGAAAAACAATAACTTCAATGCGGCCGCTTTGGTCTTCCAATTCAGCAAAAATCATTTGTTGCTGGTTTCGGGTAAGAATTTTTGTAATCCGAACAATAATTCCGCCAATCCGAGCCTGGCCTCTTTTCCAAGAGCCGGTTATTATTTCCCGGATAGGTGTCGTTTCTTGGCGGAAAATCTTCTTAAATTCGTCTAAGGGATGAGCGCTAACATAAAGACCTAAAAGCTTCTTTTCCCATTCAAGCTTCATTTTTAAGGGAGTGGTATTTCCGTTGGGCAAATGGAGGCGGGGTTTAGAATCAGAAGCTTGGAAAAGGCTCTGCTGATGAGATTTTTTCTGTTCTCGGAGGTCATGAAGAAAGGCCAGAATACGAGCTAAGTTATTAATGATTTTTTCTCTTTCAATTAATCGGTCAAAAGCTCCAGCTTCAGCTAAGCTTTCTAGTGTTTTCTTTTCTAAACTCAAAGAAGCAGTACGCTCTAGAAAGTCTTCAAATGATTGGAAAGAACCATTCTCCTTTCTTTCTTGGAGAATATCAACAACAATCTTCTGTCCAACGTTTTTAATAGCTGAAAGGCCAAAGCGGATTTTCTTTTCTCGAGGGACAACAGAAAAATTACGGAAGCTTTGGTTGATGTCCGGAGGAAGAACGGGAATTTTCATTTCTTCGCATTCCCGAATCAAGAAGGAAATTTTGTCATTATCTCCCTGGTGAGAGGTTAAAAGAGCGGCCATGAATTCCAGAGGGTAATTGGCCTTGAGATAAGCGGTCTGATAGGCAATAGTAGCATAAGAAGCGGCATGGGCAAGATTGAAACTATAGCGGGCAAAAGGGATAATCCAGGCCCAAATTTTTTGGGCAGCTTCCTTTGGAATTTTATTTTCTTCTGTTCCCTTTAGAAATCTGCTTTTTTGGTCAATCAGGAGTTTCTTATTCTTTTTCCCGATAGCTTTTCGGAGAACGTCAGCTTCTGAAAGGCTGAAACCAGCCAGGTGATGGGCGATTTGCATAATCTGTTCTTGATAAACAGCGATACCATAAGTGTTTTCCAAAATTGGTTTTAATTTAGGATGAAGATAGGAAGACTTTTCTTGACCCTGCTTGCGCTTGATATATTGGGGGATAAACTGCATCGGTCCCGGACGATAGAGAGCAACCATGGCAATAATATCTTCAAATTTAGTCGGTTTGAGTTGCTGAAGATAAGTTTTCATCCCGTTGCTTTCTAGTTGGAAAACCCCGGTTGTTTTTCCTTGCTGCAAAAGTTGATAAGTTTTTTTATCATTGAGAGGAATTTTCTCGATATCAATATTCTTCTTTTGAACAGCGTAGATATAATGGAGAGCGTCTTCAATAGTGGTTAAGTTTTTAAGGCCGAGGAAGTCCATTTTTAAAAGGCCAAGAGCTTCAATAGACCCCATTTCATATTGAGTGATGGTTTGTCCCTTGTCCTGGGGAGGATGCTGAAGGGGGACTATTCCGGTAAGGGGGGCGTCTGAAATCACTACGCCACAAGCATGGGTGGAAGCGTGGCGGGCTGTTCCTTCTAGTTTTTGGGCGAGATCTATTAAGCGGCGGACTTTTTCTTCTTCTTCGTAGCGTCGTTTCAATTCTCCAACGCTTTGGAGGGATTTTTGGAGAGAAAGATTCATCGGGATAGCTTTGGCGATTTTGTCGCAGAAGATATAAGGATAGTGAAGAACTCTTCCTACGTCCCGGATAGCTCCGCGGGCAGCCATTGTACCGAAGGTAATAATTTGGGCAACGTGATCAGTTCCGTATTTCTGGGTAACGTATCTCAGCACTTCGTCTCGGCGGCGGTCGGTAAAGTCCAGGTCAATATCTGGCATGGAAATGCGGTCCGGATTAAGAAATCTTTCAAAAAGGAGATTATACTTTAGGGGGTCGATGGAAGTGATATCTAGTAAATAGGAGACCAGGGAACCAGGGGCGCTTCCCCTCCCGGGGCCAACAACAATATGCTTTGCTTTCGCCCAGTGGACAAAATCTTGGACGATAAGGAAGTAAGAAGCAAATTTCATCTGCTTAATAACGGCTAGTTCCTGCTGGAGGCGGTTTTCTATTGCCTTACTAGCTCGACCATACTTTTCCTTGATGCCTTTTCGGCAAAGGCCGGTCAAATATTCATCAGCGGTTTGGTTGTTGGGAAGAGGAAAAGAAGGAAGTTTAATTTTCCCCAATTCTAGGTTAACCTGGCATCGGTCGGCAATGCGGTTAGTATTTTCAACTGCTTCCGGAGTTTCTTTTAAAAGGGAAATCATCTCCTGCGGAGAGAGAAGAGAGAAGTTTTCTCCGAGCATCGTGCGGCGATTAGGAGTATCAATGTTTTGCTTGGTGTTAATCAGCATGAGAATGTCTTGAGCCTCCGCGTCTTCCGATTTTAAATAATGAACGTCATTGGTCCCCACTAGAGGAATGCCCAATTCTTGAGAAAAGGCGATAAGGGTTTGATTAACTTCTGTTTGCTGCTCGAGATGAAGATGAGGTTGGATTTCCAGATAAAAATTATTCGGACCAAAGATTTTCTGGTATTTTTTAGCCGTTTTTTTGGCTTCCTCCAAACGGCGGGTAAGAATTAAGCGAGGGATTTTTCCCTGGAGGCAGCCGGAGAGAGCGATTAAGCCCGAGTGATGTTGAGCCAAAAGCTCTTCGTCTACTCGAGGATGATAGTAAAATCCCTCTAAATTAGCTTTGGTAATTAGCTGGACTAGATTTTGATAACCGGTATTATTTTCGGCTAGAAGGGTAAGATGGTAAGCTTTTTTATCGGCGGCTGGCTCTTTTTGGTCCCGGCGGCGGGGGGCAACATAAACCTCGCAACCGAAGATAGGTTTGATGCCTTTTTGTCGGGCTTTTTGATAAAACTCAATAAGACCATAGAGATTTCCATGGTCGGTTAAAGCGACGCTATCCATTTCTAAACTTTTGGCCCGATCTAGGAGTTCCCCGATTTTGGGCAGGCCGTCGAGAAGACTGTAGTGAGAATGGACGTGAAGATGGGTGAATCGTCCCTTCATTTTACCAATTCCCGGTAGCGAGCGCCTTCAAGCACTAACCCGTTTTCTAGAGAAGCTTGGCGAAGAATAAGATAATCCTTAATAGAGATGCCGGTCAGATCTGCTGTTCCAAGAATTAAAGCCTGAACGAGATCAACCGAACCGCTAACGCTTGCTTTTTCCAGATGAAGGGCTCCATTGAGAATAATGCCGCGCAGATAAAGATTTCCCCGAATAATTAATCCTTCGTAATCAGCGTCTTCAATCCTTATCCCCTGCAGGTTTAGATTTTTTCCGATTTGAGCCTTAGCTAAGCTGATAAAACCGCTATTGGTCAACTGTTGGCCGTTAAGGTTTCCTTTAATCTGGGCTCCGACCAAATTAATAACCCCCCGGACCACTGCTTGCTGGAGATTGAAAGAGCCCCGAATAATGCTTCCTTCCAGGTAAAGGGCTCCTTTGATAATGGTTTCCTGGAGATTGAGGTCGCCGTTGATAACTACTTCTCGGAAAGCAACCGGACCAAGAATAGTAGCTCCCTGAAAATTGAGGCTAGTTTCTATTTTTCGATTAGTGAGATGGACAGAGGGAATGATCCGGTGAGAAAAATTGGCTGGCTGCCCAGTAGCTTCAGCTTTTCTAATTATTGTTTCTATCGCTCCTTGAGCAACGACTTTTTGAGGATCAAGTTCAGTTTGAATAGGAGCTACTTTCATTTTTTATTTAAAACCCTTAATTTTTAAAGCTTTTAATGTATAATAGAAAGAGGAGAATCCTATGGATTATTATAATTCTGTTTACAGACTTTTAAGAACCCTACGGGTTATTATAATCCTGTTTACAGGCTTTTAAGAATCCTATGGATTATTATAATCCAGTTTACAGAATTTTACAAACCATTTGTGAAACCCGATTTGCGTTTAGAGAAAAGTTTATGGCGCCAGGGATACCAAAGAGTGGTAGGCATTGATGAAGTTGGCCGGGGAGCTTTGGCCGGGCCGGTGACAGTGGTCGGAGTATTGCTTCAACCCGGACTGGAGAAAGTTCCTCCGAAATTAAAGGAAGTGCGGGATTCAAAAAAGCTAACTTTCCGGCAAAGGGAAGCTCTTTATCCACCATTGACGCGGGCTAGCTGTCTTTCTTGGGCGGCTGCTTCTTCTTCAGCCCGGGTGATAGACCAAGTTGGTATTGTGAAAGCGATAGAGCGAGCCATTAAGCAAGTCGTGCGAAAATTATCCCCGGTTGATTTCTTAATCTTAGACGGCGGATTGTCGATTTCTTGGCCATTAGAGCAACGTTCTTTAGTTAAAGCGGATGAGAAGATTTTCTCGGTGGCGGCTGCTTCTGTTATTGCTAAAGTGAGGCGTGACCGATGGATGGTCCATTATCATTCTCTTTACCCAGTCTACAATTTTAAACGGCACAAGGGATATGGGACGAAAGAGCATTGTCAAGCCCTGGAAACCCTTGGTTTTTGTCGTATTCATCGCCAAACTTTCAAGAGCTATTGGCAAAGGAAATAATTTCTGTTAAGGTAGAAGAAGCTTTTTAATTATGCCAGTTCCTAAACAAAGTCATACCAAATCTAGGCGGGATCGAAGAAGAGCTAATCTTCGTCTTTCGCCTCCGAGGTTTATCGTTTGCTCTCAATGCGGTAAATTAAAACTGCCTCACGCTGTTTGTCCCTACTGTGGTTATTATAACGGCCGAGAAGTTGTTGATGTTTTAAAAGAACTAGGAAAAAAGGAAAGAAAGAAAAGGGCTAAGGAAATAAAAAACCGACCGAAGGCCAAAGAAGAAGATTTAAATCCGGAAAAACTTTCTCGTTAAAAGTTAGAGGAAGCCCTCTAATTATTCTGATAATTCAATAGAAAACATTTTTATTATCCTAATAACTTAATTGTGATGTCTCGTCACCAATTGCGTTTGCTGGCGGTCCAGATATTGTATGAATGGGATTTTTATCACCGGGATTTGGAACAATTCGGAAAGATTGTTTCTCGGCAGATGGCCGCTTATGCTTTAGAAGGAGATGCCCGGCAGTTTCTGCAGGCTCTCCTTTCGGGGGTGAGGGATCATTTTTCTTCCATTGATAAAGTTTTACAAGAAGCAGCTCCCCAGTGGTCAATTGAGCGTATGAGCCTGGTAGACCGCAATATTCTTCGCTTGGGGCTTTATGAACTTTTGTATCATAATGTTCCTCCTCGGGTGGCTATTAACGAGGCCATTGAGTTAGGGAAGGATTTCAGCGGAGAAACAGCGGGAAAATTTATTAATGGGGTGCTGGGAACAGTTTATGAAGAGGTGAAGAAGGTGAAAAAAGAAAAGAAATGAAAGGCCTCCAATTATTTTTTAAAGAAAAGAAATTTTTAGAACTGGAGAAGAAGGTGAAAATAAAATTTCATCGGCCCGAGTTATTAATACAAGCTTTTGTTCATTCTTCTTTCTTGAACGAGCAGACGGATTTTCCTTTAAAGGATAATGAAAGATTGGAATTTCTGGGCGATGCAGTTTTGGAGCTAGTGGTCAGTGAGTATCTTTACCGTCATTATCAGCAGCGGGAAGGGTGGTTGACTCAATGGCGGGCAGTTTTGGTTAATACTCAATCCTTAGCCTCTATGGCAGAGGAATTGGATTTCGATTCCTGGCTTTTGTTTTCTCATGGAGAGAGAAAAAATAATCACCAGGCGAGAAAACATCGTTTGGCTAACACTTTTGAGGCTTTTATCGGGGCCCTTTATCTTGACCAGGGATTGGAAGTTGTCAGAAAATTTGTTTATGATAGGCTTCTGAAGAATCTTCCTCAAATGCTCACGGAGGGTACTGGCCAGAATGCGAAAACTATTTTTCAAGAGAAAGCGCAAGGGGAACTAGGACTTACTCCCCATTATGAGGTTTTGTCAGAATCTGGGCCAGCTCATGCTAAACAGTTTCAGGTTGGGGTTTACCTAGGAAAAACTCTTATTGCTCGAGGTGAAGGACCCTCGAAACAGCAAGCGGAAGAAGAAGCCGCTAACCAGGCTTTAATAATAGCGGCTAACCAATCCTTAATTAAGAATTAAGAATTAAAAAATCATCATGTTAAGAATTCGCTTCCAAAGAATCGGTAAAAAGAATCAGCCTTTTTTTAGGTTGGTCGTTGTTGATAAAAATTCTCCTCCTCAAGGGGGAAGATTCGAAAAATTAGGCTGGCTGAACCCTTTGACAAAAGAAAGGAAATTAGAGGCGGAAAGAGTTAAGTATTGGTTATCAGTTGGGGCTCAACCAACCGACCGAGTTTATAACTGGCTTATTGATGAAGGAATTTTATCCGGGAAGAAAAAAGCTGTTCATGCCCGAAAGAAGAGTCAGCCGGAAGAACCAGTAACGGCTTCGAAAGCGGTAGCCTCTGAAGGCCAGGAGAAAAAAGAGGAGACAGCAGAGAAAAAAGAGAAGACAGCAGAGAAGAAAGAGAAGACAGCAGAGAAGAAAGAGGAGGCAGTGAAGCAGGGAGAAGAAGCAACGGCGGTTTCTTCGGAAAAGAAGAAAGAGGCCTAGGGGTTTCCTTGGAAAAGGAAAAAGGTTATAATACAAATTGTATTAATAATAAAAAGTAAATTATAACAAAAGTAAAATGATTGACGTCTGGGCGGAAAAAATATTTAAAGGGCTTCTACCAATTTTCCTAATTGGCAATACCCTAAAAATGGTCTTTAAAGAATGGAAAAAACAGTAAAATCCAAAGAGGACAAATTATTTGTTTGGTAAAAAGTTATGTTTCAAGTTTTCACTCGGGTTTTGGGAAGTTTATTGATCGGTTTTGGTTTGGGAATGGTTCTCAGCCAAAACTTGGTTTTTTCTAGTCTTCAGTATCTTAGTTGCTTGATTGTCAGTCTGGTTTTAGGAGGTTTTTTACTGGCCTTCAGTTGGCGAGGGAAAAAAGAGAAAGAACAATTGACAACAGAACCTGTCTCTCCGGGGGAAGGCAAGGGGGAAAGAGAAGGGGAGAAAGAGTTTTGAAACAAAGGTCGATTTTAGAAATTAATTTTTCTTCTGATATATGGCTAAAGACAATTATAAAGAAGCTGGACGCTGGTCCTTTATTCTGGGCTTGATTCTGGCGATTTTGGCTGGGTTCATCAACGCTACCTGGATTCCGATTGTTCTCTTTGTTCTAGGATTAATTGTTGGATTTTTGAATATTACCAGCGAACAGAGTACCGAATTTTTAGTAGCGGTAGTTGCTCTGTTGTTGGTGGGAATGAGCGGTTTGCAGATTAGCTTATTGAGCCAAGAAATTTCCGTTACTGTTCAGTTAATGCTCAATAATTTTGTTTCCTTTATCGCCGCCGCTGGTTTAGTAGTAGCCATCAAGTCAATTTTGGCTGTCGCTGCTCCCAAACTCCCAGAGCACTCTTGACAAGATTTTAAGAGGTGCTAGACTGACAATGTTCCTTCTGGAGCTGTTGCTTTCGGGTAACAAGCCGGGGGGAACATTTTTGTTTTTTTTAAAATTCGTTGAATTTAGCATTATTATGTTAAATTTAACATTATTATGTTGAATTAACATTATTATGGTATGATAGTGAAGGAGATTAAGTTTTGAGCCCTGGTTATGAAACATTTTCGGAAAAATATTTTTCTTTTTCTTATCTTAGGAATTTGGGGGCTTTGGCTGCCGAGTTTCGCAGCTTTAGCTGCCGAGAAACCAGAAGCGGTTTCTTTTTTTGTTGATTCTTCAATGGACAAGAGGGGAAGGGAAGAAATTCTGGGCGAGTTAAGCTACCGCTCCCAGCATGCTTACTTCATTGTTGACCAGGAGTGGAAGAATGAGCTCTCCCCAGAGGAACAGGAAAAGAATGAAACTTTTTTACAATCTTTAGGAGCGGAGTTTGACGAAAAAATTTATCCTGGTTTAACTTCTGTTTATGGTTCTGAATGGAAGCCGGGCCTAGATAATGATTTGCGCCTGACTATCCTTTTCCATCCTCTGCAAGAGGAAAGCGGCGGTTATTTCCGGCCGCTTGATGAACATGAGAAATTGCAAAGCCCGAGTTCTAACGAGCGAGAAATGATTTATTTGAACGCTGATTATCTGCCGAGTAATTATGTCCGGAGCTTATTGGCTCACGAATTAACTCATCTTCTGACCTATAACCAGAAGAATAGGAAGATGAGGGTGGTAGAAGAGGTCTGGCTAAATGAAGCCCGAGCAGAATATACTCCCACTCTTTTGGGCTATGACCAAATTTATGAAGGAAGTAATTTACAGCGAAGAGCAAAGCTTTTCCTCTCTTATCCTAACGATTCTTTAGTGGAATGGCAGGAAGAGCAGGCAGATTACGGAGCCCTGAATATTTTTACCCAATATCTGGTAGAGCATTATGGAATAGAGATTTTGGTTGATTCTCTCCATTCTTCTCAAACGGGAATTGCCGCCTTAGATGAGGCCCTGGAAAAAAATAATTGGGCGGCAAATTTTTCTGATGTCTTTACCGATTGGACAATTGCTTCTTATCTTAATGATTGCCAGATTGATGCTCGCTATTGTTATCTTGATTCCGCTCTCCAAAATCTTCGGGTAACGCCCAAAACTTATTTTCTCCCTCTGACCGGGAAAAGTAGTCTTTCTTCCACCGACCAGACAAAACATTGGGCCGGGAAGTGGATTCGTTTTATCGGTGGGGAGGGGGACTTAACTTTGCGGTTTATTGGTAGTTCGGAAAATCTTTTCCAGCTTCCTTATGTCTTAGAAATGAAGAACGGAGAAATTAATACTGTCTTCTTGGAGCTGGATACTAGCCAGCAAGGCCGATTGGAAATTCCCAATTTCGGTTCCGAGGTTAACTCTTTAACCATTATTCCTTCTGTCCAAAGCAAAGTTTCCGGATTTAATGGCCGGGAAACTCCTTATGCTTTTTTCTGGGAAGTAACCACTAATCCAACCGCGGTTGAGGAAAGAAAGAAAGAAGAATTACAGCAAACTATCAGCCAATTAAAGGTTCAGATTGAAGATTTGCGCGCTCAATTAGCTTGTCTTTTAATAGCTCGGGAGGGAATGATTTGGCAGCCTTGGGAAAACAATCTTTCCTTCGGCCGGGGGGAAGAAGAAGAGGTAAGGGCCTTACAGGTTTTCCTTCGGGCCCAGGGAGAGGAAATCTATTCGGCGGGATTGGTAACGGGTAATTTTCTAGCGTTGACCCAAGAGGCAGTAAAACGTTTTCAGGAAAAGTACTCTGGAGAAATTCTTCAGCCCTTAGGGCTTACTCAAGGGACAGGGATTTTCGGTCCCCGAACGCGGGAGAAAGCCAACACATTATTAAGCAGTTGTTCTCAAGATGATTAAGGACTGGAAGAGAAATGTTTCTTTAAAGCCATTGACTAGTTTTCGAATTGGGGGACGGGCAAGGTTTTTTACTTCGGTTTTTTCTGAAGAAGAATTAGAAGCAACAGTCAAGAAAGCGAGAGAAAGAGGCCTCCCTCTTTTCGTTTTGAGTGGAGGGACTAATCTTTTAATTCCCGATAAAGGCTTTCCGGGTTTAGTGGTGAAAATATCTTTGGGGCAGGTTAATTGGCAAAAGAATCGGGTTAAGGCAGAAGCCGGAGTCCCTCTTCCTTTTTTAGTGGAAGAGGCTCGCGGAAGAGGATTGTCAGAATTAGAATGGGCGGCCGGAATCCCCGGCCTTTTAGGCGGAGCGATTAGGGGCAATGCTGGAACGAAAGAAGAATATCTTAGCGGGGTTTTGGAGAAAGTGAGGGTTTTTAACCAGGAGACATTAAGCTTCCAAGAATTGTCTCCGGCTGATTGCCAGTTTGGCTACCGCCGGAGTATCTTTCAGAAACACCCAGAGCTAATTATTTCCTCAGCTAGTTTAAAATTAACCCCGGCTCCCTTAAAAGAGATAGAGGCCCGGATAGCTAATTATTTAGAAGCGAGAAGAAAACAACCCCTGAATTTTCCTTCGGCCGGCAGTATTTTTAAGAATCCAGCTCTAGCTCCAGCGGGTTGGTTAATTGAACAAGCGGGTTTGAAGGGAAGAAAAATTGGCCAGGCTCAAGTTTCTTCCCGTCACGCTAATTTTATTGTTAACCTGGGCCGGGCGCGAAGCGGCCAAGTCCTTGCTTTGATAGAAGAAATTGAAACGAGAGTTAAGCGCCAGTTCGGAATTTCCTTAGAAAAGGAAATTGTGGTTTTGGAAATAGGAAAAAACACTTGACAAAACAAAAAGTCCCGTTAAACTAGATGGCAATCCTAGAGACTCCAGGTTTCTTGGGCGAGAGGGTTTTCCCTTCGGTAAGTAGTTAGTCGGCTACTTATTCTTGATTTAATCCTAATTATTTACCATGGATGTTACTAACGAATTTGACGACGACGTAGAAAAAACTCCCGAAGTAGAGGACGATGATGACAAGGATGACGAGGACTCTGAAGACGAAGAGTAGTTTTCCTTTCGTTTAAGTAAAGAAGTCAGAACAGACCGGTCCAACCGGTCTGTTTGCTTTTTTGGGAAGAAAGTGTTATTTTAAAAAAGAGAAATGTTAATCAAATTTTATTCTCCTCATTTTGAATTAAGCCCTAGTTTTCGTCAGGCGGCAGAAAAATCATTAGAGAAAGTGATGAAGGGGGCTCCTTTTTTATTAGAAAAGAAAAAACGCTGGCAAGAAACAATAAGAACTAAGGTGACAGTAGAGAGAGAAGAAATATATGATCATAAGATTGGGAAGCGCTTGGAAGAAGCCGACGAAGGGGGAAAATTTACATTAAGCTTGGAGCTGAATTTTTCTGGGCAGCAAATCATGGCTGACGGGAGAGGAAGCGACCTCTATCTCTTATTAGATAGTGTCCAGGAAAAAATAATTAGAGAAGTGCGCCGTTATCGGGAAAAACGTTTGGACCAGGAAGAAAAAGGGGCGCGGCGCTGGAAAAGATTGAAAGGCTCTGGACGTTAAAGTATTGGCTATGTCTTGGTTGACTCGTTTTTTAGGAGATCCTAACCAAAAATATTTAAAACAAATTCAACCTTTAATTGACAAAATTAATCAGCTGGAGGAAGGGCTGATTCATTTGTCTTTAGAGAAACTAAAGGAAAAAATCGAGTTTTGGAAAAAGGAAGCCGGAGATTTAGACCAAAAACTTCCGGGGGCTTTTGCTCTGACAAGGGAGGTGGCGAGAAGGATGCTTCAGCAAAGGCCTTTTGACTGCCAGCTCCAGGCGGGAATAGCTCTGCACCAAGGGAAGGTGATCGAGATGAAGACTGGAGAAGGAAAAACGCTAGCGGCTACTTTGCCAATTGCTTTAAATGCTTCGGCTGGAAAGGGGGTTCATCTTGTTACCGTTAATGATTATTTAGCTCGCCGAGACGCTGTTTGGATGGGTCAGATTTACTATTTTTTGGGACTGACAATTGGAGTGCTTAACCACGAACAATCCTTTCTTTATAATCCTCAATACCGGAAAACAGGGGAAGAAAAGGATAAAATTAGAGATGAACTAGGGAGTTTTCGGGTGGTGGAAGATTTTCTTGAGCCCTGCTCCCGGAAAGAGGCTTATCAGGCTGATATT